>NZ_JBEXVF010000033.1:0-98444 GCF_040629235.1 Amycolatopsis sp. NPDC005961 | reverse complement strand
CGCGGGTCACGGAGACCCGCGACGCCGGTGGCGCGCACCTGCGCCGCAAGAAACGGCTGTTCTGGCCGTTCGCGGCCCCCGCTTTGGTGCTGTACCTGGCTTTCCTGGTGCTGCCGACGCTCGCGACCGTGGTGCTGAGCTTCACCAGCTGGGCCGGCGCGGGCGACACGCCGCGGCCCGACGGCGTCACCAACTACACGCGGATGTGGGCGAGCGACTCGTTCCGGTACGCGTTCGGCAACACGCTGGTGTACGTCTTCCTCGGCGGCATCGGCACGTTCGCGCTCGCGTTCCTGTTCACCATGGTGCTGCGCGACATGCGCGGCGGCAAGGTCGTCCGGGCGATCCTGTTCTTCCCCAACATCGTCGCACCGGTGGCGCTGGGGATGTTCCTCGGGTTCGTGTTCAAGTACCAGCCCGGGAAGCAGGGCCTCGCGAACTTCGTGCTGGAGCACGCCGGCGCGGACGCGGCGAAGTTCCTGGCCCCGGCCAACGTGACCGGGGTCGTGACGGCGTCGCTGATCTGGGCCAGCTCGGGGTTCTACATCACGATCCTGATGGCCGCGGTCGACCGGATCCCGCCGTACCTCTACGAGGACGCCGAGCTGGGCGGCGCGTCGCCGTGGCAGAAGTTCCGCAACATCACGCTGCCGATGACGTGGGACGTCGTCGGCGTCGCCGGTGTCCTGTGGACGATCAACGCGCTGAAGATCTTCGAGCTGGTGTTCGTGCTGGCCGGGCCGGGCACGTACGCCCCGCCGAACGAGGCGTGGACGCTCGGGGTCTACGTGTTCGACCGGACCTTCGGTTCGAACGGCACGCCGGACTTCGGGGCCGCGTGCGCCTGCGCGGTGGCGATGATCGCGCTGGTGTCGGTGCTGGTCGTGCTGCTGAGGCGGGTGATGCGCCGTGACGCTCTCCAGTTCTGAGGTCCGGGTCCGGAAGGTGCCGCGCAAGCCGCGTCCGGCGCCCGGTTCGCGCCGGTTCAGCCCGCTGCGGCTGGTGGGGTCGGCGATCGTCTGGTTGTTCACCGCCGGCAACGTGCTGGTGCTGTACTGGCTGCTCACGGCGGCGTTCAAGACGCCGGTGGAGATCTTCACCAAGCCGTTCGCGCTGCCGTACCAGTGGTTCCACCTCGGCAAGCCGTTCCGCAACTTCGTCTACGCGTGGAACAACGCGGGCTTCGGCGACGCGGTCCTGACGACCGTGGTGCTGGTCGGGCTGGCGACCGTGGCGACGGTGGCGGTGTCGGCGCCGTGCGCGTACGCCCTGACCAGGCTCGGCGTGCGCGGGTCCGGGCCGATGACGAACGCGGTCGCGATCGGCATGGGGGTGCCGTTCCAGACGGTCATCATCCCGCTGTTCGTGGTGCTGAGCCGGATCCACCTGGACAACGAGTACGGGCTGTTCGTGCTGTACGTCGCTTTGTCGATCCCGTTCACGGTGTTCCTGTTGACGGGGTTCTTCCGTTCGCTGCCGGACGAGCTGGAGGAAGCGGCCGCGCTCGACGGCGCGTCGCCGATGCGGACGTTCTTCTCGGTGATGCTCCCGCTGGCCCGCGGCGGCTTGATCACGGCGTTGACGCTGAACGCGATCGGGCTGTGGAACGAGACGCTGCTGGCGATCGTGTTCCTCAAGGACCAGGCGCACTTCACCCTGTCCCGCGCGCTGTTCACGTTCTACGGAGCGGCGAGCTACCAGTCGGAGTACGGCGGGCTGATCGCCGGGGTGGCGATCGTCGTGCTCCCGATGCTGGTGCTCTACCTCGTGCTCGCCCGCCGGATCATTTCCGGCCTGACGCTCGGCGCCGGAAAGTAGGACGCGATGGCCACGGTGACTTTCGAGGACACGACGAGGTTCTACGCGGGAGTGGACCGCCCGGCGGTCGACGGCCTCGACCTCACGGTTTCCGACGGCGAGTTCCTGGTGCTGGTCGGCCCGTCCGGCTGCGGGAAGTCGACCACGCTCCGGATGCTGGCGGGCCTGGAGGGAGTCGACGACGGTTCGATCCACATCGGCGAGCGCGACGTGACGGCGTTGCCGCCGAAGGACCGGGACATCGCGATGGTGTTCCAGAACTACGCGCTGTACCCGCACATGACGGTCGGGGAGAACATCGGCTTCCACTTGAAGCTGGCCCGCATGCCGGTGCCGGAGCGTCGTCGCCGGGTCGCCGAGGCGGCGGCGTTGCTGGACTTGACGGAGTACCTGGACCGCAAGCCGGCGCGGCTTTCCGGCGGCCAGCGCCAGCGGGTGGCGATGGGCCGGGCGATCGTGCGTGAGCCGAGTGTGTTCCTGATGGACGAGCCGCTGTCCAATTTGGACGCACAGCTGCGGGTGCAGACACGCACGCAGATCGCTTCGCTGCAAAGACGCCTGGGCGTGACGACGTTGTACGTGACGCACGACCAGGTCGAGGCGATGACGATGGGCGACCGGGTGGCAGTACTGCGCGACGGAGTGTTGCAGCAGTGCGACACCCCGATCGGCCTGTTCGCGAGGCCGGCGAACGTGTTCGTGGCGGGCTTCATCGGATCCCCGGCGATGAACCTGCTGACGACGACGGTGGAGGGGCCGTGGTCGGTGCCGCTGACGCCTGCTCAGCGTTCGGCGTTGACAGGGCCCGGAGTGGTGGTGGGGGTTCGTCCAGAGGGGTGGGCGATCGGGTCTGGGGTCGATGCCGTGGTCGAGGTGGTGGAGGAGCTGGGGAGTGATCAGTATTTGTATTGCCGGGCGGAGTCTTCGTCGGAGGTGCTGACGGTGCGGACGCCGGGGATGGCGCCGTGGCGGCGGGGAGAGGCGATCAAGCTGGAGCCGAGGAGGGAGTCGGTCCATTTGTTCGATGCGGCGACGGGGCTGCGGTTGCCTTGATGATGGGCGGGGCTGCTGGTTCGGCGGTGGGGGTGAGTCTGCGGCAGGTCCGGCCCGGTTGTTGGTCGCGCGGGCCGGGTCGGCGGGTCGGCGGGGTGACAGGGGTGGTGGACCAGGGCCGAGTAGGTGGGTACGCGAACCTTCGAGATCGGTGCACGGCTGGAGTGGGTGACTGTCTGACGCGGAGCATCGGGTGACCCGGGTCCGGTGTGCCGTGGTGGTGGGCGTTGCGTTGTGGTGTGCGAATGGCGGTTTGCTTGTTCTGCGGGTCTTGGGCGTGGGTGTAGGCCCGCAGCCGGTGGCTGCGGGCCTTTCCCATGTCGTGTTCAGGCTGCGAACGGTAGGGGTTGATGGAGGTTGTTGCGTCTGGGTTTTCGGCGTTTGTCCAGGAACACCGGTGGCAAGAACTCGGGTAGGCCGTCGGTGGCGATGCGGACTTGCCAGCCGGAGCGGTGCAGGAGTCGGTGGTGGTGGGCGCACATCAGGACCAGGTTGCTCAGCTCGGTGGGGCCGCCGTCGGCCCAGTGGCGGATGTGGTGGCCTTGGCAGTGGCGGGGTGGGCGGTGGCAGCCGGGGAAGGCGCAGCCGCGGTCGCGTAGGTAGAGCGCGCGGCGGATTCCGGGTGGGACCAGGCGGCGCTGGCGGCCGAGGTCGAGAGGTTCGCTCTTCGCTCCCAGGACGGCGGGGATGAGCATGCAGTCACAGGCGTGGATCCGAGCCTCGGCCGCGGAGATCGTGCCAAGATCGCCAAGGGTGGCTCGACCGGCCTTGGCCGGTGTCCTATTGCCGCCGAGCGTCGCTGGGCCGCGACCCCGGGGCAAGGTTCCATCGCCGCCGACCGTTGCTGGGTTGCTGCCAGCTGCAGGCATGGTCCCAGTGTCGCCGGGCTCTGCGTGGCCGGTGCAAGGGGTGTCGCCGAGGATCGCTTGGCCGAGGTTGGACTTCAAGTCCTCCAACGACACCGCGACCATCACGTGTGCTCGCTCCCCGGCCTGCATCGGCAACTCCGGCGAGTTCAACGCCAGGTCGATCGCGTCGGAGAACGCGTCGCCGTAGCGCTCCAGTGGGGAGCGTAAGTCTGGGCCTTCGTCGGTCGTGCGGCGCTGGGCCAGGGAATCCAGCAGGGCGCTGGCCCGGGTGCCGGTCTCGTCGTCAAGCCGGCCCTGAAGCTCCCCGGTCCCGGTTCTTTTGCGCCGCAACGAGAGCTCGCGGCGAGGGATGGCCGGTTCGGTCGCGTCCGGCTCGACACCGTCAGGGTCAAGGTGCGCCAGAATCCGCGCACCCAACGCCGCGACCTGCTTGTGCCCAGCATCGGAGGCGAAAGACAACAAATGCTGCTCAACATCGACGCGGTGCTCGGGCGGAACCTGGGCCATCACCCCGACGATCGTGTCGATCATCGGAGTGCTCAACCGGCCATCCAAGGCGGCAACCCCGGTGGCGGGAGCGACAGCGGTAATGCCGTCGAGAGTGCGACCGGAGGTGAGAGCCCGGGCACGCTTCACCACAGCCTCAGCGGCAGCCTTGGGAACATCGGCCAGATGCTCATATAACCTTGCCACAGAACGATATCCGAACAGCTCCACAACTCCGCGCGACTCGATCTCCGCGAGCAGCGAACCGATCTCCGCCTCAGCAGACCGCACAACAGTGAGCAGGGCAGAGATACGGTCGGCCAAAGCCACCGCATCCGCACGCCACACCGCTTCGCTGTCCACAAACCAAGATTACCGACGGTCGCACACCTGTTCATCACTCGATCAGGTGGAAGCAGACGCAAGCAAGCAAGCAACCAAGCCGCGTCGGTGAACCGATGCCCGCGACCCCCACCGGCGTGCCGCCCGCAGCGGACATCCCTCGATGCACCATAATGCTCGAAACGGCACCCAACAGTGCAACCCCATGCGCGATAGGCTGTCGGAGAGTCAAAGCTAGGGAGTACCGCCGATGGTCCGGCACGAACGGTTGAGCACCCTGCTGGACATGCTGGGACAGCGGGAAAAGATCGACGTCGAGGACGTCGCCGTGGAGCTGGACGTCTCCGCCGCCACCATCCGGCGGGATCTCGACCACCTCGCCGAACAGCAGCTGCTCACGCGGACGCGCGGGGGCGCCGTTGCCAATGATCTCGCCTATGACCTCCCCCTGCGCTACAAGACCGCGCGGCACGTGCCCGAGAAGCAGCGGATCAGTGCCGCCGCCGCTGCTTTCGCCGCCAAGGGGATGGTGGTCGGCCTCAATGGCGGGACCACCACCGCGGGCGTCGCCCGGGCGCTGGCCATGCGCTCCGACCTGGGCGGACGCGGGGACGCTCCGGGTATCACCGTCGTCACCAACGCCCTCAACATCGCGCACGAGCTGGCCGTGCGGCCGAACGTCAAGATCGTCGTCACCGGTGGTGTCGCGCGGCCGCAGTCGTTCGAACTGAGCGGCCCGCTCGCCACTCGGGTGCTCAGCGAGCTCACCATCGACCTGCTGTTCCTCGGTGTCGACGCCTTCGACGTCGACGCCGGTGCCTTCGCCCACCACGAGGGCGAGGCCAGCATCAACCGGCTGATGGTCGAACGCGCCGAGCGGGTGGTCGCCGTCGCGGACGGGTCGAAGCTCGGCCGGCGCGCCTTCGCCCGGATCTGTGAGACGACGCAGGTGCACGCCCTGGTCACGGACACCGACGCCGACCCCGAGGCCGTGCGGGCGTTCGAAGCCGCCGGCGTCGAGGTTCAGGCCGTCTGACTCAGCGCGCGAACGCCAGCGCCGCCGTCAGCGCGCGGTGGCCGGCCGCGCTCGGGTGGACGTCGCAGCCGCCGGTCGGCAGCTTGATCAGCAGTCCCGCCGCGCACGGGTCGCCGCCCGCGCGCAGGGACGCCAGGAAGAACGCCGTGAAGCCGTCCGCGATCTTGCCGTGGTAGCGGCGGGTCACCTGCGTCAACGCCGCGTCGATCGCCTTGACCTGCGCGACCTGCGCCGGGTCGCGGTAGTCGAGCGAGTAGTACGACACCAGCACCAGGTCGCCGCGGTAGTGGGCGCGCACCGCCGAGAGGATCGCCGCGAGATTGCGGCTCACCTGGTTCAACGCGGCCGTGAACGAGGCACCCGTGCAGTGGTCCGGTGTCGTGTCCCGGCACAGGAACAGGTCGTTCGCGCCGATCGTCAGCGTCACGAGCCGGGTGTCCCGGTGGGTCCGCAGGTACTGCACCGCGTAGTCGATCTGGCTTCCCGCGTACGCGACGTGCAGCGGGAACGCCAGCCGGTAGCCGTTCTCGCAGCCGTTGCTCGGCGCGGTGACGGCCAGCAGGCTTCCCGTCGTCTCGCCGGGGCAGGACGCGTTCGCGAGCCGGAGCCCGCGCAGCGACGCGTATTTCTCCGCGTAACCGCTGAAGTTGGCCGCGTTCAAGTAGGCCGCGCCCGCGTCGGGCCGGTAACCGAACGCGACGGAATCGCCGAGCGCGAGGTACCCGCCGTGGCGGGAGGACGCGTCCGCCGGTGCCGTGAGGAGTGCACTCGCCGCGACGACCGCCGCGACCATGACGAAGATTCGACGAAGCATCCTCGGCTCCTTCCCCGCGACGTCGCGTGGCCGGAACGATTGTGCCTCGTTCCGGCCCCGCGGCGGAAGCGGCAGAAGCGTCAGAAGCCGATCGCCGACGGCGGTTTCGGCCCGGCGATCCGGGCTTCGGCCGATCCCGGCTCGACCGCGGCGCAATGGGTGCCGCGGGCCGGCAGCTTGCCGGTGATCAGGTAGTCGTCGGTCGCCTTGATCACGCACGGGCTGTTCTTGCCGTACGCGCCGTGGCCCCAGCCGTCGTAGGTGAGCAGCGTGCTGCCGCTCTGCCGGGCCGCGGCCTGCGACCACGCGTACGGCGTCGCCGGGTCGTACTCGCTGCTCAGCATCAGCAGTGGCGGCGCGCCGTGCACCCGCAGCGGGTGCTGCGGGTTGCTGGTGCGGTTCGGCCAGCCGATGCACGCCGTGACCGCCTGCCAGCCCAGGGAGTTGACCTTGACGTCCGGGGCGAAGGCCGCGGCCGTCCGCCGGTAGGCCTCGAGTTCCGCGTAGCTGTGCACCGGCAGGCGCCAGTCGTCGCAGAACACGCTCTGGAACACGGTGTTGACCGGGATGTCGTCCTTCAGCCGCACCGACGCCGCCGGCGGCGTTCCGTCCGCGAACGACTTGAGAACCGTGGCCAGCCGATCCCAGCTCGGGCCGTAGAAGGAGCCCTGGATGATCGACGACAGCGAGAGCGGGGTGATGACCTCCTCGCTCCGCGGGTCCTTCAGCTCCCCGCGCGCGGCCTTGTCCTGCAGGTCGCGCGTCAGCTTCGAGACGTCCCGGCCGTGCAGCGCGCAGCTCGGCGTCCGGCCGCACCACTTCACGAACTCGCCGAACTCCGCCTGCAGCGACCGCGTTTCGCTGTCGAGGAACCCGGACGCCGTGAACTGCGAGTGGTCCATGTTGCTGTCGAGCACGAGCGCGCGGACCTTGTCCGGGAACAGCTCGGCGTACTGCTGGCCCATCAGCGTGCCGTAGGAAACCCCGTAGTACGTCAGCTTCTTCTCGCCGAGCGCGGCGCGGATGGCGTCCATGTCCCGCGCGACGCTCTCGGTGTCGGCGAACTGCCCCAGCGGCCCGGAAAGCCGGTTGCAGCTTTCGCCGAGCTTCCGGTTGTACGCCGCGAGCTGGTCGAACTCGGCCTGGTTGTGCGGGACCTCCGGGTGGTCGGCGATGACCTCGTCGAGCCCGCACTTGATCTGCGTGCTGCCGCCGATGCCGCGCGGGTCGAAGCCCACGGTGTCGAAGCGCTTGGTGATCTCCGGCGACAACGACCAGCCGTCCTTGACCTCGCCGGCGCCCGCCCCGCCGGGACCGCCCGGGTCCATCAGGACCGACCCGATGCGCGCCCGCGGATCCGTCGCCTTGCGCCGGGCGAGGGCGATGCTCGCCGTGCCCCGGTCCGGGTGCGCCCAGTCGATCGGCACGGTCACCGCGCCGCACTCCACGCCGGGCGCGTCCGCGCACGGCGTCCAGTCGATCGACGGCGCGGCCGATGCCGGCGCCGCCGTCACCAGGCTCCCCAGGACCGCCGCCGCGGCCGCGGCCGTCACCAGCCGCTTCGCTACCCCCGACATCGTCAGCCTCTCCCCTTACCGACAGTGGTTGAGCGACTCCAGGAAATCACCATTCCGGGGTTCGCGCCAGGTTCCCTGGTGGATCACCCCGTGACGTCCACTGTGGACGAACGCTCGGCGCGCCGGAGCCGGGCGGTGGCCACCACGCCGAGCGCGCAGACGACCCCCAGCACCCCGAACGCCCAGCCGAACCCGGTCGCCGGGCCGGCGGTGAGGCCGCGGGACAGCACGATCACGCACGCCGCGCCGCCGGCCGCGCCACCCACGCGCATCACGATGTTGACCAACGCTGTCGCGTGGCCCAGTTCGGCCGCGCGGACCGAGGCGTAGGCCGCCGTCGACGCGGGCATGATCGACAGCCCCAGCCCCGCACCGCGGACCACGAGCAACGCCTGGACCAGCCACGTCGGCGTGTCCGGGCCGAGCCACGGCAGCGGGACGGTGCTCGCCAGCACCACCAGTGACCCGGTGAGCGAGACGGTGCCGCCGCCGTAGCGGTCCGTCAGCCGCCCGGCCACGAGCACGAACACCGTGGTGGCCAGGCCCATCGGCGCGAGGAGGACGCCGGCCTCGGCCGGTCCGGCGCCGAGCCGGACCTGGAACCACAGAGGCAGCAGCAGGACCGCGCCGAACATCCCGGCGCCGGCCAGCAGGACCGACGCCAGCGCCGAACCCATGACGGGCCGCGCGGCCAGCCGCAGGTCCAGCACCGGATGCGGGACGCGCAGCGAGCGCCGGACGAACACCGCGAGCGCGAGGACACCGACGGCCGCGAACACGGCGTCGAGTTCGGTGAGCGTGTAGACCAGCAGCGGCAGGCCGAGCGAGATCAAGGTCAGGCCGGGCCAGTCGAGCTTGGGTGGCTGCCCGCGTTCGCCGCGCGGGACGTACCGCAGCGCCAGGCCGAACGCGACCAGGCCGATCGGCAGGTTGAGCCAGAACAGCACCGGCCACGAGAAGTGCGCGAGCAGGAACCCGCCGACGCTCGGCCCGACGACCGGCGCCAGCCCGACGACCAGGCCCAGCGTGCCCATGGTGCGGCCGAGCCGTTCCGGCCCGACGGCGAGCCCGATCACAGTCTGCCCGGCCGTGACCATGACGCCGGTGGCCATGCCCTGCACCGTGCGGAACGCGATGAGCGTGACCGCGTCCGGGGCGAGGGCGCAGGCCACCGACGTGAGGAGGAACGCCGCCAGTGCCCACAGCCACAGCCTTCCGGCGCCGAGCTTCTTCACCAGCCACGGCGTCAGCGGGAGCGCCGCCGAGAGGCCGAGCAGGAACGCGGTCGCCACCCACTGGATTTCGATGAGGCTGACCCCGAGCCGCAGTCTCATCGACTCCAGTCCGACCGCGACGATCGAACCGTCCATGTTGCCGAGGAAGCCGCCGAGGGCCATGACGCCGGAGGCGATCCAGACGGTGCGGGGGATGGGAGGAGCGGTCATGGCTCCGACGGTAAAAGCTGAAGCAAGGTTGAAGTCAACCGCGGAGTGGGCGGCGCGGAAGTCGCTTCCCGGTCGGGTTACTTCCGGCGGGTGCCGAGAATTTCCCGGAGTGCGGTCAGATCACTGGTCAAGACGGCCAGCTCGAGGCGGCTGCCGCCGTCGTCGAGCGTGACCACCTCCATCGCGGTGGGGACGGCCAATCGGTCCCCTCGGCCCGCGGGCCGCGAACCGGCCCAAGAAACGGTGCGCGGAGAAAGGGCGATCGGCTCGTCGCGGTTCAGGCGGGCCTGCCAGACGACGCCGTCCGCGGCCGGCCGCAGGGTGCCGTGCGTCCACGTACCGGAGTCGTCGGGCCGGCGCAGCGAGCAGCGCATCTTGACGTCCGCGCCCTCGGCGAACCCGGCTTGGCGTTTCTCGGCTCTCCTGCGCGTTCTCCGGTCGGAGATCGCGCCATCGAGCAAGCCGAGCAGGCCTTCGATGACAGCGTCGAGCATGTCCCCAGGATAGATCAGCGGGTCGAGCTGCCGCGTGTTTCCGGCTCGCGGCGCCCGGCTCTTCCGCGGCCCTGGCCTCGCTCGGCGGGCACCGGGTCCACAGTGGACTTTCCGTTGAGCGCTCGCGACACGGTCGCGGTCGAGACACCGGCCAGCGCCGACACGTCGGAGATCGTCGCCACCCGCGTCCTCGTCCAGCCTGGTTCGTTGACAGTGCTTCCGGCACACCATAACGTGGTGGAAATCGATTTCCCGCGGTTTCTCCGTGGAGGGGCGGATGACGGGACTGCTGCTCGGCGTGGACATCGGCACGGCGGGCTCGAAGGGCGTGCTGGTCGACCCCGGTGGCGCGGTGCTCGCCCGGTCGGTCCGCGAACACGCCGTCTCGACACCGCGTCCGGGCTGGTTCGAGCACGACGCCGAAACGGTCTGGTGGGCGGACTTCACCGGCATCGTCGCCGACCTGCTGCGCGCCGCCGAAGGACGGCCGCTCGCCGGGCTCGGGGTCAGCGGGATCGGGCCGTGCCTCCTGCCGGCCGATGCCGAAGGCACGCCGTTGCGGCCGGCGATCCTCTACGGCGTCGACACCCGTGCGAGCGCGGAGATCGTCGCACTCAACGAACAGCTCGGCGCGGACGAGATCCTGGCCCGCGGGGGTTCGCCGCTGACCAGCCAGGCGGTCGGGCCTAAGGTGCGCTGGCTCGCGCGGCACGAGCCGGATGTCTTCGCGCGCACCGAGAAGCTGCTGATGGCGAGCTCCTTCCTGGTGCACCGGCTGACCGGCCGGTACGTCCTCGACCACCACTCGGCGAGCCAGTGCACGCCGATGTACGACCTCGTGGCCGGCGGCTGGGCCGGGGACTGGGCCGAGCGCGTCGCGCCCGGGCTGCCGTTGCCGGAACTGCTGTGGCCGACGGAAGTCGCGGGCGAGGTCACCTCGGCGGCGTCCGCGCTCACGGGGCTGCCCGTGGGACTGCCGGTGACAGCGGGGACGGTCGACGCCTGGGCCGAGGCGACGAGTGTCGGCGTTCGCGAGCCCGGTGACGTCATGGTGATGTACGGGACGACGATGTTCCTCGTCCAGGTGCTGACCGAACCGCGCCCGCATCCCGGCCTGTGGGGCACGCGCGGGGTCGTCCCGGGCAGCTTCACGCTGGCGGCCGGCATGGCGACGTCCGGTGCGGTGACCGACTGGCTGCGAAAACTCGTCGGGGCGTCGTTCGCGGACCTGGTAGACGAGGCGGCTTCGGTGCCGGCCGGGAGCCGCGGGCTGCTGGCGTTGCCGTACTTCGCGGGGGAGCGGACGCCGCTGTTCGACCCGGACGCGCGGGGTGTGCTCGCCGGATTGACGACGTCACACGGCCGGGCCGAGCTCTACCGCGCGGTGCTGGAGGGGATCGCCTACGGCGTGCGGCACAACCTCGAGGCGATGGCGGCCGCGGGGGGTGCGGCCGGGCGGCTGGTCGCGGTCGGCGGCGGGACGAAGGGCGGGTTGTGGACGCGCATCGTCTCGGACGTGACCGGGCTGCCGCAGCAGATCCCGGCGGAGACGATCGGCGCGTGCCTCGGGGACGCGCTGCTCGCGGCCGAGGCGGTGGGGATGGACGCCTCGCGCGGGAACCCGATCGCCGCGACGGTGACGCCGGACGCGGGGAACCGGGCGCGGTACGAGGAGTTCTACCGGCACTACCGGGCGTTGTACGAGACGACGGCGGAGACGGCGCACTTCCTGGCGGCCCAGCAGCGCGCGGCGACGGTCTGATCGGCGGGCGCGGGCTCAGCCGGGCCGCCCCACGTCCCGGTCACCGCGCTGACCGGCGCCCGCGCCGCCGGCGGCCCGCGACCGCGTGCCGGTGGTGTTCCAGCGCCGCCACGGACTGCGTGACCTGCTCGAAGCTCGGCAGCGCGTGCACGTTGGCCACGAGCGTCATGTCCTTGCGCGGGATCTCCACGAAGCACACCTCGACGCCGGACTCCGCCGCGTGCGTCGCCACCTCCTCGCGCCAGGTGGCGAGATCGTGCTCGTCACCGAGCCATTCGTGCAGGTAGACGCACCACTTGCCGCGCAGCAGCTCACCCGCGATGGCTTCCAGCCCGACCAGGTACGGCTCGGTCACCCGGTCGTCCATGACCGTCCCCGAGTACGCCAAGGCACTGCTTCCCTCCTGCTCCCCGGCGGTGACCCCTACCGCCGGAAAGCGCTATCCCGGTGCAGGCCTCCCCACCGTGACCGAGCAGCGCGAACCCCCGCGACCGATGCGGTTCTCCGGGGACGGCGCAAACATACCGACGGATTTGGCGCACAGCAACCATTTCCCCGCTGCGGTGTCGATCGTGCACGGCTCGCGTGCGGATGCACGTGCCGATCAAGGCCGCGCATTCGACCGTTCACCGAAAGAGGCAGGAGCGTCACCGGCGAATTCCGGGGCACGTCCCCGGCGCCCGGAGTGTGCACTGTGGACGCTCGCCGGGTGACCGTTCGGGTGCGCAGCGTGAGACCCGACGGAAGTCGTGAGTCGGGCTCCTGGACCGGTTCGGCGGGTGACACTGCGCGAAACCTGCGCTATACAGAGCCAGCAATGCGTGTTGATGCGCGAAAGGTGTGACTAATGAGCAGAGTTGCGCAGTCACTCGGCTGTTTGGCCGCCGCGGCCGCCCTCGGACTGGCGCCCACGGCGGCGTACGCCGAGCCGGCCGCGGCGCCCGCCGGCCAGCTCGGGGACCTGACCGGGATCTCGGCCGACGGCCCGGCGGTGACGCTGAAGTCCGGTGCCGCCGCCGTGCGCGTGAGCTTCCCGGCCGAAGGCGCCGTCCGGGTCTGGCTCGCCCCCGACGGGACCTTCACCGACCCGGCCGGCGACAAGATCGTCCTGCCGAAGACCACTGTCCCGGCGACGCCGAAGCGCGTCGACAAGGGCGCTTACTGGGCCATTTCGACGCCGAAGGCGACCCTGCGGGCGTACAAGCGCCCGCTGAAGTTCGCGCTCCACGACGCCGCCGACCGCAAGCAGCTCTGGGCCGAGTCCGCCCCGCTGTCCTGGACCGGCACCACGACCACGCAGAGCCTGGTCAGGACCGCGACCGAGCAGTTCGTCGGCGGCGGTGAGCAGAACGGGCGGTTCAGTCACCGGGATCAGACGATCCGGATCTTCGCCGACGACAACTGGAACGACGGCGGTGCGCCCAACTCGCAGCCGTTCTACGCCTCCACCTCGGGTTATGGGGTCTTGCGCAACACCTTCGCGCCGGGCAGCTACTCCTTCACGGCCCCGGTCAAGACGACCCACGACGAACGCCGCTTCGACGCGACCTACGTCGTCGGCGACACCCTCAAGGACGTCATCGGCGGGTACACCGACCTCGTCGGGAAGCCGTTCCTGCCGCCGATCTACGGCCTGGAAACGGGAGATTCGGATTGCTATTTGCACAATGCAAATCGCGGTGAGCGGCACACGCTCGACGCGGTGAAGGTCGCCGACGGCTACACCGGGAACGGCATGCCGAACGGCTGGATGCTCGTCAACGACGGCTACGGCTGCGGCTACGAAAATCTGCAGCAGACCGGCGAGGGGCTGAGAAAGAACACCATGCAGCTCGGCCTCTGGACCGAGGACGGCGTCCCCAACCAGTCCGACGAGGTCAAGGCCGGTGTGCGGGTGCGCAAGCTGGACGTCGCCTGGGTCGGCCCCGGCTACCAGTTCGCGCTCGACGCCTGCGATACCGCCCACCGGGGCATCGAGGACAACAGCGACGCGCGCGGGTTCGTCTGGCAGCCGGTGAGCTGGGCCGGCGCGCAGCGCTGCGGCGTGTTGTGGAGCGGCGACCAGTCCGGCTCCTACGACTACATCAAGTGGCAGATCCCGACGTACGCGGGCGCGACGACGTCCGGGATCGCCTACAACACCGGTGACATCGACGGCATCTTCGGCGGCAGCCCGCAGACCTACGTCCGCGACCTGCAGTGGAAGACGTTCCTGCCGGCCGCGATGACCATGGACGGCTGGGCGTCGGCGGACAAGCAGCCGTGGCGCCAGGGTGAGCCGTACACGTCGATCAACCGCAAGTACCTGCTGCTCAAGGAGCGGCTGCTGCCCTACACCTACAGCTACTCGGCGCAGGCGCACCAGACCGGCGTCGGCCAGGTCCGCCCGCTCGCGCTGGAGTACCCGGACGATCCGAACGTGTGGACGGACAAGGCGAAGTACGAGTTCCTGTCCGGCACGGACTTCCTGGTCGCGCCGGTCTACGAGAAGTCGACCGTCCGCAACGGCATCTACCTGCCCAAGGGCACCTGGGTGGATTACTGGAGCGGCAAGACCTACACCGGACCGACCACTGTGGACGGTTACGACGCACCGCTCGACACGCTGCCGCTGTTCGTCCGCGCCGGGGCCGTCGTGCCGATGTGGGCCGAAGGCACGACGTCGTGGCAGACGCGGGACAAGTCCCGGCTGGACCTCGACGTCTACCCGCAGGGCCACGGCAGCTTCACGCTCACCGAGGACGACGGCGTCACCCGCGGCTACCAGCGCGGTGAGCAGGCGAAGCAGACGTTCACGGTCGACGCGCCGGTGTCCGGGCCGGGCACGGTGACCGTCGGGATCGGCGCGGGCACGGGCACCTACCCCGGGAAGCCGGCCGCGCGGACCTACCAGCTGTCCGTCCACACGGGAGCGAAACCGGCCGCCGTCCAGGCGGGCGCCGGGACTCTACGGCAGTACGGCAGCAAGGCGGAGCTGGAGCGGGCGCAGTCGGGCTGGTGGTACGACCCGGCCGCGCACGGCGTGGTGCGCGTCAAGACCGGGCAGGTCGGCGCGAGCGCCCGGCAGGACGTCCGGCTGTACGGCGCGAGCGCGGTCGGTGGCATCTTCCCGGCGGACGACCGGGGCGCGGTGACGCTGACCGCGCCATCGCTGGCGGCTCCGGGCCAGGCCGCCGCCGCGACGGTGAGCTTCACCAACGGCACGCCGCTCCCGGTGCGGGACGTGACGCTCGCGGTTCAGGCGGAAGGGTTCCACGCCGACGTCGCGGCCGCGCCGAAGCTCGTGTGGCCCGGCCAGACCGTCGAGGTCCCGGTGACGTTGACCCCGGACGCCGGCCTGAAGCCGGCGGACTACCAGGTCACCGCCACCGCGACCTACCTCGCGCGGCTCGGTGCGCACGAGGCCGTCGACTCCGCGACCGTCACCGTCCCGTACGCCTCCCTGGCCGCGGCGTACGGGAACGTCGGCGTCACCGACGCGGCCCACGTCGGAGCCGGGGACCTCGACGGTGGCGGCAGCAGCTTCCGCGCCGAAGGACTCGCCGAAGCGGGCTTGACGCCCGGAGCGGCGTTCACGGCGAGCGGGGCCCGGCTGACCTGGCCGGACGCCGGGAGCGGCCAGCCGGACAACGTCGTCGCGGCCGGGCAGACCATCGCCGTGCGCGGTACCGGC
Source organism: Amycolatopsis sp. NPDC005961 (assembly GCF_040629235.1). Taxonomy (NCBI): domain Bacteria; kingdom Bacillati; phylum Actinomycetota; class Actinomycetes; order Pseudonocardiales; family Pseudonocardiaceae; genus Amycolatopsis; species Amycolatopsis sp. NPDC005961. The sequence continues at coordinate 83,075 of NZ_JBEXVF010000033.1, read as the reverse complement.
TCGAAGCTCGTGCTGGCCGGCACCGGCACCGGGACGGCCCAGGGCACCGTCGTCGTCCGGTACGCCGACGGCAGCACCGGGCAGGCCGACCTCGGCCTGCCGAACTGGTGCTGCGCCGACCCCGCCCAGTACGGCGCGACGACCGTCGCGACCGTCCTGGGCAAGAACACCCGGACCGGCCCGGCCTATCCGACCACGCCGTACCGGGTGTTCGCGAACTCCGTCCCGCTCGCCGCGGGCAAGGAGGTCGTGGCGGTGACGCTGCCGTCCAATTCGGCGGTGCACGTGTTCGCCGCGAGTGTCGCCTGAAGGAGGTTCGGCGACCCACCGAAGTAGGCGCCGTCCGTGACGTACACCGTGTCGCCACGGACGGCGACCGCGGTCGGGTTGGCCAGTCCGTCCGAAGTGGACAGAATCGTCTTCACCCCGTCCCGGCCGACCGTGACCACCCGGTTCTCCTGGTTGATCGCGGCGATGACGGTGCCGCCGTGGAAGGCGAAGTCGTCGACCGGCCCGAGACCGGTCGCGACGACCTTCCCCGGCCCGCCGGTGAGCGGGAACCGGACCAGCGTGCCGCGGTCCAGGTTGGACACCCAGACCGCGCCGTCGTGGACCTTGATCCCGTTGGCGCCGAAGCCGCTCACCGGCGCGAGCAGTGCGCCGGTGGCGAAGGCGGTGACGCGTCCGCGAGACACCCGCCAGACCGTGGAGCCGAACGAGTCGGCGACGAAGAGGTCGCCGGTGGCCGGGTCGCGCGCGACGCCGTTCTGGAACCCGGCCGGCGGCAACGCGGCGACCTGGACCGGCGCGGAGCCGGGACGGACCCGGTAGAGGCCGGTCGCCGCGGTGCCGGTCGAGACCGCGACGTACAGGTCGCCGCCGGGCGCCCGGACGATGCCGCCGAGGAACAGTTTCCTGTGGACGACCGGGACGTCGCCGTCGTCCGGCACCGGGATGCGGGCGAGGACGCTGATGCGTCCGCCGGGCGTGACCCGGCCGATTTCGCCGGTGTAGGCGAAGGTCAGGTCCGCGGAGCCGTCGGGCTCCAGGGCGATGTTCTCCGGCTGCTGCCCGGCGGCGAGGTCGAGGGGAACGATCCTCGACGCCGCGAGCGCGGGCGTGGCCGGCAGGACGAACGCGGCGGCCGTGGCCAGCACGGCGCCGATCTGCTTGATGCGCAAGGGAAACTCCGTCTGCTGAAGGGGAACGGCGAAGAGAACCCCAGATCGCCGTGCCTTCGACGGTAGGCCCGGTGCGCCCCCGGCCACCAATAGCTCAGGCTGGGGCGGCCATCGAAAATCCGATCACAGGTCGCGGGCGAAGCAGCGCGATAGCGGCTCGCCGACGTACGGTCCGTACGCCTCGATGGGTTCGTAGCCCTCGCGCTGGTAGAAGCGCATGGCGTCGGGCTGCCCGGTGCCGGTCTCCAGCAGCAGCCGGGGAATGCCGAGGTCGCGTGCGTGGTCTTCGAGTGCGCGCAGCAGGGCGGTCGCGACGCCGGTGCCGCGGGCCGCCGGGTCGACGTACATGCGCTTGATCTCGCCCGAGCCCGGCTCGAGGAGCCGGAGCCCGCCGCAGCCGACGGCGGTGCCCTCGGCGTCCCGGGCGACGAGGAACACCGCGACGGACTCGGCGGTCGGCGTGGCGCCGGGCTCGTGGTCGTCGGTGCCGTAGCGCGCGTCGAGTTCGGTGCGCTGGGCCGCGCGCAGCCGGACGGCGTCGGGATCGTCCCAAGTCACGGCCGCGATGGCGATGGTGGTGGGCACGGTGCTCCTTTCCGTAACAAGTGTTACCGTAGCAGCTGTTACGCTTCCGTGTGAAGGAGGTTTCGTGCCGAGACAGCGTGACGTGGGGGCGCAGCGGGAGCTGCTGTCGAACGCGGTGTGGCAGGTGCTCGCCGATGACGGCCTGCCGGGGCTGACGCTGCGCGCCGTCGCCGAGCGCGCCGGCTGCACGACCGGCCTGGTGCTGCACACGTTCCCGACGAAGAAAGCCCTGCTACTGCACGCGCGTGACCTGCTCTACGAGCGCACCGCCGTCCGCGCGGACGGCGCCGAAGCCGCGAGCACCGACGCGTTCGGAGCGCTGGAAGCGGTGCTCGGCCAGGCGGTCGACCTGCCGCACGGTCACCACGACGAGTCCCGCGTCTGGGTCGGCTTCCTCGCGGCGGCCCTGGCCGACGAAGACCTGGCCGAACGTCACCGCGCGGCGAACCACTCGTTCCTGGCGCGGATCCGCCGGCTGATCGCGGCCTACCGTCCGGAGTGGACGGACGAGCGGCTCGAGCTGACGACGAAGAGCCTGGTGGCGCTGGTCGAAGGCCTGAACGTGCTGGCCGCGGCCGATCCGGCGGGCTACCCGGCGCGGGTGCAGCAGGAGGCGCTGGCGGCGGCCCTGAGCGCGCTCGGCTAGGCGGCCGGGCCGAAGCGGCGGCGGTACGCGCTCGGGCTCAACCCCGTGTGCCGCCTCAGCTGCAGGCGCAGGTTCGCCGCCGTGCCGAAGCCGCTCGCCGACGCCACCCGGTCCAGGCGCAGCTCGCCGCGTTCGATCAGGCGGCAGGCCAGCGTCACGCGCTCGGTCGTCAGCCACGCCAGCGGGGTCGTGCCGAGCTCCGCGCGGAACTTCCGGTGCAGCGTCGCCGGGCTGGTCGCCGCACGGGTCGCGAGATCGTTCACCGTCAACGGCCGGTCCAGGCGGCCGAGCGCCCACGCCAGCACCGGCGCCAGCGAGGTGTCCGGCACCGACGGCACCGGCCGTGCGATGAACTGCTGCTGGCCGCCGTCGCGGTGGCCGGTGAAGACCAGCCGGCGGCTGACCGCGTTGACGACTTCGGCGCCGTGGTCGCGCTGGATCAGGTGGAGGCCGAGGTCGAGCGAAGCCGCGCTGCCGGCTGCCGTGAGGACGTCGCCGTCGTCGACGAACAGCACGTCCGGCTCCCAGTGCACCTTCGGGAACCGGGCGGCGAACTCGGTGGCCCACTGCCAGTGGGTCGTCGCGCGCCTGCCGTCGAGCACGCCGGCTTCGGCGAGCGCGAACGCGCCCGTGCAGAAGCTGACCAGCCGGGCGCCCCGGTCGGCGGCCCGGCGGATCGCCGCGATGACCGCCGGGTCCGTCGGCACGCCGGTGTCCGGCCGGGCCGGCGCGATCAGCGTGTCCGCCGTGTCGGCGGCCTCGATCCCGGCGACGCCGGTGAGCGTGAACATGCCGAGGTTCATCCGCACGTCCGGGGTCGCGGAGCAGAGCGTGAAGTCGTACCAGGGCCGGTCCAGCTCGGGCCGCCGCAGCCCGAACAGCTCGGTGGCGACGCCCATCTCGAACGGGTTGGACTCCTCGGTCACGATCGCGACGACCCGGTGCGAGAATTCTTGCGGCATGTGCGATTCCTAGCACTCGCGCGGCGGAAACGCCAGGTCGACCATGGTGAGCATGAACCCGATCGACCTGAACGAAGTCCTGGCGAGCTTTGACGCCGCCTGGAGCCCGCGCATCGTCACCCGCGTGAACGACTACGACATCCGCCTCGCGCGCTTCGACGGCGAGCACGTCTGGCACGTCCACGAGGACACCGACGAGTTCTTCCTGGTCCTCGACGGCGAGATCGAGATCGGCGTGCGCGACCCGGACGAGCGCGTGGTGACGCTGGCGCGCGGCCAGGTGTTCGTGGTGCCGAAGGGGACGTTCCACAAGCCGTCGTCGAAGGCGGGCGCGAGCGTGCTCCTGGTGGAGCCGGCGGGGACGCTCTCGGTCGGCGACGAGCACGACGAAGTGCCGGACCACGTCGACGTCACCACCGGCCACCTGGTCTAGCTTCGGGGGATGCTGACCGTCGTACCCGTCGACCAGGCGTCCTGGGCGGACCTGCAGGCGATCTTCGGCGACCGCGGCGACCCGGCCCGCTGCCGGTGCCAGTACTTCAAGGAGACGCCCGCGCAGTGGAAGTCGGGGACCGCTCAGGGGCGCGCCGAGCGGTTCCGTGCCCAGACCGCGGAGCACGCGACCGGGCTCGTCGCCTTCCTCGACGACGAGCCCGCCGGGTGGTGCGCGGTCGAACCGCGCACCGCCTACCCGCACCTGCTCGGCAGTCGCGTCGTCTGGGCCGGGCGCGACGAGGACCCGGCCGACGACAGCGTCTGGGCGGTGACCTGCTTCGTCACCCGCAAGGGCTTCCGGCGCCGCGGGGTGAGCGCCGCGCTGGCGCAGGCGGTCCCGGGCTTCGCGCGCGAGCGCGGGGCTCGCGCGGTCGAGGGTTATCCGATGCTGGTCGCTCCCGGGCAGAAGGTCGCCTGGCCCGCCGAACTGTTCGTCGGTACGGCCGGGATCTTCGCCGACGCGGGCTTCACCGAGGTGAGCCGTCCGACCGCGCGGCGGGTCGTCATGCGGCTGACCTGCTGAGTCTCTCTGGACAACGGCGTATCCTCGGCCGAATGAAACGGACCTCGTTCGCGCAGTGGCCGTGCTCGATCGCGCGCACCATGGACCTGCTCGGCGACTGGTGGACCCCGCTGGTGCTGCGCGACGCCTTCTACGGCGTCCGCCGCTTCGACGAGTTCCAGCAGGCGCTCGGCATCGCGCGCAACACCCTCGCCGACCGGCTCAAGCGGCTGGTCGACGAAGGCCTGCTCGAGAAGGTCGCCTACCAGACCGAGCCGGTGCGCTACGACTACGTCCTCACCGAGAAGGGCCGCGACTTCTACCCCGTGCTGCTCGCGATGACGCGCTGGGGTGACAAGTGGCTTTCGAGCGAGGCCGGCCCGCCGATCACCGTGCACCACGTCGCCTGCGGGCACGACACGCACGCCGAAATCGTCTGCGCGGAGTGCCGCGAGCCGATGGCGCCGGACGACACCCGGATGCGCCGCGGCCCGGGCTTCCCGCCGCGACTGGCGCAGCGCCCGGACGTCGAAGCGCGGTTCGCCCGGCAGGAGTGACGTTGACAGGCTAGGTCTATCTACGCAACTATCGTGGTCAGAGGCTCACCGAGAGGAGTGGCGACCACGATGGAGTGGACAGGCGCACGGTATGCGGACAAGCCGACGGCCGAGGTCTCGACCTGGATCGACGCCGCGCCGGAGGACGTCTGGCCGGTCGTCTCCGACATCGAGCTGATGCCTTCGCTGAGCCCCGAACTGCAGTCCGTCGAATGGTGCGAGGCCGGTCGCACGTTCATCGGCCGCAGTAAGCACGACGCGTTCGGCGAGTGGGAGACGACGTCGTACGTCGTCGAGTGCGAAGAGCCGCGCGTGTTCGCGTGGGCCGTCGCGGACCCGGCCGAGCCGAGCGCGGTCTGGCGATTCACCCTCGAACCGGACAACGGCGGCACGCGGCTTTCGCAGTGGATGCAGATGGGGCCGGGCCGGTCCGGGCTGTCGTTCGCCATCGACCGCATGCCCGAGAAGGAGCAGAAGATCGTCTTCGTGCGGCTGCGGGAGTTCGAAGCCGCGATGACCGGCAACCTCGCCGCGATCAAGGACCGGATCGAAAGCCGATGAGGACCGCGACGACGGTCGAGTTCTCCCGGGACGCGCGCACGACGCTGGACTTCGTGCTGGAGGCGGAAAAGCTCGGCCTCGACGTCTGCTGGGTCGCCGAAGCCTGGGGCTCGGACGCGCCGTCCGCGCTCGGCTACCTCGCCGCCCGCACCGACCGCATCCGGCTCGGCTCGGGCATCATCCAGCTCGGCACGCGCACGCCGGTCGCGATCGCGCAGGCCGCGCTGACGCTGGCCGACCTCTCCGGCGGCCGGTTCGCACTGGGGCTGGGCCCGTCCGGGCCGCAGGTGATCGAGGGGCTCCACGGCGTCCCGTTCGCGAAGCCGTTGACGCGGATGCGGGAGACCGTCGAAATCATCCGCCAGGCTTTCGCGGGGGAGAAGATTTCGTTCTCCGGCAAGGCGTTCGACGTGCCGCTGCCCGGTGAAGCCCGGCCGATGCGCCTGTCCACCGCCCCGAACCCGGACATCCCGATCTACCTCGCGACGCTGTCGCCGAAGCTCCTCGAGCTGACCGGTGAGGTCGCGGACGGCTGGCTCGGCACCAGCTTCGTCCCCGAAGGCGCCGACGCCTACTTCGGTCCTCTCGACGCCGGGCTCGCGAAGTCGGGCCGCACGCGCGCGGACATCGACGTCTGCCAAGGCGCCGAAGTCGCCTTCGCGGACAACGAGGACGAGCTGCGCGTGATGGTCGGCAGCCGCAAGAAGGAGCTGGCCTTCAGCCTCGGCGGCATGGGCTCGGCCACCACGAACTTCTACAACGACGCCTACAGCCGGCAGGGCTGGGCGGACGTCGCCGCCGAGGTCCGCGAGCGCTGGCAGGCCGGTGACCGCGACGGCGCGACCGCCCTCGTCACCGACGAGATGGTGCTCGGCACGACGTTGATCGGCACCGAAGAAATGGTCCGCGCCCGGCTGGGCGTCTGGCGCGACACCGGCATCGACACCGTCCGGCTCTACCCGGCCGGCGAAACCCTCGACGCGCGTCTCACGACGCTCGGCCGCGCACTGGAGCTGATATGACCGGCGAGTGGCACCGCACCGCGTGCAGCCTCTGCTACCTCAACTGCGGGCTGGAAGTGCAGCTCGACGGGCGGAAGATCACCCGCGTCCGCGGCGACAAGGCGCACCCCCGCTCGGCCGGGTACCTGTGCCAGAAGGCGCAGCGCCTGACCTGGTACGGCGACCACGAAGACCGGCTGACGACCCCGCTGCGCCGGCGTCCCGACGGCACCCACGAGCCCATCGACTGGGAGACCGCGTTCACCGAGATCGCCGCGAAGCTGCACGCGATCCGGGACGCCGACACCGCGGCCGGCCGGCCCGGCTCGTTCGCTTACGTCGGCGGCGGTGGCCAGGGCAACCACTCCGGCGGCGCGTACGGCGCGTCGCTGCTGAAGTGGATGAACTCGACGCGCCACTTCAACGCGCTGTCGCAGGAGAAGACCGGCGACTTCTGGGTCAACGGGCAGCTGTTCGGCTCGCCGCTCGTGCACACCGCCGAGGACGTCGAGCACTGCGACCTGCTGGTCGTGCTCGGCTGCAACCCCTGGCAGGCGCACGGGTTCAGCAACGCGCGGCACGCCCTCAACACGATCAAGAACGACCCCGCGCGCAAGATGATCGTGATCGACCCGCGGCGCACCGAGACGGCGGAGATCGCCGACCTGCACCTGCCGCTGCGCCCGGGTACCGACGCCTACCTGCTGGGCGCGATCCTGGCGCTGGTGCTGGAACGCGGCGGCGAAGATTCAGCCTTCCTGGCCGAGCGCACCGAAGGCTTCGCCGAGGTCGCGGCGGCGCTGGGGAAGATCCCGGTGGACGAGTGGATCGCGCACGCCGAAGTGTCCCGTGTGGACGTCGAGAAGGCGGTCGACCTGATCCTGGCGGCGTCGGCGATGACCGTGCGGGTCGAGCTGGGCATCCAGCAGGGCAGGCACTCGACGCTCAACAGCTACCTCGAGAAGCTCGTGTACCTGGTCACCGGGCACTTCGGCCGTCGTGGCACGAACAACCTGCACTCGTGGCTGCTGCCGCTGTGGGGGTCTTCGAGCGGCCGCCGGTCCGAGGTGACGGGGTTCGAGTACATCGGCGGCCTGCTGCCGGCGAACACCCTGGCCGAGGAGATCCTGACCGATCACCCGAACCGCGTCCGCGCGCTGTGGGTCGAGTCGTCCAACCCGGCCAACACCTACGCGGGTACGCGGGAGGTCGAACGGGCGGTGCGGGAGGCCGAGCTGTCCGTGGTCGTCGACGTCGCCTACACCGAGACGGCCGCGCTGGCGGAATACGTGCTGCCGGCGGCGTCCCAGCACGAGAAGTGGGAGTTCACGCTCTTCACCTTCGAATGGCCGACGAACTACTTCCAGCTGCGGCCGCCGTTGCTGGACCCGCTGCCGGGCACGCTCGTCGAAGCCGAGATCTACACGCGGCTGTTCGACGCGCTGGGCGTGCTGCCGCCGTCCGACGTCCTCGCGTCGCTGGCCGCCGGGCCGCGTGCGGAGCTGCAGGCGGGGATCGGGGCGCTGGTGCAGGCGATGCCGGAGCGGTCCGCGATCCTGCCGGTGCTGCTGTACCGGACGCTGGGCGCGTCGCTGCCCGGCGGCGCGGCGTCGATCGCGCCGCTGTGGGCCGGGTGTCACCGGGCGGCGAAGACGATGACCGTGCCGGTGCAACGCGCTTTGGGCAGTTCCGCCACGGGTCTTTCGCTCGGCGAGGAGTTGTTCGCCCGCGTACTGGCCGGTCCCACGCCGTTTTCGACCCACGAGCAGGACGAGGTGTGGAGCCTGATGCGCCGCTCGCGGGTCCGGTTGGCGGTACCGGAGCTGCTGGACTGGCTCGGCTCCTTGGACCCGGCGGCCGAACGTCCGGATCCGGCGTTCCCGTTCTCCCTGATCAACGGCCAGCGCCGGGCGCACAACGCGAACCAGATCCTGCGCGACCCGCGCTGGCGCCGCACGGATCCCGACGGTGCGCTGCGCGCGCGTCCCGAAGAGCTGGCCGCGGCCGGCGCTTCGGCGGGGGACTGGGTGGCGGTGGTGACGCCGGCGGGCCGGGTGGTCGTCCGCGCCGAGGCCGACCCGGCGCTGCGCCCGGGTCAGCTTTCCCTGCCGCACGGCTACGGCATGGCCCACCCGGACGCGCACGGCAACCGCGTGGTCAGCGGCCCGCGCATCAACCTGCTGACCGACGCGCTGGACCGCGACCCGATCGCGGGCACCCCGCACCACAAGGACGTCCCGGCCCGCCTGGAGCCGGCGACCGAGGAGGAACGAGCCCGCGCGGAAGCCGACAGCGCGCGCGTCCGCGAGACCGTCGCGAGTGGACGGTCTTAGCGTTTCCCCGGGTTTTCGGTCATAGTGGTACCCCTCAACCGAAAGGGGGCCCGGTGCGCAAGATCGTTTCGAACCTGTTCATCTCGCTCGACGGCGTGGTCGAGGCGCCCGACAAGTGGTCTCTCCCGTACTGGAACGACGAAATCGGCCAGGCCGTCGGCGGCGGGATGGCGGCGGCCGACGCGATGCTGCTCGGGCGCGTCACCTACGAAGGGTTCGCCGAGGCGTGGCCCGGCCGGACCGTCGAGGACGACGAGGGTGCCGAGTTCATGAACAACGTACGCAAGTACGTGCTTTCGTCCACGTTGTCCGATGTGAGCTGGAACAACTCGACCCTGCTGACCGGCGACCCGGCCGCGGCCGTCCGGGCCCTGAAGGTGTCACCCGGCGGCGACATCATGACCAGCGGCAGCACGACGGCGGTGCGCTGGCTGCTGTCGGAGGGCCTGGTCGACGAGCTGAACCTGCTGCTGTACCCGATCGTCGTGGGCCGGGGGAAACGGCTGTTCCCCGCCGAAGGGCCGACGTTTCCGCTGGTGCTGAAGAAGTCGTCCACGTTCGGCAACGGCGTCGTCCAGCTGACCTACGTCCCGGCGTGAGCACGCCGTTCCGGATCGACGTCCCCCAGGAGGCGCTCGACGACCTGCGGGCGCGACTGCGGGCGACGCGCTGGCCCGAGGCCGGGCCGGACGACTGGAGCCAGGGCACGCCGCTGGGATATCTGCGTTCTCTGTGCGACTACTGGGCTTCCGGCTACGACTGGCGGTCCCTGGAAGCGCGGGTGAACCGTTTTCCGCAGTACCGCACGGAAATCGACGGTCTGGGGATCCACTACCTGCACGTGCGTTCGCCGGATCCCGCCGCGCTCCCGCTGATCCTGACGCACGGCTGGCCCGGGTCGTTCGTCGAGTTCCTGAAGGTGATCGAGCCGCTGTCCCGCGAGTTCCACCTGGTGATCCCGTCGCTGCCGGGCTACGGCTTCAGCGACAAGCCGTCGTCGCCGGGCTGGGGGATCGAGCGCATCGCGGCGGCGTGGGCCGCGCTGATGGCCGGCCTCGGCTACTCCCGCTACGGCGCCCAGGGCGGCGACTGGGGGACGTCGATCACGACATCGCTGGCCCAGCGGGACGCGGCCCATCTGGCGGGCATCCACCTGAACCCGCCGATCGCGGCCCCCGACCCGGCGACGTTCGACGACCTGACTCCGGCCGAGCGGGCCGCGCTTTCCGCGTTGGACCACGCTTCGCGATGGGAGGACGGCTACTCGGTGCTGCAGTCGACCCGCCCGCAGACGGTGGGGTACGGCCTGCTGGACTCCCCGGCGGGCCTGTGCGGCTGGCTGGTGGAGAAGTTCCACGCGTGGTCCGACGGCTTCCCGTTCACCCGCGACGAGCTCCTCGACGACGTCACGCTGTATTGGCTGACCGGCACGGCGGCGTCGTCGGCGCGGTTGTACTGGGAGAGCATCCGGAAAGTCCAGCGGTGGTTCTCGGAGTCGACGGACGACACGGTGGACGTGCCGACGGGCTGTTCGATCTTCCCGGCGGAGATGCCCCGGCCGTCACGCCGGTGGGCGGAGAAGCGGTACACGGACATCCGGCATTGGAACGAGCTGCCGCGGGGCGGCCACTTCGCGGCTTACGAGCAGCCTGAGCTGTTCGCGGACGAGGTGCGGACGTTCTTCCGCCTGGTCCGCTAACGCGCGCCGGACAAAGATTGCGGCAGCGGCCGGCCTGGTGGATTGGTCGGTGTCGGTCGATTCCACGATCGCGCGAGCGCATCAGCACGCCACCACCATCACCCGCGCCACAGGGGGCTGGGTCGAATTACCCGGATCTGCTGACCGAGCCGCCTGATCACGCGATCGGCCGCTCCCGCGGCGGTTGGAGCACCAAAGTGCATCATCTCGTCGACGGAAAGGTCGACCGCTGGTGGTGTTGGTCGGGCCCCGGCAGGTCGGCGACGCGCCGATGTTCCCGCACCTCATGCGTCATCTGCGCGTCGCTCGGCTCGCACGCGGCCGGGCTCGCACTCGGCCCGGCCGTGTTCGTGGCGATAAGGCTTACTCCTCGCGGGCGATCCGCGGGCATCTGCGTGCACGCGGCATCACTTCTGTGATCCCCGAACCTGCCGACCAGGTCGGGCATCGCCAGCGCCGCGGTTCCCGCGGCGTTCGGCCACCGGCGTTCGACGCGGTGGGCTACCGCGGCCGCAACGTCGTCGAACGCCGCTTCACCCTGCTGAAACAGTGGCGCCGCCTGGCCACTCGCTACGACAAGTTCGCTACCGTTTACCGCTGCGCGGTCGTCCTCATGCCGTGATCGCCTGGACCGAGCCTTTGTCAGACCTGACCCAGCGCGCGTCGGACAAAGGTCTTGGCTGCAAAGGTCTCGGCCGGCGGCTGGGATGCTGTCCGGTGATCTGGACCTGGCGTCGCCGGTCAGCGGTTGCCTTCACGCCGTGATGACCTGGACCAATGCATGTCAGACATGCCTTGGCGCTTGAAGCCCTTCGGGTCGGCGAGGTACCGGTCCAAGTCCGGATCCTCGTGCAGCTCGGTGAACCCGTCCTCGATCTCCCGTCCCAGCTCGGCCCGCAACCGCGCCAACGCCGCCCGGACGTCGGCGTTGAACCGCACGCACCGAGCCTCCCGCCACGGCCCCGGGTCCGGCGGGTAGTCCCAGTTCATCGACTCGTCGTACTGCTCGATCAAGCTGTCCAGCGAAGCACGCAACGCACGGCTCATCGGCGGGTCCACCGGCCCCACGTCACCCCAGAGCACGGCCCCGGAGCCCGCGTCGAAGAAGAACCTCAGTTGACCTGACGGTTCCGGTCCTGCCAAAACGGCTCCCGCAGCTTGAACTTCTGGATCTTCCCGGTCGCCGTCCGGGGAAGCTCGTCCAGGAACTCCACCCGCTTCGGGCACTTGTACCCCGCCAAATATTCGCGGCAGTGCTTGATCAGCTCCTCCGAAGTCACGTCCGCGGACGTGACCACCAGAGCCGTCACCAGCTCGCCCCACTTCTCGTCCGGGATGCCGATCACTGCCGCCTCGCGGACCGCCGGGTGCGAGATCAGCGCGTCCTCCACCTCGATCGACGACACGTTCTCGCCACCCGAGATGATCACGTCCTTCTTGCGGTCCGCGATCGTCAGGTACCCGTCTTCGAACGTCCCGCCGTCACCCGTGTGGAACCAGTTCCCCTCCTGGACCCGGGCGGTCTCCGCCGGGTTCTCCCAGTACCCGTCCAGGTTGTGGTTCGACTGCGCGAGCACCTCGCCGTCCGTGTCGACGGCGATCCGGACGCCCAGCGCCGGCGTCCCCGCGCGGCCGAGCAGGCGGGCCTGCTCGTGCGGGTCCAGGTCCGCCCACTCGCTGCGCATCCGGTTGACCGTCAGCAGGGGCGCCGTCTCGGTGAGCCCGTAGATCTGGATGAACTCCCAGCCCAGCTCCGCCCGCACCCGCTCGATCGTGCGCGTCGGCGGCGGTGCGCCGGCCACGACGATCCGGACGCGGTCGCGGCCCGGGATCTCGCCTTCCCACGTCGCCGCGCCGTCCAGCGCCGCCGTGACCACCGCCGGCGCCGCGCACAGGATGGTCACGCCGTGCTCTTCGATGCGCCGCAAGATTTCGGTGCCGTCGACCTTGCGCAGCACGATGTGCCGCCCGCCCAGCCCGGTCACCGCGTACGGCATGCCCCAGCCGTTGCAGTGGAACATCGGCAGCGTGTGCAGCAGGACGTCGTCGTCGCTCAACGTCGTGTGCAGGCCGAACACCGCCGCGTTCAGCCAGAGGTTGCGCTGGGTGAGCTGCACGCCCTTCGGCCGCGCGGTCGTGCCCGAGGTGTAGTTGATGGTCGCCGTCGCGGACTCGTCGCCGGCCCACGGCGCCGGTGTCCCGTCGCCGCCCCAGATCGCGTCGTCGTCGCGGCCCAGGACGAAGACGTGCTTCGCCGTCACGGTGTCCAGCAGGTGCTCGAGCTCGGGGTCGACGATCAGCACCTCGGCCCCGGAGTGCTCCACGATGTACTTGACCTCGGCCGGGGCCAGCCGGAAGTTCACCGGCACCAGCACCCGGCCCCAGGCGGACACCCCGAAGAACGACACGAGCAGCCGCGCGGCGTTGTGCGACACCATCGCGACGCGCCCGCCGACCGGCACGCCGAGCGCGTCGAGGTTGGCGGCCTGCGCGCGGGCCCGCCGCGCCACCTCGCGGTAGGTGAGCGAACCCCAGCTCGGCGCGGGCTGGTCCGGCTCGTCGACCACCGCGACGCGGTCCGGGTACACCGTTTCCGCGCGGTCGAGGAAGTCCCGGACACCCAGATCGAAGAACATGCCCCCGATGATGACTCTTCGCAGGTGCCCGCACCAGTCCGATGTGGTTCGCTGGGACACGATGGACTTCGACACGGTGGCCGGCGAGCTCTACGGGGGTGACCTCGCGGAGTTCGTCAGCGCGCGCAACGCGGCGGCGAAGGCCGCGAAAGCCGAGGGGAACGCCGAGCTCGCGGCGAAGATCCGCGAGCTGCGGAAGCCGACCACGGCCGCGGCGATCGTCAACCGGCTGGCCCGGGAAGACGACGCCGAGCTGCGCGAACTGGCCGAGCTCGGTGACGAGCTGCGCGACGCCCACACCCGCCTGGCCGGGGACGACCTGCGCGCCCTGACCCGGCGCCGCGGCGAGCTGGTCCGGCGGATCGTGCACGGGCTGCCGTCGATGAGCGACACCGTCTCGCGCGAGGTCGAGGCGACGCTGGAAGCCGTCGCGGCCGATCCGGGCACCGCGGAGCTGGCTGTGGCCGGGCGCCTGACGTCCGTAGCGCACCAGGACACCGACCAGTGGTTTACCCTCGCCGCGAACGCCGCTCCGCCGTCCGCGGGCAAGCGCCCGGCGAAGCTGGTGGAAAAGGCCGAACCGGCCAAGCCCAAAAGGGATCACCGGCGCGAGGAAGAGGAACGCCGTCAGGCCAGGGCCGAGCGCGAGCGCCTGCGCAAGGAGGCCGCCGAGCTGGCCAAGGAGCGCGCCGTGGCCGAGCGCGACCTCGTCCGCACCGAACGCGCGGCCGAGCAGGCCACGGCCCGCGTCGAAGACCTCCGCACGCGTCTCGCGGAGGCGGAGGAACGCGCCGAGCGCGCGACGGCGGAGTTCGAGAAGGCGAAGGAAACCTACGAGCAGGCCGACAATGCCGCCGAGGAAGCGCGAAAGGCTGCCGAAGCACGCTGATTACGTGGTAGCGTGAAAGCGCGCCCCGGATGGGCCTACGCACGGAGGTAGTGGCTACTCAGCCCCCTTGAATCGACACGTTCTGCCGTCCCAGGCAGAAGTGTGCCCTCCGCGCGCCCGTTCCGTGTCGCTTCACGGCCTCCGGCGATCACTTCGTCGCCAAAGGAGCAGCTTGATCCAGCTCACCACGACCGGTGCCCGCACCGGCCGAAAGCACCGCATTCCCCTGGGGGACTTGGACATCGACGGCCGCCTGGTCGTCGTCGCGTCGGCGATGGGCTCGCCGAGGCACCCCACCTGGTACCACAACATCCGCCACAACCCGCTGGTCACCGTGGAAACCGGTACCGAGACGTTCGACGCGATGGCCGCGCTCCCGCCCGACCGCGACGCGTTGTTCGCCGAGGTCGTCGCGCGCGAACCGGGGTTCGCGGAGTACCAGGCGAGGACGACCCGCGTGCTGCCGGTCGTCGAGCTGCACCGGCTCGATGCCGTGCGCCGCATGGGCGACTGGCTCGTCGAGGTGCACGACTGGCTGCGCGCCGAGCTGCGGAAGCTGCGCGACGGCGAGCCGCATCGCCTGAGCACCCGGTGCACCGGCTTCTGCGCCGCCCTCACCCGGCACCACTCGGGGGAGGGCGCCGCGATCTTCCCCATGCTGGCCACGCGGTTCCCGGCGCTCGCGCCCACGCTGGACAAGCTGGCCGACGACCACGTCGTCGTCGCGCGGTTGCAGGAGGAGATCCAGCGGCTCGTCGACGAAGAGACCGATCCGGCCCGGCTGCGGGCGGAGTTCGACCGCCTGGCGTCCGCTTTGGACGACCACTTCGCCTACGAGGAGCGCACGATCGTCACCGCGCTGAACGCCCTCCTGCCCGCGCCCGGCTGATCAGAGCAGCACTTCGGCCAGCTTCCGGTGGTTTTCGGCCTCCACCTCGGCGGACCGGCCGATGACCTGGACGGCCACGTGGTCGGCGCCGGCGTCCACATGGGACCGTAGCCCCTTCGCGATCTCTTCCGGCGTGCCGTGCAGCGCGAGGTCGTCGATCAGCCGGTTGCTGCCGCCCCCGGCGACGTCGGTGTCCGTGTACCCGTGGCGCAGCAGGTTGTTCACGTAGTTGCGCAGCCCGAGGTAGGGCTCGCGGATGAAGGCGCGGCCGATTTCGCGAGCCTCCTCGGGACTGCCGACGACGACTTTCTGCTCCGGGGCCAGGATCTTTCCCGCGCCCAGGACCGACCGGGCGTGCCGCGTGTGCGCGACCGGGACGAGGTACGGGTGCGCGCCCGCGGTGCGGTCCCGGGCCAGCTTCAGCACCCGGTCGCCGAGCGCGGCGAGTACCCGGGCCTCTTCGGGCACGCCGGCCGCGTCGAGCCGGTCCAGGAAGCCGACGAGCGTGTCGTACGGGCTGTGGTACCCGGTGACCGACTCGGGGTGGCCGACGCCGATCCCGAGCAGCAAGCGCTTTCCGTACCGGCCCGCGAGCCGGTGATAGGACTCGGCGAGCGCCTCCGGCTCGTCGGCCCAGACGTTCACGATCGCCGTCGCCACGGTGATCCGCTCGGTCGAGGCCAGGATGTCCTCGACGAACGCGAGGTCGCTGATGGAGGCCCGGCCGGTGCCGAGCCAGGCCGTGCCGTAGCCGAGCTTGTCCGCCGCGACGGCGTGCAGCTTGCGGGTCGCGTCGTCGCGGTGCGGGGACAGGAACACGCCGAAGGTACCGAGGTTCGCTACATTTGCCATGGTGGTCAATGTAGCAAATATAGCGGCGTCAGTTCGAGAGGCGGTGCAACCACTCCCGCAGCAGCTGCCGCTCGGTCGTGGTCAGCTGGTCGACGTCGTCCGCGAGTGCGGTCGACAAAGCGACCGCGAGCGCGCCGACGGACGAGCCTTCGGCCGGCCGCTCGGCGAGCAGCCCGGCCAGGACGGCCTCCCTGACCTGCGTGGACATCGCCAGGTCACGGCTGTTTTCGGGCTGGGCGATCAGGCTGAGCGTGACCCCGCTGTTGGCCGCCGCGAACTGCCGCGCGGCCTCCGCCGCCTCGACGCGCAGCCGGCCGTCCCGTGCGAGCGGCGTGAACAGCTCCAGCAGCATCGCCTCGGCGCTGGAGGTGAGGTTGCACGGCACGCCCGGCTCGATCTGGCCGTAGAGCAGCACGTAGAACTGCGGGTTTTCCAGGCCGTACCCGACGTGCCGGTCCCAGCCCGCGCGGATCCGGTCCACCGGGTCGCCGCCGGGCGCGGGAGCCTGCACGTACTGCGTGAAGCCGTAGTTGACGACGGCGTCGAGCAGGCCCTGTTTGCTGCCGAAGTGGTGGTAGAGCGTGGGTGCCTGGACGCCGGCGCGCTCGCAGATCGCCCGCGTCGACACGGGCCCGCCTTGGGCTTCGTGCAGGAGCTGCCCGGCGGCCAGCAGCAGGCGATCGCGGGTGCTGGTGGTGCTGCTCGATCGTCCGGCCATGTAGCAATTGTAGCGCCGCGGTATAACGTCAGGTTCTCAGCCGGAGTTGCACCCGGCGTAGCCCGGCGAAGGCGTTCAGCACCGCGGGGTCGGTCGTCGCCGCGTCCGGGCGCACCGACCGGTAGCCGTCCAGGAACGACTCCCGCAGCTCGTCCCGCTGCGGGAGGTGCTTGAGCTCGTCGAGCGCCACGGCGAGGTCGTACGCGTAGTGCCCGTACCCGCAGTCGTCGAAGTCGATCGCCCGGACGCGGCCGCGGTGGAACAGGTAGTTCTCCTGGCGCAGGTCGCCGTGGACGAGGCCGAAGACGTCGGCGCCGCACCCCAGCTCGGCGCGGACCGCGCGCACCCGCCGGGCGGCGGCGCGGACCCGTTCGTCGCCACCGGCCAGCGCGACCGCCCGGTCGAGCACGGCGTCGGAGAGGCCGTCGACCTGCGAGCGGCCGAACTCGGTCAGGTCGTCGACGCGGCCGCGGTCGAGACCGTTCATCCGTGCGCCGTGCAGGTGCAGCCGCGCGGTGAACTCGCCCACCGCGTAGAGCTGCGGCGCGCTGAGCCGTTCGTCGACGAACCGGCCGTCGACCCAGTGGCAGAGCACGCAGGTGCGCGGCTCCGGCACCGCCGGGTCGGCGACCACGGTGACCAGGTCCCGCGCCCGCGTCGGCACCGGACGCGGGACGACGAGGTCGGTCTCGCGGCCCAGCGCGGCGAGCCACGCCATTTCGGACCGCACCTGCGCGGTGCCCGGGCCGTCCGCCCGCTGCACCCGCAGCACGTAGCGGTGGCCGTCCGCGCCGTCGACGCGGAACATCGTGTTGAGCCCGCGGCCCAGCGGCGTCAGCCGGGCCACCGGCACGTCGTAGCCGGTCAGGGCGGCTTCGGCGAGCCGGCGCAGGCGCCGGGTGCGGCCCGAGCGGTCCAGGCGGGCGAACGGCCGGTCGTTCGCCGTGGAGCCGGCCATGGCCCAGGTGCTCAGCTGATTGACCGTTCCGGCTCGCGGGAGTGCGCGACGAGCTCGATCGTCGGCGTGTGGCGGCCACCGCCACCCAGCCGCTCGACCCCGCGCAGACCCTCGACAAGCCGCTCGACCTCGGTGTCCGGCCGCACCCCGAAGCGCATGAACTGGCTGGTCATGCCGATCTTGTTGCCGCACTGGCGCACCAGCAGGTGGTGCTCGGCGAGCAGGTAGTCGCACAGCTCGGCGCCGTCGACCGACCCGGGCAGCTTGACGAGCAGGAAGTTCGCCTGCGAGGGGAACACCGTCAGCTCCGGGAACTGGTTCAGCTGCGAGTTCATCATGAACCGGTCGAGAGCGAGCTTCTTGAGGCTCTCCTCGTACTCCGCGCGGTGCTCGGCGAGCATGAAGATGACGGTCTCGGCCAGCGAGTTCAGGTTCCACTTCGGCAGCGCGCCCGACAGCTTGCGCGTCAGGGCCGGGTTCGACACCTGGTAGCCGAACCGGATCCCGTGCAGCCCGAAGTTCTTGCCGAGGCTCTTCAGCACGATGACGTTCGGCCGCACGACGGCTTCGGCGGCCACCGACGGGTTCATCTCGGCCTCGACGAAGTCGATGAACGACTCGTCGATCACCACGAGGTCGAGGTCCTCGAGGGCGTCCATGAACCGGATCACCTCGCGGCGCGACAGGTACCCGCCGTCGGGGTTGTTCGGGTTGCACAGCACCGCGACCCGGGAGCCGCGGCGCTTGATGAACGCGACGTACTCGTCCACGCGGAGCTCGAAGTTGTCGGACTCCTTGAGCAGGAACATGTCGACGCGCTTGCCGGTCTCCAACGGCTGGTCGGTCCAGCGGCCGAACGTCGGGATCGGCACGGCGATGCTGGCGTCGACGAGCAGCCGGTCGATCCAGGTGATCAGCTCGGTCGAGCCGTTGGCCAGCGAGATCGTCGACGGGTTGAGCCGCAGCACGCTCGCCAGCTGCGCGGTGATCGCGCCCGCGTCGCTCGGGTAGAACTTGAGGATCGTGCGGAGGTTGCGCTCCAGCTCGCCGAACATCTCGTCGGTGGGGAAGTACGGGTTGCAGGGGATGCAGAAGTCCGCGAGGTCGTCCGCGTGCTGGCCCATCGCGCGCGCCACGGAGAAGAACGACGGGCTGTGCGCCGCACTCTGCTGGAAAAGGCCTCTGGTGGTCATGCCGTGCCGCACGCGTGGTCTCCGTCCGCCGCTTCACCGGCCCCTTGCCTTCCCGATGGGGACACGGGTGAATCGGACGGACGGTTCAACACCGGTCACCGCGTAGATCCCGAGGCCGGCCAGCGCGGCGCCGGCCAGCGCGGAGAGGCCGAGGAGCGGCAGCGGCGCGGCCAGCGGGTCGATGCCGGTGAACGACTCGACGCCGATCACGGCGGTGAGCAGGGCGTCGGCCACGACCGCCGCGAGCACGACACGCAGCCGGTGCGCTTCCGGCCAGCGGGTGAACCGCAGGACCCAGGCCAGCGCGGGGAGCACGAGGATCGCGTGCATCGCGACCGCGTGCAGCGGCTTGAGCGAGCCCGCGGTGGTGTACGCGCCTTGCGGGTCGCCGCCGCGCGCCGCGACGACGCCGCGCCCGATCATCACCGCGCCGGTGGCCAGCGCGACCAGGAGGACGACCAGGCCCGCCCGGATGGCCAGGCGCATGCTCGCCGCCTCCGGGCCGGGCTCGACCAGTGCCGCGGCCGTGAAGCCGATGATCGTCAGGACGATCACCCCGCCACCCGCGGCGAGCGTCATCGACACGGCGCTGTCGAACGGCGTTTCGAAGTCGAAGTGCGACGGCACCCCGCGCCAGGCCTGCATGCTGACCAGCACGACCTCGGCGACGCTCGCGGCCGTGAACGCGCCGAGCAGGGCGGTGCGCAGCCGGGGCCGGACCGTGAGGAACGACGTCGCCCAGGCGACCGACGCGAGCGTCAGCCCGAACGACAGCCCGAACGTGACGGCCTTGCGCATCGACAGCGGTCCCAGCCACGAGCCGCCGGTGGCGAGGAGCGCGACCGCGTGCACGACGCCGCTCAGGAACAGTGCCGCGCCGACGGCGTAGGCGACCTTTTCGACTCGCCTGGCGTCGTGCCGGATCCGGGTCAGTGCGTTCATGGCGTCGAGTGTGGCGCCCGGGAGGGGATCGGCGCGTCGGCCCGGTGGCGGCACCGCGGCGTACGACGACGGGCGTACGGCAATCGTGGAGAAATGCCGAAAAGTGTTGGTAAAGGAATTGCGTTGTTCTTGACCGGAAAATAAGGAAAACACGTGTCCGCCGACACTCGGCAGGCGGATGCGGTGCGGCCGGAAGAGTTCTACCATCGAATCATGTACATCGCCCTGCTGACCTACACGGCACCCGAAACAGAAGTCGACTACGCGCTTCCGGACCATTCGGACTGGGTGCGCAACCAATTCACGAAGGGAGTATTCCTCGTTTCCGGAAAGGGGAACGGCGCGGCCGACCAGGTGATCCTCACGCGGTCGGTACTGCGCGGCAAGCTCGACGCCGTGCTCGCCAGTGATCCGTTCGTCGTCCGCCGCCTCGCCCGCTACGAAGTCATCGAGTTCACCGCCACGCGCACCGCTCAGGAGCTGCTGGCGATCAACGAGGCCATCGCCTCCTGAGGAGTTCCGCCACGGTCGGGTGGCCCGGCGACGAGGCCCCGCCACCTGCCGGCGAAGAAGTGTGGCTGTCCGGTGCGAACCGGTGACGGCCGCCTGAGCCGCCTCGCTCACCTGCTGGTCTCGCTTATGATCGGGACGCCCGGATGCCCAGCAGGGAGAGTGCGATGAAGACCCCCGACCTCGTGTTCCGGGGCGGCTGGTCGAGCGCTGACCGCGCGCTGGTGCCGGTCGCGGTCCCAGCGCTCCCGGAGCCCCACGCGGCGCGGGAATCGGTCCTTCGCGCCGTCGACGAGGGCGCCGATCTCGTGGGTTTCGCCGGAACCGGCGTCGAACCCCTGGTCGCGGGGGCCCGCTCGAAGTTCCCTGATCTCGTCCTGGCGGTCGGCGCCGCGGAAGCTCCGGTGGCGGCGAAGGCGGTCCGATGGGAGTGATCCGGCAGATCTGGCCGGTCGAGCGCGGCCTCGACGACCACGACCTGGAGCAGCTCTACCGATACCCGGCCGACCCCCGGTGGGTGGCGGTCAACTTCGTGTCCAGCACGGACGGCGCGATCACGGTCGAGGGCCGCTCGGCGAGCCTGTCGACCCCGGCCGACCGCATCGTCTACCGGCTGGGCAACGACCTCGCGGACGTGGTCCTGGTGGGCGCGGGGACGGCGATGGCGGAGGGGTTCGAGGGCATGCGCCCCGACGAGCGTTCCGCCGACCGCCGCCGGCGGTTCGGGCTGGCTCCGATCGCCCCGGTCGCGGTGGTGACGACCGGGCGGTCCCTGCCCCCGGACGCCCCGGTGATCACGAAGGCGGCGGTCCCGACGCTGGTGTTCACGTCCGCGGCGGCCCCGTCGTCGCTGCGTGACGAATGGGCGGCGAACGGCGCCAGGGTGTTCGTCGTGGGTGCGACGGAGGTGCCGGCGTCCGAGGTGGTCTCGACGCTGGTGGCCGAGGGCCTGGGCCGCATCGACTGCGAGGGCGGGCCGCGGTTGTTCGGGTCGTTGATCGAAGCGGGAGTGGTCGACGAGTTCCGCTTGACGGTGGCGCCGTTCCTGGTGGCCGGAGCGTCGAGCCGCGCGGCGGTGGGCGGGGTGATCGACCCGGCTTCGCTGGAGCTGGCTTCGGTGCTGACCGACGGGAAAAGCGTGCTGCTGCGGTATGTGATCCCCCGCTAGCTGTATCGACCCGTGAGGTTGGGGACGCGACTGGCGGGTGGTTTGCCAGCGAGTGCGGTGTGGCCGCCGGGACCGGTAGCAGGAGCCGTTATCGGTCAGCACCCGCGCGACGGTGATCCCGCAGTCGGTGAAGAACTGCTGGGCGCGGGTCCAGAACGCGGCTGCGGTTTCCTCGGTCTCATCCGGCAGGATCTCGGAGTAGGCCAGGCGTGAGTGGTCGTCGATGGCGTTGTGCAGATAGCTGTAGCCGAGGTTGGCGCGGCCACTGACTTTGCGCGGCCGGGCAGGGTCGCGGTGGGCGGCGCTATGACGCCCGCCGACGGCCCGTCCGTGGACTTTATGGCCTCCGCCGTCGGGGATGTTGCCTAGCTTCTTGATGTCCACGTGCACCAAGTCACCGGGTGCGGCGTATTCGTAGCGGCGGACCGGGCGGCCGTGGCCCGATCGAGGTGAGTCAGGCGGGCAAGCCGGTGGCGGGTCAGGACCCGATGCACCGTGGAGGGGTTCAGCCTAAGCAGGTAGGCGGAGCGAGCCCGTCCCCATCGGCGCAGGAGACGGACTTTGATGATCCGTCGTTCGGTGCGGGTGGGGGTGCGGTTCGGGCTGGTGCGCGGCCGTGACGAGTCCCCTGGACCATTTTGTCGGTGCCTTCGGGTAGCGTGGAAATCGGGGGCTTCCTACGCGCGTTTCCCTTGTGTCGCAACAGAAACCCCGCTTCGATGCCGAGTTCGCGGTTCACCCGATTCAGCGATGATCTTTCGCACGCGTGTTCGGTAACGTCGGTGGCATGACCACTCTTCCCCCGTCCGGCCACCGAAGACCGGCGCCGCACCCGCGGCGTTCACAGCAGCCGGCGAAAATGCTCCGCCATCTCGAGGCGCCGGGCGTCTTGCGGTGCGAGCCAAGCGAAGTCGTCGTGCTCTTCCGGGTTGAGCACGACAGCTCCGGAGCCGTCCTCTTCCACCGTGTAAACGAAAGCGTGGATCTCCAGCGCGCGCCCGCCGACGTCCGGCCAGGAATCGCGGGCGAGCTCACCGGTGACCCGCACCCGCAACCCCGTCTCCTCCGCCACTTCGCGGGCCGCGGCGGCTTCGAAAGCCTCGCCCGGCTCGACCGTCCCGCCGGGCGGTTCCCACCGTCCCGCGAGGAAGACGCCGGGCCCGCGCCGAAGGAACAACACCCGGTCGCCGCGGGCGATCCAGCAGTAGGCCAGGTGCTTCCGCGCGATCTCCGTCATGCGCGCGATTCTCGCTCAGTTGGTCTTCGACGTCGGCAGGTGGGCGCCGAGGTAGCCGACGTACACCGTGCCGGTGCGGTCGGTGTCGTCGAGGAAGTGCAGCCTCGGCGCCGGCGACTTGAAGCGCTCCAAGGCGATGTGGGCGCCGAAGTAGTCGCGGCCGGCGGGGTTCGTCCGCGGGTCGACGCGGAACGTCCGCGCCTGCCGGAGCCGTTCGTTCGTGGTCACCGTGTCCGATTCGGCCAGGGCGATGATGTTGGCGCTGATCAGCGAACCCGGCTGGCCGGTCCGGGCGAACGCGAGCACGTCCGACAGCTCGGGCCCGGGGTCCTGGCCCGCGTCGAGCAACGTGGTCCGCGCGCACGCATACGCGTCGAGGGTGCGGAGCGCGTCCCACGCCTTGCGCCGCCAGGCACCGGCTTTCGGGTGGTGGTCGAGGATCGCGGCGGGAGCCGGGTCGGCCGTGATCGCGAGGTGCTTGAGCGTCGCCGCGGCGGCGCCGATCAGGTCGGCGAAGCTCGGGAACTCCTCGGGCGGACGCTCGGTGGCGGCGACCTCGTCGCCGGCGCCGTGGTACCGGGCGAGTGTGCCCGCCAGCAGCCCGTTCACGCGTCTGAGCTCGTCGCGTTCGGTCTCCGTCTCCTCGAACGCGCGCGCGTAGTCGTCCACTTCCCCCTGCAGCTGCGCGAGCTGCGTCCGCAGGCACGCGACGTCGATCGCGGACAGGTCTTCGAGCCGGCGGCGAAGCACCTTGGCCTCGCCGGCGTGCCGATCCCGGTCCTCGGCGTCGGCCTTCGACTTCTTGCGCAGGATCGTGATCACGCCCCGCGCCTCCGCCAGCTCGCGCTCGGCGCGGTCCAGCTTCTCCGTCAGCTCGGCGTCCGGCTCCCGCTCCGGCGCGTCGAACGGATCCGCGGCGTACCACGCTTTCACGCTCGGCACCTCCGCCCACTCCGCCGGCAGCGGCGTCCGGCCGCGCGTCTGGAGCAGCCGCGTGATCGCGCCCTGGAGCGCCTCGCCGGAGACCGGGCTGGCGGTCTCGACGAAGTCCGGGAGCTGGTCGCACAACGGCGCGTACAGCCGCGCGCCCAGCGGCACCTCGTAGCCGAGCGGCACGTGCTGGTTGAGGGTGCGGCGGAAGCGGTCGTCGACGTCGAAGACGTTGACCAGCCCGGGCCAGCCGTCCACCGGCACGGTCGGCGGTTCGGTGAGCACCAGCACCGCCGACGTCCGCCAGTCCGCCACCAGCGCCTCGCCCAGCAGCTCCGCGACGCGGTCGCACTCCTTGCGAGACCAGCCGCGCATCGCGAGAACCGGCGCTTCGATCGGGATCTCGTCACTCCCGCTCGCGCCGAGCTCCTCCAGCCCGATCCGGTGCGCCGGCGCTTCGTGGCAGCTGCGCCACGGCCGCGTGCACGCGGCGGCCAGCAACCACGCCACGCGGTCTTCGCCGGCGTGGTAGCACAGCGAAAGCAATACCTGAACGGAGTAGCGGCCTTCGCCGCCCGTCCACCCGAACTTCAGGTCGCACCGGCGCGAACCACCGTCGTCGGAGGAGCCGAGATCGGCGACCGTGTAGTCGTCGTGCTGCCGCTGGCGGGTGATCAGCCTGCTGCGCAAGGCGTCCAGGGGGCGTTTCCCCTCGGTGGGGACCAGTCCGTGGTGCCAGATCCGGTGCACCCCCACAGGACTCAACTCCGTTCGCCGGAAACAGGACCTCAGGCGAACATAGCGGATCCTGTGACCGGGCGAACGCGGGGCGTCACCTCATTCACGCGTCCAGAGGCAGAACGGATGCCCGGCCGGATCGAAGCAGACGCGGACGTCCTCCTGGGGCTGGAAGTCCGAGACCGTGGCACCCGCGGCGGTCGCGGCCGCCGTCGCCGCGTCGAGGTCGTCGACCTCGATGTCGAGGTGCAGCTGCATCTGCTGGGCACCGCCGGCGGGCGGCCACACCGGCGGGAGGTGCTCGGTCTCGAGCTGGAACGACAGCCCGGCGCTGCCGTCGTCCGGGCGCAGCGTCACCCACTCCGGCTCGTCGGTCTTGATCGGCCAGCCGAGCAGCTTCGAGTAGAACTCGGCGAGCGCACGCGGTTCCGGCGCGCCGAGCACGGTGGAGGTCAGCTTCATGACCCGGTGGTACCCGCCGGCGCGGGCCTTCTACCGGGCCGGGCCCGTCCGGGTGTCGAAGTAGGCGACGGGCGGGCCGACCTGGTGCCACGACGTCGTGGCGAACACCGCGGCCCCCGACAACGCGAGCAGCGCGGTGATCACGCCGAGGGTGGCGCCGATCCGACCCGGCCCTGGCCGGGTGCGCGCACCGGCGTGGACGCCGAAGACCAGCGCCAGCACGCTGATCGGCAGCAACGCGAACCACAGTGCGCCGAGGACCAGCACGAACGCCTGCGCGACCCACGAGTACACCCACGCGGTCACGACCGGCGGCCGCACGATCAGCCAGGCCGCCCAGGTGGCGACGGCGAGCGTGAACCCGGAGGCGCCGATCGCCAGCGACGCGATCGCCAGGCCACGGCCGGCTCGCGCGGTATCGGTCGTTCCGGCTTCGAATTCCGGTGCCCCCACACCGGGAACATCCCTCCGGGGCGCCCCGGCGTTACGCGGAATACCCCGTCGCCGCGTGGGTTGATCCCAGGCACAGGCGAAGGATCACTGAGGGAGCCGCCATGTCGTCCGAGCACATCCGGGGGACCGTCGCCGACGGGTTCGAGTCCGTCCGCGAGGAGTTCGCCGCCGTCGCGACCGCCGAAGGCGGCGACTACGCCGCCCAGCTCGTGGCGCACGTCGACGGCGAGCGCGTCGTCGACCTGTGGAACGGCCCCGAGATCACCGCAGACTCGCTGACCGGCGTGTTCTCCTCGACCAAGGGGGCGGCGCACCTGGTGGTGGCGCTGCTCGTCCAGGACGGCGTGCTCGACCTCGACCAGCGGGTGAGCCACTACTGGCCGGAGTTCGGCGCGGCGGGCAAGGAGGCGATCACCCTCCGGGAGCTGCTCGCGCACCGCGCCGGTGTCGTGGGCGCGGACGCCGGGTTCACGGCCGAGGAGATCGCCGACGACCGCGTGATCGCCGAGCGGCTCGCTCCGCAGCGGCCGTACTGGCGCCCCGGCACGGCGTTCGGCTACCACGCGCTGGTGATCGGCGCCCTGACCGGCGAGGTCGTCCGGCGCGTCACCGGCCACAGCATCCAGGAGCACTACGAGGAGCGCGTCCGGCGGCCGTTCGGCCTGGACTTCTACCTCGGGTTGCCGGAGGAGCTGGAGCCCCGGTTCCTGACGACGCAGCCGATGCTGCCGACACCGGAGCAGCTGGCCCAGCTGGAAGCGAACGCGACGGCGCCGGACAGCATCACGGGGATCGCGTTCAACCGCAACCACCCGAAGGCGCCGGAGCTCTGGGACCTCCCGAACCTCGAGGTGGTCCGCCGCCTGAGCCCGGCCTCGGTGGGCGGCGTGGCATCGGCCCGAGGCCTGGCCGGCATGTACGCGGCGACGATCAGCGGCCCCGAGCCGCTCCTGCGCCCGGAGACGGCGGCAGAGTTCGCCCAGATTCATTCACGGGGTGACGACCTGTCGACCCGCAACCACAACGCGTTCGGTCTGGGCTTCGCGATCGTCTCGGACGACTACCCGGTCCTCGGACAGGGAGCATTCGGCCACAGCGGCGCGGCGGGTTCCCAGGCGTTCGCAGACCCCCGCAGCGGCCTGGCCTACGGCTACAACCGCCGCCGGTTCGCATTCCCCGGCGGAGCGGCCCCGGAGAACGCGAGGCTGGTAAGCGCGATCCACAAGGCGGTGACCGAAAAGCGGGCATGACGAGCTAGCGGTCCACAAAGGACTCTCCTGGCCGATCGGTCAGGAGAGCGGAGAGCGCACGCCCAGAACGGCTTGCACCCGTGGGCTCGGGGCGGTGCTGACCGGGCGCGGAGTGAGCAGGCCCGCGAGCCGTCGGCCGGATGTCGGCGTGTAGTCGGCCGTCGATGCCTGACCGCCCAGGCCGAGCCTTCGGGCGAACCAGGCAGCAGGCATCGCCGAGTGAGGCGATGATTGCCATCCGCACCCGGCGCAACACCTCACCCCGGACGGCCCCGGCCCGCGCTCGGCCACCCGGCGGGATGCACGTCCGCAATGGACGTCGTTACAGAGTTCACTCGTTAGGACGTTCCTGTCGGGACGTTTCGCCTGATCACGCAAGTTGGTCTGACTTTCCGTAGCGAAAACTCTCCCGATCACTGCTCCGTTGTGTAACTATTGGTCCGTTCGCGGGGAGAGGGCCCCGCGAGGGGGACTCACCGTCACGGCGAGCGGCCCCATGCAGATCCCCAGGGGAGAGGAGATCGACCATGTCGACGCCCACGGACACCAAGCCTGAAGAAACCCCGGAGCCGGTCGAAAAGGCCGGCCCGGTGGTTCCGCACCCCGAGCCCGACGAGTTCGGCTGGGTGCACATCGATCACGTGCCGGAGAAGCCGAAGGACGGCACCATCGTGACGCCGAACTGCGGCGCACCTTGCTTCGAGGTCGCACGCTGAGCTTGACCAAGTTGTAATCGCCCGCCTGCCGATCTTCACAGGGTAGGCGGGCGTCTTCTGCTACAGCCTGTGCTGTCATGGTGGAGTGCCTGTGACGAACCTGGACCCGTCGGAAGTCGTCGATGAGGTCCGCAAGCTCCAGCGAGCCGCAACTGATGCTTCGTGTTTGGCGCGGTACCACGAGGGAGTCCGGCTGCTGCGGCGCGGGATGGGGCTGCTGGACTCGATCCACCCGGTGCCCGAAGGCATCCGGACGGACTGGCTGGTGACACGGATCCGCCTGTCGAGCACCTTGGTCGCCATGTCGTCGGAGATCAGCGGGGACCTGGCGGCCGGACTGGCGGGTCTGGACGACGTGCGACTGCTGGTCAAGACGGTCGACGATCCCGTGCTCCGCGCGGAGCTGAGCGGGGCGCTGAACTACAACTACGCGGCCAAGCTGATGGCTGTCGGCCGCAACGAGGAGAGCCTCGGCTACTTCGACGCCTCGATCGCGGACAAGGAATACCGGATGGCGCACGCCGCCGATCCGGAGTCGCGCATGGATTCGCTCGTCCGGAGCTTGTCTTCGCGCGGATGGGCGCACACGAGGCTGGGCAACGTCCAGCAGGCCCGCGCCGACCTGACCCGATCACTGGAGCTCGCCGAGAAGTACGAGCTGCGGGCGATGGTGGCCGACGTGCGACGCAACCTGGGCACGCTGGCCCTGCGGACCGGGGACGTTCCCGAGGCCCTGCGCTTCTACGAGGAGACCGAGCGGACCTACCGGGCCCTGGACATGGAGTTGCCCGCGCTGCTGCGCATCGAGCAGGCGCAAGCCCTGCTGGCGGCGGGACTGGCGGACGAGGCCGGCAGGCATCTCGACGACCTTCTGCTGGAGATGAGCGCTCAGCCCAGCGTCGCTCGCGAACAGGCCCGGGTCGAGCTCTACCGTGCATCGGCCGCCCTGAAGAACGACGAGCTGGACCTCGCCCGCGAGATGGCCGCGGCCGCCCGGCGGGGCATGCGCCGGGCCGGGTGCCAGACCTGTGTTGCCAACGCCGTGATCATCGGGCTGCACGCCGATGTGCGGGCGGCTCTGCATGCGGGCGAGGTGCCGGCCGCGTTGCCCACCAGGGCCATCCGCATCGCGGCGAAGATGCCGTTGCCGATGCTCACCGAGCAGGCCGCCACCGCGCGGATGCTGGCCGTCCGCCTGGACATCCGGCGCGGCAACCTCAAACGCGCCGTCGAAACGCTCCAGAAGGTGCCCCGCCCCGGGCAGCTCACCCCCATCGACTACCGGATGCTGCGCCGCCTCTGCCGGGCCGAACTCGCCGTCGCTCAGGGGAGCCGGGCCAAGGCGCTCACCGAGATCCGGTCGGGGCTCACCGAACTCGATGCCGTCCGCGATCGTATGGGTGGGCTGGACCTCGTGTCCGGGACCGCTCTCCACGGCCAGGAGCTCGCCGACCTCGCCGTGAAGCTCGTGCTCGAACGCAGCGATGCCCGGCGCCTGTTCGTCTGGCTCGAACGGACCCGCGCGCAGACCTACCGGTACGAGCCGCTCTCCGCCGGGACCGATCCCGAGCTCGCCGCGCGCGTCGCCGAGGTGCGGGGTCTGGGCCAGGCCATCCAGGAAGCGCAACACGACGGCCACCCCATCGCCGGGCTGCGGGCCAAGTACAACGAGCGTCTCCGCGAGGCTCAGCGGCTCGGCTGGCACACCGGGGGCTGGGGGCGGCCGCGGCCGGTGGCCGGGCTGAACGAGGTCGTCGCGCAGCTCGGGGAACGGGCGCTGGTCAGCTTCGCCGCGTCCGGGGACGAGCTCGTCGCCGTCGTCGTCGCCGGGGGTGAGTGCCGGCTCGTGCGGCTCGGGTCCGCCGGTGCCGCCGCCGAGTCCGGGCGCGTGCTCAACGTCGACCTCGACGCCCTCGCGCCCGACAACCTGCCCGAACGGCTGGCCGAGGTCGTCATGGCGTCGGCGCGCAAGCAGGCCGACAAGCTCGACGCCCAGCTCATCCAGCCGCTGGCCGAGGTCTTCGGCGATCGCGAGCTGGTCATCGTCCCCACCGGGCCGCTCTACGCCGTTCCCTGGGGCGTCCTGCCCGGGCTGCGGGGGCGGCCCACCGTCGTCGCGCCGTCGGCGGGGGCGTGGCTTGCCGCCGAGCTGACGAAGTCGCCGCGGGCCCGCAAGATCGTGCTCGTCCGCGGGCCGGGCCTCGCCGGTGCGCGCGGTGAGCTGGAGAAGCTGACCACGCACTACCGCACCGCGACGACCATGACCGGTGCCAAGGCCACCGTGAAGTCGGTGCTGCGCGCGATGGACGGCGCCAAGCTCGCCCACTTCGCCGCGCACGGCGCGCACGAGCCGGAGAACGCGCTGTTCTCCCGCCTCGAGCTCGCCGACGGCGCCCTCTTCGGGCACGAGATGGCCGGGCTGCGGCAACCGCCGCGGCAGGTCGTCTTCGCCGCCTGCGAACTCGCGCTCAACCGGATCCGGCCGGGCGACGAAGCCCTCGGCTTCGCCAGCGCCCTGCTCGCCAGCGGCTCCCGCACGGTGATCGCGCCGCTGTCGCGCGTCGGCGACCTGGCCTCGGCGGCCGCGATGGACGACTACTACCGCGCCCTGGCCGTCCGGGACAGCCCCGCGCTGGCCCTGGCCGACGCGATCGCCGTCGACCCGTTCCGACGGCCCTTCGTCTGCCTCGGCTCAGGCTGAGGACGCCGAGGACCCTGAGAACGCCGGCGGGGACCACACCAGCCGCGGATCGGTCTGCACGAAGCTGCCGAGCAGCTGGTCGACCCGGGTCAGCACGTCGAGGTCCAGCCGGACGCCGGCGGCCTTCGCGTTCTCGGTGACCTGCTCCGGCGTGCTCGCCCCCACCACCGCCGACGCGACGGTCTCGTGCTGCAACGTCCACGCCAACGCGAGCTGCGCCATCGTCAGGCCCGCGTCGTCCGCGACGCCGCGCAGCAGCTCCACCCGCTCCAGCAGCTCCGGCATCAGCAGCGGCCGCGCGTGCGCCGGCCCGGCCGCGCGCGAGCCCGCCGGGATGTGCCCGGCGCGGTACTTGCCGGTCAGCACGCCCTGCGCCAGCGGCATCGACGCGAACTGCCCGACGCCGATCCGCTCGCCGACCGGCATCACCTGGGCCTCCGGCACGCGCCACAGCATCGAATAGTGCGGCTGATTCGCGATGAAAGGCACGTCGTACCGCACCGCCGCCTCGTGCGCCTGCAGCAGCTGCTCGGCCGTCCACTCCGACGTGCCGACGTACCGGATCTTCCCCTGCCGCACCAGATCCGAGAGCGCGAGGAACGTCTCGGCGACCGGCGTCCGGTAGTCGAAGCGCAGCAGCTGGTGGACGTCGACGTGGTCGGTGCGCAACCGCCGCAGCGAGCCTTCCAGCGACGCGATCACGTGCTTGCGGCTCAGCCCGGCGTCGTTCGGCCCCGGGCCCTCCGGCCAGAACACGCCGGTGCACAACACGATCTCGTCGCGCCGGACACCGGAGAACGCCGAGCCGAAGGACGCTTCCGCCGCGCCGCCGTCCCACGCCGCCGCGGTGTGGAACGTCGTGACGCCGGCGTCCAGCGCCGCGGCGACGCAGCCGGGTGCGTCGTGCGTCTGCCAGTTGCCGTAGGCGATCTCGCTCACGGCCAGCCCGCTCGCGCCGAGCCTGCGGTACTCCACGTTCAGCCTCCCTGGACAGCCATCTCGTCGATCCACGCGTCGACCGCGCCCGCCTTGCGCACGAACGACTCCCGCACGCAGGCGTGCGGCAGGATAAGGAACTCCTCCGTGCCGAGGCCGCGCACGACCGCGTCGGCGACGTCCTCGGGTTCGAGCAGCGGTGCGGCCGCGGCGATCGCCAGCGCGGCCGGGTGGCCGGCGGCGATGCCGGGTTCGAGCAGCGCCGTCCGGACGCCCAGCGGGCACAGCGCGCTGACCCGCACGCCGCGCGGCCGGTAGGTGATCGCCAGCCATTCGGCGAGGCCGACGGCCGCGTGCTTGGTGACCGAGTACGGCGCGTCGCCGGGGGTACCGAGCAGCCCGGCACCCGACGCCGTGATCAGCAGGTAGCCCTCGCCGCGCGCGAGCATCGCGGGCAGCACGACCTGCGCGGCGTGGACGTGCTGCATGACGTTGATCTCCCACGACCTCGTCCACTGCTCGTCCGCGGCGTGGACGCCGGTGCCGAACGCCGCGCCCGCGTTGGCGCAGAACAGGTCCACCTCGCCGAACTCGGCGCGGGCCGCCGCGACCAGCGTCTTCAGGTCCTTTTTGGACGTCGCGTCGGCGGTCACGGCGACGGCGCGCCCGCCCGCGTCGGCTATTTCGTCCGCCACGCGCCCGGCGCCCGCGGCGTCGACGTCGGACACGACCACCCCGGCCGCGCCCTCGGCGGCGAAGCGCCGCGCCATGGCGGCCCCGATTCCGTGTGCGGCGCCGGTCAGCACGACGACGCGTCCGGTCAGTTCCACGCGGACTCCAGTATTTTCCGGGCTATTGTTACGCAGGTGAGCGAATAGCATTTCCCGTTTAGAATGCGTATGATAAAAGTGCTGGTCAGGGCCATGATCGTGCGGTCTTCACAGTTTCACACCCTAGCACGAGTATTGCTTTTTACGGGTCCGGTGCGTTATTCCTGTGATTGGTCTGCGTGAAGATCACCCACCCCGCACAGGAGGTCCGCCGATGGCCGAGCTCGTCCCGCCGTCGCACGCTCGACGGCTGCGATGCCTGGGCATCGGCGACCCCGACGCGGTGGCCGCCGTCGCCCGCAGCGGCGGTCTCGGGGTGCTGGACGGCGCCGATCCGGCCGATCTCCGGCTCGTCGCGGCGCGGGTCCGGGTGCCCTACGGGGTGCGCACGGACGGTCCGGTTCCCGAGGGCGTCGCCTTCGCCGTTCGCACGACGGCGCCGTGGACCGGCTCGCTCGCCGAGGTGTCCGACCTCGCGACGGCCGGGGAGGCCGTCGCCGGTGGCGCGCTGGGGCTGCTCGCCCGCGGCGGCGAACTGAGCGACTTCGTTCTGCTGCAACAGCTTCTCGGCGCGTTCGACGTCCCGGTGTGGGGCAGCGTGGCCGGCCCGCGGACGGCGGTGGGAGCACTCGCCGGCGGCGCGGCCGGAATGCTCCTCGAATCCGCAGTGGAAGCGGACGTCCGCCGGGTCGTCGGCGCCACGGTCCCGGCGGTCGCGTCGTCGGATCGGCTGTGCCGGACCTTGGGCAGCGCGCTCCCGGTGGTCCAAGGCCCGATGACGCGCGTCAGCGACCAGCCGGGGTTCGCGGCCGCGGTCGCCGAAGCGGGCGGGTTCCCGTTCGTCGCGGTGGCCACGGCGAACGGCGCGCGCACCACCGAGCTGCTCACGCGCACCGCCGAGCGTCTCGGCGACCGGCCGTGGGGCGCCGGCATCCTCGGTTTCGTGCCCGACGCCCTGCGCGTCGAGCAGCTCGCCGCGATCCGCGCCGCGCGGCCGCGGTGCGTGCTGATCGCGGGCGGGAAACCCGGACAGGTCAAGGCTTTGGAGGCCGAGGGGATCGCGACGTTCGTGCACGTCCCGTCGCCGATCCTGCTCGGGCAGTACCTCGATGCCGGGGTCCGCCGGTTCGTCTTCGAGGGCGCCGAATGCGGTGGGCACGTCGGCCCGCGGCCGAGTTTCGCGCTGTGGGAGGAACAACTCGACGTCCTCGGCGCGGCCGAGGACGTCGAAGTGCTGTTCGCGGGCGGGATCCACGACGCCCGGTCGGCCGCGATGGTCACCGCGATGGCGGCGCCGCTCGACGCCGTCGGCGTCCTGATGGGCACCGCGTACCTCTTCACCGAAGAAGCCGTGACGCACGGCGCGATCACCGGCCTGTTCCAGGAACGCGCGCTCGCCGCGGACCGCACGGTCACGCTCGAGACCGCGCCGGGCCACCGCACGCGGTGCTTGCCGAGCCCGTACACGGCGGAGTTCGAGCAGGTCAAGGCCGGGCTGAGCGACGTGCCCGCGCAGGAGGCGTGGCAGCGGCTGGAAGAGCTGAACACCGGACGGCTGCGTGTCGCGAGCAAGGGCGTCCGCCGCGACGGCTCGCCGCTGGCCGAAGAGACCCAGCTCGCCGAGGGGATGTTCATGGCCGGCGAGGTCGCCGTGCTGCGCGACCGCCGGACGACGATCGCCGCCCTGCACGCCGAGGTGACGGCCGGGAAATCCTTTGCGCGGGCGGCGGAACCCGCGTCGACCTCGGACACCGGGGACATCGCCGTCATCGGCATGGCCTGCACGTTCCCGGGTGCGCCCGACCTCGAAGCGTTCTGGTCGAACGTCCTGCGCGGCGAGGACGCGGTGACCGAGGTCCCGGCGGAACGCTGGGATCCCGCCGTCTACTTCGGACAGTCCACTTCGAAGTGGGGCGGGTTCCTGCCTCCGTTGGAAGTCGACCCGCTCGACTACGGCATCCCGCCGTCCGCGATGGGCAGCATCGATCCCGCGCAACTGGTGTCGCTGGAGACCGCGCGCCGGGCGCTGGCCGACGCGGGGTACGGCGAGCGCGAGTTCGACCGCGAGCACACCAGCGTCGTGTTCGGCGCGGAGGCGGGCGGCGACCTCGCCAACGCGGGCGCGATGCGGTCGCTGCTCGACGGCTACCTCGACGAGGTGCCGCCCGAGCTGCTCGCCCAGCTGCCCGCGCCGACGGAGGACACGTTTCCCGGCACGCTCGCGAACGTCATCTCCGGCCGGATCGCCAACCGGCTCGACCTCGGCGGCGCGAACTACACGGTGGACGCCGCATGCGGCTCGTCGCTGGCCGCGCTCGACCTGGCGGCGAAGGAGCTGCGGGCGGGGACGAGCTCGCTGGTGCTGTGCGGCGCGGTCGACCTGCACAACGGCATCCACGACTACCTGATGTTCACCTCGGCGGGAGCGTTGTCCCCGACGGGCCGCTGCCGCCCGTTCGACGCGGCGGCCGACGGGATCGCGCTGGGCGAGGGCGTCGCGTGCCTGGTGCTGAAGCGCCTGTCCGACGCCGAACGCGACGGCGACCGGATCTACGCGGTGGTCAAGGGCGTGGGCGCGGCGAGCGACGGCAAGGCGCTGGGGTTGACCGCGCCGCGTCCGGAGGGTCAGCACCGGGCCCTGGAAAGGGCTTACCGAGACGCCGGAGTATCCCCGGTGGACGTGGGTCTGGTGGAGGCGCACGGAACCGGCACGGTGGTCGGCGACGCGACGGAGCTGCGGACGTTGACCCGCTTCTTCGCCGACGCGGGTGCCGCGCCCGGCTCGTGTGTGCTGGGGTCGGTCAAGAGCCAGATCGGCCACACGAAGTGCGCGGCGGGCCTGGCCGGCTTGATCAAGGCGGCGCTGGCGCTGTGGCACGAGGTGGTACCCCCGACGGTGCACTTGAGCAAGCCGAACGAGGCTTGGGACGCGGCGGCGAGCCCGTTCACGTTCACGACGAGCGCGCGGCCGTGGGCCGACCCGGCCCGCCTGGCGGGGGTGAGCGCGTTCGGCTTCGGCGGGACGAACTTCCACGCGGTGCTGGGCGCGGGACCGGTGGCCCCGGACCGTCGTCACGGCCCGCGCGATTGGGCACCGGAGGCGGAGGAGGTGCTGGCCGGGATCGGGCAAAGCACGGGCGAGCCGCTGACGGCCGGTACTGCGGGTCAATCCGTCTCGGGCGAGGCCGATCCGGGCGGGGTCGCCTTCCTCTTCCCCGGCCAGGGCAGCCAGCGCATCGGCATGCTCGCCGAGCTGTTCGTGTACTTCCCCGAACTCGCCGACCTCCTCAAGCTCGCCCCCGACGTCGCCGCGAAAGCGTTTCCCTCCCAAGCCTTCGCCTCAGCGACCGCCGAGGCGCAGGAACAAGCCCTCACCGACACCCGCGTCGCCCAGCCCGCGCTCGGGCTCGTCGAAACCGCCGTCGCGAGACTTCTCGGCCAAGTCGGCGTGCGCCCCGACTTCCTCGCCGGGCACTCCTACGGTGAGCTCGTCGCGCTGTCGGTCGCCGGGGCCTTCGACACCGAGACCCTCCTCCGCCTGAGCCGGGCCCGCGCGAACGCCATCGCGGACGTCGCCCGGCCCGGCGCGATGGCCGCCGTCAAAGCGGCGAAGGACCTGCTGACCCCGACCCTCATCGGCCCGGACGTCGTGATCGCCAACCACAACGCGCCCGAGCAGGTCGTCCTGTCGGGACCCACGGCCGCCGTCGAGCGCGCTGTCCGGCGGCTGCGCGAAACCGGCATCACCGCCCAGCGGATCCCCGTCGCCTGCGCCTTCCACAGCCCGTTGGTCGCCGGGGCGGGTGATCTCTTCGGTGCCGCACTCGCCCGGGAGGACATCGGGACCCCCCGGCGAACGGTGTGGTCGAACCGCACCGCGAAGCCGTACGAAGATGACGTCCGAAGCGAACTCGTTGCCCAGATCGGCGCACCCGTCCGGTTCCTCGACCAGATCGACGCGATGTACGACGCCGGGGCGCGGACGTTCGTCGAGGTCGGGCCGGGGCGGGTGCTCACCCGGCTGGTCGGGGAGATCCTCGGCGACCGTCCGCACACCGTCGTCGCCTGCGGGCCCGATCTGAAGGCCTTCCTGACCGCCCTGCGCACTCTCGCGCGAGCCGGTGTCGACGTCCGGACCGAGCGTCTGAACCGGCGACGACGTCCCGCACCCTCCCCGACCGCCTGGGCCGTCGACGGGCGGTCCGTCCGCGCGCCCGGCGCCGAGGCTCCCGCCCTGCCCCCGGCCCGACGAATCCGGAGTTCAGCCATGACCCAGCCCGCGCCCGGCCGCGACCAGGCGGTCGTCGACTTCCTCCGCACCACCCGCGAACTCGTCGCCGCCCAGCGGGAGGTCATGCTCGGCTACCTGGGCAGCGCGCCCGCCCCCACGCCCGCACCCATCGTGATCCCCGAACCCGAACCCGAACTGGTGACCGAAGCCCCGGCGGACGTCAAGACCACCGTGCTCGGCGTGATCAGCGAGCGCACCGGCTACCCCGCCGAGATGATCGCCGGCGACCTCGACCTCGAAGCCGACCTGTCGATCGACTCGATCAAGCGCACCGAGATCGCGGGCACCCTGCTGTCCCGGCTGGGGCTCCCGGCCGACGACCGCACCGACCAGCTCAGCCGCGACCGGACCGCCGACGCGCTGGCCGCGCACCTGGAGAGCTGGCTGAACCCCGCCCCGGCGGCCGCCGCGCCCACGCGGTACCGGCTCGACCGGGTGCCCGTGCCGCTGGACCCGGATCCCGGGCGGCTGCGCGGGAAGACCGTGGCCGCCGAGGACGACGCCGTGCGGGCCGCGTTCGCCGCGGCCGGGGCGGAGGTCGTCACCGGCGACGCGGACATCACCGTCCTCCTCGGCGACGACGTCCTGCGGGTGTTCACCCGGCTCAAGGCCACGAGCGGCACCGTCCTGGTCGCCGCGAAACCCGGCGTCCCCGGGCTCCGCGGCCTGGTGCGGTCGGCCGCGCTGGAACGCGACGACGTCACCCGGCTCGTGGAGGTGACGCAGGACGTGGCGAAGACCCTGGTGGACGAGGCCCTCAGCGACGGGCCGGCGGTGGTCGGCCACGACGAGACCGGCCGCTTCACGATCGAACCCCGGCCCGCGGACCTCCCGGCGATCGCCTACTCCGGCGCCGGGCCGGGTGGGGGTGAGCTGTCCGCGCTCGGCCTCGGCCCGGACTCCGTCGTCCTGCTGGTCGGCGGGGCGCGCGGGATCACCGCCCGCGTGGCGATCGCGTTCGCCGCCTCGGGGTGCCGGCTCGAGCTCGCCGGGCGGACGCCGTGGCCGGGCGAGCCGGACGACCTGCCCGCCGACCCGGCCGCGATGCGCGCGGTGCTGGCCGGGCGCGGTGGCTCGGTCGCCGACATCGAACACCGCGTGCGGACCGTGCTGGCCCAGCGTGAAATCGGCCGCACCCTCGACGAGATCCGCGCCGCCGGCGGTGACCCGGCCTACCGGACGCTCGACGTGCGCGACCCGGACGCCGTCCGCCACCTCGTCAAGAGCCTCGACGGCCGGGTCGACGGTGTCGTCTTCGCGGCGGGCGTGCTCGACGACAAGCTCATGGCGGACAAGGACGAGCACTCCTTCCGGACCGTGTTCGAGCCCAAGGTGGACGGCGCGCGCT
The DNA here is from genome assembly GCF_040629235.1 of Amycolatopsis sp. NPDC005961. Lineage (NCBI taxonomy): Bacteria > Bacillati > Actinomycetota > Actinomycetes > Pseudonocardiales > Pseudonocardiaceae > Amycolatopsis > Amycolatopsis sp. NPDC005961. The sequence continues at coordinate 45,906 of NZ_JBEXVF010000033.1, read as the reverse complement.
CCCTCCTCGCCGCGCTGGCCGAAACCGGCGTCGAACCCGGGTTCGTCACCTTCTTCGGCAGCATCGCCGCGGTGCTCGGCAACCGCGGCCAGACCGACTACGCCGCGGCGAACGACGCGCTGGAGGCGGTGGGCGCCGGCTGGCCCGGCCGCGCCGTGACCGTCCACTGGGGACCGTGGGCGCCCGCGGACGACCACGGCGGGATGGTGTCACCCGAACTCGCACGCGAGTACGAACGCCGGGACATCAGCCTGCTCGACGCGGACGAGGGCACCGCCGCCCTGCTGCGCGAACTCGCTTACGGCACCGACCGCGCCGTCCTGTACACGGCGTCGTTGTGGTGAGCCAGGAGCCGGTCGCGATCGTCGGCATGGACGTGTTCCTGCCCGGTGCGTCCACAGTGGACCAGTACTGGCGGAACCTCACCGAGGGCGTCGACGCCGTCACCGAGATCCCGCCGCACCGCCGCGACCCGGCGTTCCACGGCCACGACGCGACCGCGCCGGACCGGACCCACGGCCGCCGCGGCGGGTTCGCCCCCGACACCCTGGACTTCGACCCGATCGCCCACGGCGTCCCGCCGATGTCGCTCGAAGGCGCCGAGCCGGACCAGCTGACGGCGCTGGCCGTCGCCCTGGCCGCGGTCGGCGACGCCGGTGGCCTCGGCCGGCTCGGCGACCTCGAGCGCGTCGGCGTCGTGCTCGGCCGCGGCGGCTACCTCTCGCCCGGGCTGCGGGGCTTCGACCAGCGCGTCCGGACCGTCCGGCAGGTCACCCGCACGGTCGGCGAGCTGATGCCGTCGGCCGGGCCGGACGTCCTGGACCGGCTCCGGACGGCGCTGCTGGAACCCCTCGGCGAGTTCCGGCCGGAGACCGCCGCCGGGCTGGTGTCGAACCTCGCCGCCGCCCGCGTCGCCCACCGGCTCGACCTCGGCGGCCCCGCGTACACAGTGGACGCCGCCTGCGCGTCTTCGCTGGTCGCGGTCGACCAGGCGATCGGCGAGCTGACCCGGCGCCGCTGCGACGTCGTGCTGGCCGGGGGCGTCCACCAGACGCACGACGACACGCTCTGGTCGCTGTTCACCCAGCTGGGCGCGCTGTCGCCGAGCCAGCGGATCAGCCCGCTCTCGCGCGACGCCGACGGCATGCTCATCGGCGAGGGCACCGCGCTCGTCGTGCTCAAGCGGCTGGCCGACGCGCGGCGCGACGGCGACCGCGTGTACGCCGTGATCCGCGGCAGCGGCACGTCGAGCGACGGGCGGGGCGCGAGCCTGCTCAGCCCGTCCGTCGCCGGGCAGACCCTCGCGCTGCGCCGGGCCTGGGACGGGCTCGACCCGGCGGAGATCGGCCTGCTGGAGGCCCACGGCACGGCCACGCCCGCCGGGGACGCCGCCGAGCTGACCACCGTCGCCGACTTCTTCGGGCAGGTCGCGGGACCGCGGTCGGTGATCGGCTCGGTGAAGTCGATGATCGGGCACACCCTGCCGACGGCCGGGGCCGCCGGGCTGGTCAAGGTGGCGCTCGCCCTGCACCACGGCGTGCTGCCGCCGACGCTGAACTGCGCCGACCCGAACCCGCTGCTGGACAAGACCCGGTTCCGGGTGCTGGCCGAGGCCGAGCCGTGGGGCGCGCTGCCCCGCGTCGGCGCGGTCAACGCGTTCGGCTTCGGCGGTGTGAACGCGCACGTCGTGCTGGAGGCCGGGGACCCGGCGCCGAAACGGCGGGCGCGCGTCGACGAGCCCGAACGCGTGCTGCGGCTGGCCGCGAACACCCCCGAAGAGCTGCTGGAGCGTCTCGACCGGCCCGGCGAAGGTGACGGCCCCTGCCGGATCGGGATCGCCGGCGTGGACGAGCGCAAGCTGGCCGCGGCCCGGAGGGTGATCGCCAAGGTGGCGGCCGAAGGCCGGTCGTGGCACGGTGGCGGCGACATCTGGTGCTCGGTCGACCCGTTGCTGCCGAACGGGAAGATCGCGTTCGTCCACCCGGGACTGGAGGCCGGCGCCGGACCGCGCATCGACGACGTCGCGAAGCACTTCGGCCTCGACCGTCCACAGTGGTCCACGGCGAGCGTGCTCGACCGCGCGGCGAGCGTGTCGGCGACCGGCCTGGTGCTCGACGAGGCCCTGCGGCGGCTGGCGATCCGGCCGGACGCGCTGGCCGGGCACAGCGTCGGCGAGTGGACCGCGATGCAGGCCGCCGGGATGTACCGGGCGGAGCCGGGCCTTCTCGACCGCTACTGGCCCGAAGGGTTCGAGCTGCCCGACGCGGACTACCTGGTGCTGGGCTGCCCGGCCGCGCGAGTCGCCGAGCTGCTCCCCGGTGACCTCGTCGTCTCCCACGAAAACGCGACGAAGCAGACGATCGTGTGCGGCCCGCCCGATGTCGTCGCGAAGTTCGCCGAGACGTGCCGCGGCCTCGGGATCGTGGCGCGGACGCTGCCGTTCCGGTCGGGCTTCCACACCCCGCTGATGCGGCCGCACCTCGCGCCGTTCGCCCGGCTCGCCGCGGAGCTGGACCTGCGCGAGCCGGCGCTGCCGGTGTGGTCGGCGACGACCGCGCGGCCCTACCCGGCCGAGCCGGACGCGGTCCGCGAGCTCTACCTCGTGCACCTGATCCGCCCGGTCCGGTTCCGGGAGCTGACCGAAGCACTGCACGACGCCGGGTTCCGCGCGTTCGTGCAGGTCGGTGCCGGGCAGCTCGGTTCGTACATCACCGACACGCTCGGCGAGCGGCGGCACCTCGTGGTCGCGGCCGCGTCCGGCACCCGCTCCGGCCTCGCGCAGCTGCGCCGGGTCGCGACCGCGTTGTGGACCGAAGGCGGGAACCCGGACTTCGCGGCCCTGGAGCCGCCGCGGATCCGGCTCACCACCGGGAACTCCCTGCTGTCGCTGGGAGATGCGGCTCGCGGGCTGCTCGACGCCCCCGCGGTGCCCGCCGGGGTGCCGGACGCGATCGTCGCCGAGTTCACCGCGTTGCTCGACGAGACCCGCCGGACCGCGGCGGACGTCGTGGCGGCGGCCGCGCGCAAGCGGGTCGAGTCCACTGTGGACGTCTCGCTGACCGCGATGCCGTACCTGCGGGACCACCGGTTCTTCCGGCAGCGCGAAGACTGGCCCGACGAGTCCGACTTCCGGCCGGTGGTGCCGGCCACGACGCTGGTGGACCTCGCCTGCCGGGCGGTCGAGCGCACTTGGCCGGGCACGACGGCGGTCGCGGTGCGGGACGCCGTGTTCTCCCGGTGGCTGATCGCGTCGCCGGCGCAGCGCGTGCCGCTGTCGATGAGCCGCGACGGCGACCGCGTGACCGTCGAAATCGGACCGTACGCGCTGCTGACCGTCGAACTGGGCTCGTTCGCCCCGCCGCCGTCCCCGGCCGGGGTGCCCGGGCCGGAGACCCCGCCGCCGCTGACCGCGGAGGAGATCTACGCGCAGCGCGAGATGTTCCACGGCCCGGCGTACCGAGGCCTGTCCCGGCTGACCGGCCTCGGCGAGCAGCACATCCGCGGCGAGCTCGTCGTCCCGGAAGCACCCGGCGGGTTGCTCGACAACGTCGGCCAGCTGCTCGGCTGCTGGCTGATGGCGGCCCGCTCCGACGGCCTGCTCGCCTTCCCGCGGTCGATCGGCCGGCTCACCTGGCACGCGCCGGAACCCGCGCCCGGGACCCGGGTCGCCTGCGTGATCCGCGTCCGGCTGCCCCGGCCCGACGTGCTCGAGATGGACGCCGAACTCGTGCGCGACGGCCGGGTGCTGGCGACCATCGAGGGCTGGCGGGACGTCCGGTTCCCCTGCGACCGCGCGGCCCACCGCGTGTACGCCTTCCCGGACCGCCACCAGCTCGCGGAACGACGCGACGACGGCTCGGCCGCGGTCACCGACCGCTGGCCGACGGTCGCCGCGCGGGACATCTACGCCGGCATCTACCTCAGCGCCGAGGAACGCGCCGAGTTCGCTTCGGTCTCGCCGCGCGCGCAGCGGGGCTGGTTGCTGAAGCGCATCGCCGCGAAGGACGCGGTCCGGGCGCGGCTCGCCGAACCCGTCTACCCGGCGGAGATCCGCGTCCACGACGACGGCCGGGTGTCCGGCCGCGGCCGCGCACTCCCGGACTTCGCCGTCACGGTCGAGCTGAACGGTGACACCGCCATCGCACACCTCAGGAGCACGCCATGACCACCGACCACGCGTCCGCGACTTTCGACGTCGTCGCCGAACTGCTCACCGAGCTCGTCGGCGACGTGCTCGGCATCGAGATCACGCCCGAGACGACCTTCCACGAGGACCTGCAGCTGGAGAGCATCGACCTGGTGACCTTCGCGAGCATCCTCACCGAGCACTTCGGCGCCGAGGTCAACCTCGCCGAGTACCTGGCGGAGCAGGACCTCGACGACGTCATCGGGCTGACCGTCGGCGACATCGCCCGGTTCGTGGGGGAGCGCACGTGCCGACGATGACCGTGAACGGGCTGCGCACCAACGTGCAGCTCGTGCCCGCCGGCGGTACCGAGACCGTCGTGTTCCTGCACGGCATGGGCACCGACAGCCTGGCGAGCTTCTACCTCACGCTGGCGCCGCCGGTGGCCGCCGCCGGCATCGACGTCATCAGCTACGACCTGCGCGGGCACGGCAAGACCGAGCGTCCGGTCCGCGGCTACACCCTGGACGACTTCGTCGCCGACCTCGACGACCTGCTGAAGCAGCTCGGCGTCGACCGGCCGGTGCACCTGGTCGGCAACAGCTTCGGCGGGACGCTCGCCTACAGCTACGCGGTGGCTCAGCCGGCGCGCGTCCGGAGCATCGTGTGCATCGAGTCCGAGCCCGCGACCGAGGTGTGGGCCGGGAAGATGAGCGAGATCCTCGCGTACACCGTGAAGTTCCTGCAGGTCGAGGAGAGCTTCGACTGGATCGAGGCGAACTTCAGCGCCCACCACCGGCGGCTGGCGCGGATGGCGGCCGAGCGGATCACGTCGACGAAGATGGCCGAAGAGGTGCCGCTCGGGCCGTTGCTGACGTGGGAGCAGGTGGCGGCGATCGGCTGCCCGGTGCTGTCCATCCTGGGCAGCCAGGGCTACCAGGCCGACGACCTCGAAGCGCTGACGTCGGTGCTGCCGCACGGCGAGCTGCACGTCTTCGAGGGGCAGGGGCACTCGGTGCTGGTGGAGCAGCACCGGGAGGTGCGCGAGCTGGTGCTGCGCTGGATCGAACGGCACGCGGCGTGAGATTCCTGCTGGTGGTGCCGCCGCTGGCGGGGCACGTCGCGCCGTTGCGCGGGGTGGCTTCGGCGTTGGTGGCGCGAGGACATTCCGTGGCCTGGTGCGGTCCTTCGCCGGAAGTGTCCACTTTGGTCCCCGGAGTGGTCTTTCCGGCGGGGGACTCCGCGCCGTTTTCGCTTTCCCTGCGGCCGCCCGAGCTGCGGGGCTTCGCCGCGTTGAAGTACTTGTGGGAGTCCTACCTGGTTCCCCTGGCGGACGCGATGGTGCCGGGGGTGCAGGCGGCCGTCTCGTCGTTCGACCCCGACGTGGTCGTGGTGGACCAGCAGGCGATGGCCGGAGGGCTGGTCGCCGCGCGGTGCGGGCTGCCGTGGGCGACCTCGGCGTCGACGTCCACCGAGCTGGCCGACCCGCTGGGCGCGTTGCCGAAGATCGCGTCCTGGGTTTCCGATCTCCAAGCCGGGCTGCGGGCCCGGCACGGCGTGCTGCTCGGTGACCTGCGGTTCTCGCCGCACCTGGTGCTGGCGTTCACGACGCGGGCGCTGGCCGGTCCGTCCCGCTTGGCGGCTCCGGTGGCTTACGTCGGTCCTGCACTGCCCGACGCCTCGGGCGAGTGGTCTCTTGTGGACGATCGGCCGCTGGTCGTGGTGACGCTGGGGACGTCGAACGCTTCGGCGGGGTCACGGTTCCTCGCCGAGAGCGTGGACGCGTTGGCGGGCATGCCTTCCGTGCAGGGGCTGGTGGTGGATCCGGCGGGTCGGCTGGTCAGCGAGAACGTGCGGCTGGAACGGCGGATTCCGCAGGTCGCGGTGTTCGCGCGCGCGTCGGTGGTGGTTTGCCACGGCGGGCACAACACGGTGTGCGAGGCACTGGCGGCCGGGGTGCCGCTGGTGGTCGCCCCGATCCGCGACGACCAGATGATGCTGGCCGAGCAGGTGACGTCGGCGTCGGCGGGGGTCCGTCTCCGCTTCGACCGCGCGAAGTCCCCGGACATCCGCAAAGCGATCGAGTCGGCGGACCAGTACCGGCCCGGCGCTCAGAAGGTCCGCGAGTCGTTCGCCGCGGCCGGCGGCGCGGACGAGGCAGCAACCCACCTCGAATCCCTCGCCCGCTCGTGATCGAGAGGTCGACACGCGTGATTGGGGAGTCGACACGGCGCGGGTCGGCGGCCGGGCCGTGTCGTCGCTCCAATCACGCGAGTTGACCCTTCAATCACGCGAGTTGGCGTTCTGATCACGTGTGTCAAGCGCGGTTCTGGAAGGTGCGGGCGGCCAGGGTCGAGCCCGCGATCGCGGCCGCCGCGGCGATGGCCAGCGCCGTCACCACCGACCAGCCGATCGGGCGGGCCAGGGCCAGGGCGCGGGTCGCGTCGATCGCGTACGTCAGGGGGTTCGCCGCCGAGACCGCGCGGACCCACGCCGGCATCGTGTCCAGCGGCATGTACGCGCTCGACGAAAACATCAGCGGGAACATCACCACGAACGACGCCGCCTGGAGCGTCTCGGCCTTGCGCAGCCACGTCGTGATCGCGACGAACACCCAGCTCAGGCACCAGCCGACCACCACCGTCAGCAGCAGGGCCAGCCCGAGGCCGAGCACCCCGCCGGCCGGCCGGAAACCCAGGAAGACGACGCTCGCGAGCGCCGTCACCACCAGCTGGACACCCAGCCGGGTGGCATCGGCCAGGGTCCGGGCCACCAGCACCGAGAACAGCGAGATCGGCAGGCACCGCAGCCGGCCGGTGAAACCGCCGTAGATCTCCGCCAGCAGGCCCGCGCCCGAGCTCATCGCCGTCGTCATCGCGATGGTGACCAGCGTCGCCGGCACCAGGAAGTTCACGTAACCCTGGTACGCCGCGACCCCGGGCAGCGACCCGACGCCGCTGAACACCTGGCTGAACAACAGAAGCAGCACCACCGGCTGCGCCAGTCCGAAGAAGACCAGCCGCCGGTCGCCGAACGCCGTCCGCAGCGACCGGGCCGCCAGCACGTGGACCTGCGTCCAGAAGCCGGATTCCGGCCACGCCGCGGGGTCGGCGAGGGCGGCCACCGCCGCGTGGTGCCGGGCCTGCGTCACGACGCCACCGCCGTGCGGTGCAGCGAAAGGTAGACGTCGTCGAGCGTCGGCTCGGTCACCGTCAGGTCCCGCAGCGGCGCGCCGGCCGCGTCGAGCGCGCGCACCAGCACCGGGACGTCGCCCGGGCCGCTCAGCGGCACCGAGAGCACCAGCCCGGCGCGGGCCGCCGCGAGACCGAGGTGCGCCAGCGCGTCCACCGCGCGTCGCAACGCCAGCTCGGTGCCGAAGGCCAGCGTCGCCGTCCGGTTGCCGAGCCGTGCCTTGAGCTGCGACGGCGTCCCCGACACGGTGATGTGGCCGAAGCCGAGGACGACGACGTGGTCGGCCAGCCGGTCGGCCTCCTCGAGGTACTGCGTGGTCAGCACGACGGTCGTGCCCCGCGCCGCGAGGCCTTCGACGACCGACCACAGCCCGGAGCGGCTGACCGGGTCGAGCCCGGTGGTCGGCTCGTCGAGGAACAGCACCTGCGGCGCGCCGACGAGGCCCGCGGCGAGGTCCAGCCGCCGCCGCATCCCACCGGAGTAGGTGCCTGCCGGGCGGTCGGCCGCGTCCTCCAGGCCGAACGACGCGATCAGCTCGGCGGCCCGCGCCTGCGCCTGCCGCGGCTTCGCACCCAGCAGCCGGGCGATCAGCGTCAGGTTCCCGCGGCCGGTCAGGGCGTCGTCGACCGCGGTGAACTGCCCGGTCAGCCCGATCCGGCGCCGGACCGCGCGGCCGCGCTGCACGACGTCGTAGCCGCAGACGCGGGCGGTGCCGGCGCTCGGCCGGACCCGCGTGCTGAGGATGTCGATGAGCGTCGTCTTCCCGGCGCCGTTGTGGCCGAGGACCGCCAGCACCGCGCCGCGGGCGACGCTGAGGCTGATCCCGGCGAGCGCGGTGACTTCGCCGTACTGCTTCGCGAGGTCAGTCACGGCGATGACCGGCTGGTTCATGGCCGCTCCTTTCCCTGCTCGGAAAAAAGGTATCGGGAAACTGCGTGGAGGAGCAAGAAGATGGCCGCCATTCGCCGCCCGCGTGACAGTTTTCGCGAAGCCGGATATCACCCGCATGACAACCGCTGACCTGCGTGACCCTTCGCGAAGTGGCCGATCCCTCGCGCGTGACAAAGAATCGAGCGCGGCTTGTCGGCCCGGTTTTGCGGAGGTACTTTTCGCTGAAATTCCCCCATTCCCCGAGGTGACGAGCCGTGAAGTTTCCGTGGAAGTCGAGAAAGCCCGCCTACGGCCTCGCCGTCGCGACGGCAGCGGGTGTCGCGGCGACCGTCGCGCTGGTCGGGGCGGGGCCGAGCCAGGCCGCGCCGGTGAGCCTGACGCTGAACTACAACTGCCCGTTCCCGCTGATCGGCGACCAGGTCCTGGCGGTCAAGATCGACACGAACCTGCCCGACGACGCCGTCGCGGGCTCGTCGTCGACGCCGATCACGTTCGACGTCGACGTCACCGTGCCGGAGACCGCGACCGAGGGCCTGACGCTGGTCGGCGCCACCTCACTGGACGGCTCGGCCAAGGCCGCGGCCCAGCTCAAGTACCCGGTGGACAAGACGCTGAACTTGAACCTGCCGCTGACCATCGCGTCGACGCCGGTGCCGGCGTCGGGCGCGTTCCACGTCAAGAGCAGCGGCAAGGCGCCGGCCGTGACGTTCCCCAGCCCCGGCACCGCGTCGGTGACGGTCGGGAACTTCAGCACCACCATGACGCCGCGCACGGCGGACGGCCAGCCGACCGACCTCGGGACGTTCACCTCGGACTGCGTCGCCGTCCCGGGGCAGAACCAGCAGCTGGGCACCTTCGAGATCAAGCCGGTGGGCGGCACGACCACGCCGACCACGCCGACCACGCCGACGACGCCCACGACTCCGACCACGGAGCCGACGACCCCGACGACCGAGCCCACGACGCCCACCACGGAGCCCACGACTCCGACGACGGAACCGACGACTCCGACCACCGAGCCCACCACGCCGACGACCGAGCCGACGACGCCCACCACGGAACCGACGACTCCCACCACCGAGCCCACGACTCCGACGACGGAGCCGACGACTCCGACCACGGAGCCGACGACTCCGACGACCGAGCCGACGACTCCGACGACGGAGCCGACGACTCCGACCACGGAGCCGACCACCCCGACGACGGAACCGACGACCCCCACCACGGAGCCGACGACCCCGACAACCGAGCCGACGACGCCCACGACTCCGACCACCGAGCCCACCACGCCGACGACCCAGCCGACCACGCCGCCGGGCGGCATCGACGTCAAGTACTCGGTGAAGGGCAAGTCGACGCTCAAGCAGCTGCACGCCACGCTGCCGCTCGGCCCGGGCAGCCTGAACGCCAAGCTCGACGCGACGTCCGGCAAGTTCGGTGCCCAGCTCTCGCTGCCGAAGTCCGATGTGTACTTCCGCGTGCTCGGCTTCATCCCGGCGTCCGCGACCGTGAAGCTCGATCAGGTCGGCGCGATCAACGGCACGCTCACCGGCGGTGCGGTCAAGGCGAACGCGCAGGTCGACGTCCAGCTCACCAAGGTCCGCGTGTTCGGCTTCCCGATCCTGTCGTCGAACTCCTGCCACACGGTGAAGCCGGCCGACGTGCCGCTCGCCTCGGCGCCCGGCTTCGACCCGCTCAAGGGCGGCAAGCTGACCGCGACGTACGGCATCCCGCAGTTCACCGGCTGCGGTTTCCTGACCGGCCTGATCACCGGCATCACCTCCGGCCCCGGCAACAAGCTGGAAGTGAACCTGACCAGGAAGTGAAGTTGTGACGCGGCGCGGGAAAACCGCGCCGCGCACCACTGAGCGGCGTGACAAGAAAAGCGGATTCCTTGTGTGACAAAGGGAATCGTGAGTAACTACGAACCATGAGGAACTCCGGATGTCAGTGCTGACACGCGCGGTGCCGCTCCTGCTCGTGCTGGCGCTGACCGCGTTCTCGCTCGGCGCCGCGGAAGCCGCGCCGGGCGAGAACGCCGTCGAGCCCCAAGCGGCCACGTCGATCCCGTTCGGGTTCACCCTCGGGGACGCGCAGCAGCCCACCACGAGCCACGTCGCCAAGCTCGGCTCCGACATCGCTTTCCCACCAGGCACCTTCGACGGCGCACTGGGCGGCCTCACCAGCACCGTGCCGATCACCGGAAAACTGGCCATCCCAGCCACAAACGGCTACTTCGTCGCGTTCCGGTTCATGGCCACCACCGGCCGGGTCGAGATCATCCCGGACGGGGACGCCACGGGCACGGCCACCGTGCACACGGGCAAGGACAAGGACTGCAAGGCCACGCAGACGAACATCTGCGCCGACACCGACGTGACCGCGAAGGTGTTCATCAAGCTCTCGGACGTCGAAGTGGACGGCAAGGCCCTCGCCGTCGGGCCGGACTGCCGGACGGCGCAGCCCGCGGCGGTGACCATCAAGGCACTGGTGCCGATCTCGCTGCCGGCCCCGCCGGTGAAGGTGACCTCGACCTTCACCACGCCCGCGTTCGCCGGCTGCGTCGGGCACGAGGACCTGAGCCGGTTGCTCACCGGCCTGGTTTCGGGACCGGGCAACACCTTCGTCTCGAACCTCACGTTGCGCTGCTTCAGCACCGGGTGCAAGGCATGACGATCCAGGTGCAGCAGCGAGCCGCGAACGGCCTGCGCGAGTTCGGCCGCATGTGCGCGATGGGCCTCGACATCATCCTCGCGATGTTCCGCCGCCCTTACCAGGTGCGCGAGTTCGTCCAGCAGTTCTGGTTCATCGCCAGCGTTTCCATCGCGCCGGCGATCCTCGTCTCCATCCCGTTCGGCGCGGTGATCTCCCTGCAGCTCGGCTCGCTCACCAGCCAGATCGGCGCCCAGCAGTTCAACGGCGCCGCGAGCGTCCTGGCCGTCGTGCAGCAGGCGAGCCCGATCGTGACGACGTTGATCATCGCCGGCGCGGGCGGCAGCGCGATCTGCGCCGACCTCGGCGCGCGCAGCATCCGCGAGGAGATCGACGCGATGGAGGTGCTCGGCGTTTCGGCGATCCAGCGCCTGGTCGTGCCGCGGGTGCAGGCCGCCGTCTGCGCGTCCGTGCTGCTCAACGGCCTGGTCAGCGTGGTCGGCGTGCTCGGCGGCTACTTCTTCAACGTGATCATCCAAGGCGGCACGCCCGGCGCGTACCTGGCCAGCTTCAACGCCCTCGCGCAGCTGCCCGACCTCGTCGTCAGCTCGGTGAAGGCGGTGATCTTCGGCTACCTCGCCGGGGTCGTCGCGTCCTACCGCGGCCTGAACCCCAAGGGGGGCCCCAAAGGCGTCGGTGACGTCGTCAACCAGTCCGTCGTCATCACCTTCCTGCTGCTGTTCTTCGTCAACACCGTGCTCACCGCCCTGTACCTGCAACTCGTTCCGGCGAAGGGGACCTGAGTGGCCATCCTCGGCAAACCCGGCGACCGGCTGTTCGACCTCGGCGACCAGCTGCTCTTCTACGTCCGCGCGCTCGCCGCCGTCCCGCTCGCCGTGACCCGCTACTCCCGCGAAGTGGTGCGGCTGCTGGCCGAGGTGACGTTCGGCAGCGGCGCGCTCGCGGTGATCGGCGGCACGATCGGGGTGATGGTCGGGCTGTGCGTGTTCACCGGTGTCACCGTGGGGCTGCAGGGTTTCAGCGCGCTGAACCAGATCAACATCTCCGCGATGACCGGGTTCCTGACCGCGTACTTCAACACGCGCGAGATCGCGCCGCTGGTCGCCGGGCTCGCCCTGTCGTCCACTGTGGGCAGTGGGTTCACCGCTCAGCTCGGCGCGATGCGGATCTCCGAGGAGATCGACGCGCTGGAGGTGATGGCCGTGCGGAGCATGCCGTACCTGGTCACCACGCGGATCGTCGCCGGGTTCATCGCGATCATCCCGCTGTACGTCATCGGGTTGCTGATCTCCTACCTCGGCTCGCGGCTCACGACGGTCGTCTTCTTCGGACAGTCGGGTGGCACCTACGACCACTACTTCACGCTGTTCCTGCCACCCGGTGACGTCCTCTGGTCGTTCGGCAAGGTGCTGGTGTTCAGCGTCGGCGTGATCCTGACCCACTGCTTCTACGGCTACCGGGCCAGCGGCGGACCGGCCGGCGTGGGCGTCGCGGTGGGCCGCGCGGTGCGGACGTCGATCGTGCTGATCAGCGTGCTCGACCTCTTCCTGTCCCTGGCCATCTGGGGCGCGACGACCACGGTGAAGGTGTCGGGATGAGCCGGTTCGGCACGCAGCTCGCCGGGGTCGCTTTCCTCGGGGTGCTCGTCCTGCTCGGCTACCTGGCGGTCGCCATCTACGACAAGGACTTCGACGACTCCGAGCTGGTGACGCTGCGGGCGGACCGCGTCGGCAACCAGCTCGCGCCGACCGCCGAGGTGAAGGTCAAGGGCGTGCCGTTCGGGAAGGTCCGGGCGGTGCGCAGCACGCGCACCGGCGCCGAGATCGTCCTCGCGCTCGACCCGGCGAAGATCGGGACGCTGCCCGGGAACGTCTCCGCGCGGCTGCTGCCGAAGACCGTCTTCGGCGAGCGGTACGTCAACCTCGTGCTGCCGGACCGTCCACAAGGGAAACTCGGCGCGGGGGACGTCATCGCCCAGGACCGCTCGTCGAACGCGATCGAGCTGGAACGCGTCCTCGGCGACCTGCTGCCGCTGCTGCGCGCCGTCCAGCCGCAGAAGCTGAACAGCTCCCTCGGCGCGATCTCGCAGGCGCTCGACAACCGCGGGCAGCCGATCGGCGACAGCATCGTCAAGCTCCAGGACCTGCTGGCCCAGGTGAACCCACTGATGCCGCAGTTCAAGGCGGGCATCACCGGGCTCGCGAACGCGGCCGACGTCTACACCGGCGCCGCGCCGGACATCCTGCAGGCGCTCACCGACCTCTCGACGACCGCCAAGACCATTGTGGACACCCGCGCGGACCTCGACAACCTCTACACGAGCGTCACCAGTGCGACCGGGCACCTGAACGACTTCCTGCGGAAGAACAAGGACAACATCATCGGCGTCTCGGTGGAAAGCCGGCCGTCGCTGGAGCTGCTTTCGCAGTACTCGCCCGAGTTCCCGTGCCTGTTCGACGCGGTGAACCGGCTCAAGCCGCTGATGGAGAAGGCCCTCGGCAAGGGCACGAACGAGCCGGGCCTGCACGTGACGCTCACCGTGCGGGACCCACGCGGCAAGTACGTGCCCGGCCGTGACACCCCGCGGTTCGACGCCACCGGCGGTCCGAAGTGCTACGGCGGCGGCGCGGCGGCCCCAGGAGACGGCGACCTCGGTCCGGCCAACTCGCGGGCCGAACGGCAGCTCGTCGCGGAGATCCTCAAGCCTGCCCTGGGGGACGTGCCGGACTGGAGCAGTGTCCTGATCGGACCGGCGTTGCGCGGGACGGAGGTGACCGTCCGATGAGGAGCGTCGCGGGCCCCGCGATCAAGGGCCTGATCTTCTTCCTGGTCACCGCGGTGGCCACCGGGATCCTCGCGATCACCATCGCCAACTCCAGCGTCGGCGCCACCATCGGCTACACGGCCCGGTTCACCGACGCCACCTCGGTCAACCCCGGCGACGAGGTCCGCATGGCCGGCGTCCGGATCGGCCAGGTCGACGACGTGCGCGTCGTCGACCACCGGCTGGCCGACGTCGGCTTCTCGGTCGACCGCACGCACCGGCTGACGGCGTCGGCCTCGATCACCATCCGCTACCGCAACCTCGTCGGCCAGCGGTACCTCTCGGTCGACCCGGGCGCCACCGACACGTCGCCGACCCTCGGCGAAGGCGCGCAGATCCCCCTCGAGCGGACCAAGCCCGCGCTCGACCTCACCGCGTTGTTCAACGGATTCAAGCCACTCTTCCAAGCGCTGTCGCCCGGCGACGTCAACCAGCTGTCGTTCGAGATCATCCAGGTCCTGCAGGGCGAGGGCAGCACGATCGAAAGCCTGCTGCGGCACACGGCGTCGCTGACGTCCACTTTGGCCGGCAAGGACGCCGTGATCGGCCAGGTGATCGGCAACCTCAACACGGTGCTCGACACCGTGAACGCCCAGGGTGACCAGTTCGACGCGCTCGTCGACACGACCGCGCAGCTCGTCACCGGCCTCGCCGCGGACGCGAAGCCGATCGGGCAGGCGATCGGCGGGCTCGGCGAGCTGACCACGGCCACCGCCGGGCTGCTGCAGCAAGGGCGTCAGCCGCTCAAGGACAGCATCACCGCGCTCGGCGACCTGTCGAAGAACCTCGCCGACAACACCCCGGTGTTCCAGCAGTTCATCGACAACCTGCCGAAGAAGCTCGACCGCATCGGCACGCTCTTCTCCTACGGCTCGTGGGCGAACTTCTACCTCTGTGCGGTCGAGTCCGACGCCCAGCCCGCGCCGGGCGGACCCCCACCGGGCATCCCCGTGACCGCCGCGAGGTGCCGATGAAACCGCCGCGCATCAAACCGTTCCGCAGCCGCAACCCGATCGCCGTCGGCGCGGTGACCGCGCTGGTCATGGCGCTGATCGGCAGTGCGACGTTCTTTTCGGACGACCTGCCGCTCGTCGGTGGCGGCACCACGTACAAGGCCGAGTTCCACGAGGCCGCCGGGCTCAAGCCGAACGACGAGGTCCGCGTCGCCGGGGTGAAGGTCGGCGAGGTCACCGACGTGCGGCTGGCCGGCGACCACGTCGAGGTGCTGTTCCGGGTCAAGGACACCTGGGTCGGCAACCGGACGACGGCGGCGATCAAGATCAAGACGCTGCTGGGTCAGAAGAACCTCGTGCTCGACCCGGTCGGCAACGGCGAGCTGAACCCCGACCAGCCGATCCCGCCCGAGCGGACCAGTTCGCCCTACGACGTCACCGAGGTGTTCAACGACCTCGCCGGCACCGTCGGGGCCATCGACACGAACCAGCTCGCGCAGGCGTTCCGCGTCCTCTCCGACACGCTCGGCGCATCGGCTCCGCAGGACGTGCGGACCGCGTTCGACGGGATCGCCGCCTTGTCGCAAACGCTTGCGTCCCGTGACGACGAGCTGGTCAAGCTCTTCCAGAACACCAACCAGGTGTCCAAGACGCTCGGTGAGCGCTCCGGCCAGATCCAGGCCCTCATCCGCGACGGCAACACGCTGCTGACCGAGCTGAACGCCCGCAAGGACGCGATCGCGTCCCTGTTCAGCGGCATCAAGAACCTCTCGATCCAGCTGCGCGGGCTGGTCGCGGACAACCAGAAGACGCTCGGCCCGGCCCTCGACCAGCTCGACCGCGTCGCGACCGTGCTCCAGCGGAACCAGGGCAAGCTCGAGGACAGCCTGCGCCTGGCCGGCCCGTTCTACCGGCTGCTCGGCAACGCCGTCGGCAACGGCCGGTGGATCGACACCTACATCTGCGGGCTCATCCCCACCGGCACCACGCCGGGCAGCTGCCTGCCGCCCAAGAACGGGGGACGCTGATGGCGCACCAGCTCATCGACCTGGGAGCCCGGGCGCGACGCCGGACGCGGCTGCGGGCGCTCGCGCTCGGCGTCGTGCTCGCGCTCGTGGTCTCGGCCGTCTGGCCACTCGCGACCCGGCCCGCCGAGCGCACGCTGACCGCGTACTTCGCCGCCGCTGTCGGCATCTACGCGAACTCGGACGTCCGCGTCCTCGGCGTCGCGATCGGGTCGGTGTCCAAAGTGGAACCGAACGGCACCGACGTCAAGGTGACCATGACGCTCAAGCCCGACGTCCAGCTGCCGGCCGACGCGGGCGCCGTCGTCATCACGCCGAGCCTGGTCGCCGACCGGTACGTGCAGATCACGCCCGTCTATCGGGGCGGGCCGCAGCTGGCCGACGGCGCGTCGATCCCGCGCGAGCGCACCGCGACCCCGGTCGAGGTCGACGACCTCCTGCACAGCCTGAACCAGCTGATGACGGCGCTCGGCCCGCAGGGAGCCAACAAGGACGGCGCGGTCAGCGAGGTGCTGACCAAGTCGGCGGAATACCTGAACGGCAACGGGCAGACCATCGGCACGGCGATCAAGAACCTCGGCGAGTTCGCCCGCGCCGCGAGCGACTCCAAGGACGACCTCTTCGGCTCCGTCGACAACATCAGCAAGTTCACCGCGATGCTCGCCGCCAACGACGGGCAGGTCAAGCAGGCCATCTCGCAGATCGCGTCGCTCAGCGAGGTGCTGGCCGACCAGCGCGACCAGTTCTCCGGCGCGCTGACCGAGCTGACCCAGGCACTGAGCGTCGTCCAGGGGTTCATCAAGGACAACCGCGGCAAGGTCCAGTCGAACGTGGACAAGCTGGCCGACGTCACGAAGGTGCTGGTGAACCAGAAGGACTCCCTCGCCGAAGCCCTCCAAGCGGCCCCGAACGCCCTGACGAACCTGCTGGCCGCTTACGACCAGGCGAACGGGACGATCGACGGCCGCGGCAACCTCCTCGAGTTCCCGGAGCCGAAATGAAGTCCCTGGTCAAGGTCGCCGCGGTGGTGACGCTGGCGCTGGTCACCACCGGCTGCGGGCGCGGGGTCAGCGTCTACGACATCCCGCTGCCCGGCGGCGCCGCGCTCGGCGACCACCCGATCCACGTGACCGCGAGCTTCACGAACGTCCTCGACCTGGTGCCGCAGTCGGGCGTCAAGGTCAACGACGTGCCGGTCGGGCAGGTCGTCAAGGTCGAGCTGGCGCCCGACGGGCACAGCGCGCTCGTCGACCTGCTCCTCAACGGCGACGTCGACCTGCCGGGCAACGCCGTCGCGCGGCTGCGGCAGGCGAGCATCCTCGGCGAGAAGTTCGTCGAGCTGGCTCCGCCGGACGACGCGACGCCGTCGGGCCGGCTCCTCGACGGGGCGGCCATCCCGCTCGATCGGTCCACTTTGACGCCGGAGATCGAGGAGGTCTTCGGCGTGCTGTCGTTGCTGCTCAACGGCGGCGGCGTCGCGCAGATCCAGAACATCAGCCACCAGCTCAACGAAGCCCTCGGCGGCCGCGAAACCGCGGCGCGCAGCCTGCTGTCCAGTTTGGACGCCTTCGTCAAGGGCCTCGACGAGCACCGGACCGAGATCACCCGGGCCATCGAGAGCGTCAACAAGCTCGCGCGGACGTTGAACGCGCACACCGACCAGATCACCACGACGCTCAACGGCCTGACGCCCGGCATCGGCGTCCTCAACCAGCAGCGCGAGGCGCTGGTCGGGATGCTCAAGGCGCTGGACGGGCTGACGTCGGTCGCCGTCGACACGGTGAACCGCAGCAAGGACGACCTCGTCGCGGACCTCAAGGCCCTCGAACCGCTGCTGCGGAGACTGGCCGATTCGGGGGACAAGCTGCCGAAGGCGATGGAGATGATCTTCACCTTCCCGTTCCCGGACGCCGCGCTGGACGCCATCCGCGGCGATTACCTCAACGGGTTCCTCAAGGTGGGCCACTGATGCTGACCCGGTTCGTGCGCGTGCAGGTGACGCTCTTCGTCGTCATCGCCGTGCTCGGCGTCGCCTACGTCGGCGCCACCTACGCGGGTCTCGACAAGGTGTTCTTCGACCGCGGCTACACGGTGAAGGCGCAGTTCCCGACCGGCGGCGGCATCTTCACGAACGCCGAGGTCACCTACCGCGGCGTGCCGATCGGCCGCGTCGGCGAGCTGCGGCTGACCGCGGCCGGGATGGAAGCCGACCTCGAGATCGACTCCGGCACCGCGCCGGTCCCGGCCGACACCGAAGCCGTCGTCGCCGACCGCTCGGCCGTCGGCGAGCAGTACGTCGACCTGCGCCCGCGCACGGACGGCGGGCCGAAACTGCGGGACGGCTCGGTGATCACGCAGGCCGACACGAAGATCCCGCTGCCGGTCGACGTCGTCTTGTCGACAGTGGATTCCTTCGCCAACTCCGTGCCCCAGCCGGCGCTGCGCACGGTCGTCGACGAGCTGTACAGCGCGACGTCCGACGCCGGCCCGGCGCTCGACCAGCTCGTCGGCCGCGGCATCGAGTTCGTGCAGGCGGCGAGCGCGCACGTGGCGCCGCTGACCCGGTTCGTCACCGACGCGCACGTCGTGCTCGACACCCAGGTGCAGCAGGCCGGCGCGATCCGCAGCTTCGGTGCCAACGCGAAGCTGCTGGCGGCGACCTTGAAACAGTCCGACGGCGACCTGCGCACGCTCATCCCGGCGGTGCCCGCGGCGGCGAACGAGGTCGGCGCGCTGATCCGCGATTCCGGGCCGCAGCTGGGGGTGCTGCTGGCCAACCTGCTGACCACCGCGGACGTCCTCGAAGCGCGCCGGGGCGGGCTGCGGCAGCTGCTGATCACCGCGCCGCAGGCGGTCGCCGCGGGCACCGCGGTCATCCGGCCGGACGGCGCGCACTTCGGGCTGTCACTGACCTTCTTCGATCCGCCGCCGTGCACCACCGGGTACACGACGCCGTACCACGACGGCCTCGACACCTCGACCCGCCCGCTGAACACGGCCGCGCGCTGCGCGCTGCCGAAGGGCGACCCGACGAACGTGCGGGGTTCGCAGAACGCACCGGGAGGACGGCCGTGAAGATCTTCGTGTGGCTGGCCGCGGTCTTGGCGACCGCGGCGGCCGGGTGGTCGGGGTTCACCTGGTGGCAGGCGGCGCACGACGACGGCGTCGCGCGCGCGGTCGTCCGGGAGGACGCGCTGGGAGCCGGCCGGGCCGCCGTCGCCGGACTGACCACTTTGGACTACCGGCAGGCGGCGCCGGGGTACCAGCGCTGGCTCGACCTGTCGGGCGGCGCGCTGCACGACGAGCTGGCCGCCGATCGCCAGGGCAGCCTCGACCGGATCGCGCAGGCGAAGACCGTCACCACCGGCAAGGTGACCGACGCGGCGGTGACCGAAGTGGACACCGGCGCGGGCACGGCGAAGCTGATCGCGTCGGTCGAGCTGGTGGTGGCGCCCGACGGCGGGGACGCCGTGACGAAACGCAACCGGTTCCAGGCCGACCTGACCCGCGGCTCCGACGGCTGGCGGGTCACCGGCTTGGGACAGGTCCCGACCGGGGAGGCACCATGACCGTGCCCACGAAGAAGCGTTCGGTGAAGGTCGCCGGCCGTCACCACGAGCCGGCGCCGGAGCTCCCGGAGGAGGTGGCGGAACCCCGTCGCCGGGTGCCGTGGGTGGCCGTCGCGGTCGCCGTCGTGATGGCGGGGCTCGCGGTGTGGTTCACGCTGGAGGCGCGGAGCACCAACGCGGTCGTCACGCACAACACCGCGCTTTCCGACGTCGCGGGCACCGCGGACGCCGGGAAACAGGTCAGCGCCGCGCTCGGCACGCTGTTCTCCTACCGCTACGACGACCCGGCCAAGAACGAACGGGCGGCGAAGGATCTCCTCAGCGGTCCCGCGCTCGCGCAGTACGACCAGCTCTTCGGCCAGGTCCGCAAGCTCGCCGCGGAGCAGAAGCTCGTGGTCACCTCGACCGCCGTCGCGTCCGGTGTGAAGCTGCTGGACGGCGACCGCGCGGCGCTGCTCGTGTTCCTCGACCAGACCGGCACGCGCGGCGACGGGCAGCACAGCACCGGTGCCGCCCAGCTGAGCGTCACGGCCGAACGCGTGGCCGGAAAGTGGCGCGTCACCGGGATGTCCGCCGCGTGACTATCACGGTGACAACACGTGGTGCCCGTGCCGCAGTGAGCGAAATGACAAAGTATTTCCGCGCATTCCCGGGTCGTTGACAGGGATTCAACGGGGGAAATACGGTGAATCACCGGCCCGCCGCGAGAAATGCGCGAGGAATCCATGCTCACGAGTTCTGAACGGGTCTTCGGCGAAGCCGCCGCGCTTTCCCTCCGGGACACCGGCGGGCATGGGGTGGTCGATATCGTCGAAGAACCCGCCCGGTGCCCCGGCGTCCGGCTCACCCCGGACGGCCGGCGATGACCGGCCCCGGTGAGCTGCGCCGGTGGCTCACCGAGCGGATCGCCGGGCTCACCGGTGTCGCACCGGAACACCTCGACGCACGCGTCCCGCTGGCCGAGCTGGGCTTGTCGTCGCGGGACGCGGTGACCGTCGCGGCCGAACTCGGTGAGCGGCTCGGCCGCGAACCCGATCTCGGCCTGCTCGGACGGCACCCGTCGATCGCCGCGCTGGTCACGGCGCTGGCCGGACCGGATACCCGGCCGCGGACCGCGGAGCCCGTGGCGGTGCTCGGCATCGGCTGCCGGCTGCCGGGCGGCATCGAGTCGGCGGACCAGCTGTGGCACGCGTTGCTGACCAGCACCGACGTCACCGGGCCGCCGCCCGACCCCCGTCCGGGCGACTTCCTCTCCGACGTCAACGGGTTCGACGCGGCGTTCTTCGGGTTCGACGCGGCCGAGGCAGCGGCGATGGACCCGCGCCGGCGGATCCTCCTGGAGACAACGTGGGCTGCACTGGAGCACGCCGGTATCGCGCCCGGCACCCTGCGCGGCAGCCGGACGGGCGTGTTCGTCGGAGCTTCGGCCGCGGACCACGCGCTGTTCGCGGCGTCGATGATCGCGAACGGGGTGTCGGAGCGGTTCGACCTGCGCGGGCCCAGCGTGGTGGTGGATACGGCAGGGTCGTCGGCGCTGGTGGCCGTCCACCAGGCGGTTCGAGCGTTGGCCGCGGGCGAGGCGGACCTGACGCTGGCTGCCGGGGTCCAGGTGCTGTCCCCACCACCGCGCGACGGCACGGTGTACGGCGAGGGGTGCGGGGTGGTGGTGCTGAAGAGGCTCACCGACGCCCGCAGGGACGCGGACCGGGTACTGGCGGTGATCCGCGGCAGTGCGACGGGCTGGGCCGCCCAGGATCAGATCTTGGCCGATGCTCATGCTGTCGCCGGGTCGAGCTTGTCTACTGTGGACTATGTCGAGACGCAGGGAGGCTCGGCCGAGGCGCAGGCCCTCGCCCGAAACCGCTCTCTGCAGCGGCCCATGCTGGTCGGTTCGATGTCGGGCAGCTTCGGTGATCTCGGCGCGGCATCGGGGATCGTCGGGTTGATCAAGGTGGTGCTGGCCCTGTGGCACGACCGGCTCCCGCCATCACGGGGTCGGTTGCCGAGTGGGAACGAGCCCGCGACGGGGCACGATCGGTTCGCGCCGTCGCCGGGTCCGCTAGCCGACGCGGCTGAACTCGCGACTGGGCGCGCTCGGCTCGGGTCCGCACCTGGTCGTGACCGCCACCCGAGGGCCTCGCCCGGCGACTCGCCTCGGCTGTCCCCTGTGGACAAATCCACCGGCTGGCCCCGATACGCCGGAACCGCGCGCGCCGGTGTTTCGGCTTCCGGGGCCGGTGGCAGCGGAGCACACGTCGTCGTCGAGGAATGGCCGAAACCGCTGGAACCCGCCACTCCGGGCTCGCGGTGGAACGGCCGGCCGCAGGTCTTCACCGTCTCGGCCCGGTCGGAATCCGCCCTGCGGCGGCGGGCCGGCGACCTGGCGGACTGGCTCGCCGGGCCCGGCCGTGTCACCGCCCCGGGTGACCTCGCCGCCGCGCTCGCCCGGCGGCGGGAACACCTGCCTCTGCGGGCCGCTGTTGTCACGTCGTCGCGGGCCGCGCTGGTGGCGGGCCTGCGCGCCCTCGCCGACGGTGGGACCACGAAGGACGTCGTGCGGGGCACGGCCGGTCAGGTGCCGCCGCGCCCGGTCTTCGTGTTCTCGGGCGCCGGGGCGCAGTGGCCCGCCATGGGACGGCGGATGCTGGGCGCCGAGCCCGAATTCCGGGCCGCGGTGGGCGCGCTCGAACCGTTGTTCCTGGCCAAAGCCGGTTTCTCGCTGCGGGGCGCGTTGCGCCGGCCGTTCGGTGATCCCGCCGTGGTGCCGCCGCTCGTGTTCGGCCTGCAGGTCGCCCTGGCCGGGTGGTGGCGAGCGCACGGCGTCGAGCCCGCTGCCGTTCTCGGGCATTCGGCCGGTGAGATAGCGGCGGCCGTCGTGGCCGGCGCGCTCGACGCCGGCGCCGGGCTCGACATCGTCGTCAGCCGGGCGAACCTGCTCTCGCAGCTGCCCGCCGGGACGATGGCCGTCGTCGAGCTGTCCGCCGCCGAGGTGCGCGCGCTGGACTTTCCGGGCATCACTGTCGTCGAGCACGCGTCGCCGGCGCAATGCACGGTCGCCGGCACCGCCGAGGACCTCGCCGTGCTCGTATCCCATGTGGACGGACTCGGCCGATGGGCTCGCCGGCTGGCCGGAACCGCGAACTCCGCCGCCGTCGAAACGATTCTGGACCGGTTCCGGGCCGGGCTCGGCGACCTGCGGCCACGACCACCCGAGACGGCCTACTACACGAGCGTGCTCGACGACCCGCGTGCGACACCCGCGTTCGACGCCGGTTACTGGATGGCCAACCTGCGGCGTCCGGTCCGGTTCACCCAAGCCGTCGCCGCCGCCGTCGCCGACGGGCACCGGTGGTTCGTCGAGGTCTCGCCGCACCCGATCGCGCTGCCCGCCGTCGAGCAGACGGCCGGGAGCGTCCGGACGCTGCCCACCCTGAGCCGGCGCGACGGCGAAGAAAACGCTTTCGCACGTTCCCTGGCCGAACTGCACACCGCCGGGCACCCGGCGGTGCTCGATCGGCGGTACCCGGAGGCGCCGGTGCTCGACCTGCCCCCACCCCCTTGGGAGCGCCGGACGTTCCGGCCACGGCCGGCCGGCCATCCGCTGCCCGGCGCCCGCGTCGAGGTGCCCGACGAGGGGCGCCACCTGTGGCAGACGACGATCGCGCCCGAGGAGCTGGACGAGCACCGGGTGCACGACGTCCCGGTCTTCCCGGCGGCCGGGTTCCTGGAGCTGGTCCTGGCCGGCGCCCGGGAGCGGTTCGGCACCGGAAGCGTCCGCGTCGACGGTCTCGAGGTGCACCGGATGCTCGCGGTGACCGGGGAAACGGTGCTCAGCACGGAGATCCGGGACGACGGTGCCGCCGTCGTGCGGGCGAAGGCCGGAGCGAGCTGGGTCCGCCACGCCACGGCGTGGGTCTCGGCCGACACCGAACCCGCACCGGCCATTCTGTCCGAAGTGGACGAACGAACTCGTCCAATCGCACCGAAGTCCAGCCTCGCTGGCACTCTCGCCGCGACCTTGCCCGAAGGCTCGCTGCCTGACGGATTCGGCCGCGTCCGGCTGCTCGGCGACCCGGGCCGGGGCGTGCGGTGCCTGGCCGACGACGCCGGCACCGTGCAGCTCGTCACCCGAGACGGCGAGGTCGTCGCCGACTTCCGCGACATCCGCCTCCAGGCTCCCGGCACCGTCCCGCTCGCCGCCCGCGCGTTCGGGATCACTTGGCCACGAACGCCGTTGCCGCCGGTTCCCTCGGGGAGGCGGAATTCGTGGCTGCTGCTCACCGACGAGCACCCGGCCGCGCTCGGCCGGGCCGTCGCGCTCGCGTTGGCGCTGGCCGCCGCCGGAGACGAAGCGCTTTCCCTGCCGCAGGACGACCTCGACGAGCTGCCCGCGTTCCTGGCCGAACGGCCGGTGCGCGGCGTCGTCTTCCTCACCGGGGCGCCGCACGCCTACCGTGATCCCGAGGACGCCCAGGACCTGCTGCGCACCGTGCGCTCGGTGCTCGCCCGCCTGGCCTTCGACGTCCGCTTCCACCTGGTCACGCAGTCGAGCGGCGAGCCGGGGCTGGCGTTCCTGCGCGGTCTGGTGCGCGTGCTCGCTTTCGAACGACCGGAACTGCGGGCGACGCTCGTCGACTGCGACGCACGGTCCGAGGTGGACGTTCTCGCGCGCGAACTGCGTTCGGGCGCGCCCGACGACGAGGTGCGCTGGCGCCGCGACGTCCGGTACGCGGCCCGGTTGACCCGCGTCCCGCTCGTCGACGGCGTGTCGACCGGGCCGGGCGCGTACGTGGTCACCGGCGCGCGGGGATCGGCCACCGCGCGCTGGCTGGCCGGCAACGGTGCGACCCGGATCGTCCTTTGCGGACTGTCCGGTGACGACATCGGACTGTCCGGAGTGGACGTCGTGGTCGTCGCCGGAGACATCGCGGAGCCCGGCGTCGCGGAACAGCTCGTCGCCGCCGCCACCGCGGACGGCCTGCCGCTGCGGGGAATCGTGCACGCGGCAGGCGATGACGTCGCGTCGCTCTGGCGGTCCAAAGTGCTCGGTGCGCGACGGCTCCACGACGCGACCGCCGACGCGCCCCCGGACTGGTGGCTGCTGTATTCGTCGTCGGCGTCGTTGATCGGTGCGCCCGGCCGGACGGCCCTCGCGACCGCGGACGCGTGGCTGGACGCGTTCGCCACCTGGCGGCGGACGCGCGGGCTGCCCGCGACGACGGTGAACTGGGGCGCGGATCCCGTGCTGGACCCGATGCCGGTGGCCGAGGCCCTCGAAGCCCTGCCCGCGGTGCTCGCCGCGGACCGGTCGTCGGTCGGGATCGCGCGGCTCGACGCGGGCCGCGTCGCCGGGCGGTTCCCGGAGCTCGGCCGGCGGCCGTTCTTCTCGGCCGTGCTGCCGGCCGTTCCCGTGCCGGAGACCGCACACGAGCGGCTCACGACGATCGTCGCCAGGCTGCTCGGCGACGCGGTACCCCGGGACGTTCCGCTGGTCGAGCTGGGCCTGGACTCCCTGACGGCGATGCGGGCGCGGGCGGCGGCCGAGCGCGAATTCGGCGTGACCCTGCCGGTGCCGCTGCTGCTGGGCGGCGCGAACCTGAACGACCTCGCCGAGTACGTGACGGGCACCCGGGCGCCCGTCGCCACCCCCGACCGGCGGCCGGGGATTCCGCCGCTGGTCCTGTTCGGTGAGTCCATGGTGTACCGGCCGCTCCTGGACCGGCTCGAGGGCGTTCCGTGCCGCGGCGTCGAAGCGTCCGATGTGGAGGGTTGCGTCGCGTCGCTGCGGGAGGTGCAGCCGTCCGGGCCGTACCGGCTGGGTGGCTGGGCGGCCGGCGGGGTGCTGGCCTTCGAGACCGCGCGACGGCTGGCCGCATCGGGCGAACGAGTCGACGTCGTGGTGCTCTTCGACTCCGAAGCGCCGCTCGGAGCGGAGCCGTACGCGGGCCGCGTCGTGCTGTACCAGGCGGGGGACGCGGCCGTAGCGGGCTGGGCCGCGTGCTGCGCCGACCTGCACGTCGAGACCGTGCCGGGGGATCACCGGACGATGCTCGACCCGCCGCACGTGGCGGTGCCGGCTCGACTCCTCACCGCCGAGCTGGCCGGCCGCACGAGCCCCGGCATCACCCCGGTCTGAGAGGTCGGCCCGCGTATCCGGAGGGTCGGACGGCTAGGTCGTCAAGGTGGCGCGGAGGGCGAGGATCATTTCGAAGCGGTCGTCCGGGTCGCGCAGGTGATCCGCGAACAACGTCTCCAGCTCCTGGGCCCGCGCGCGGACCGTCTGCGGGTGGATCGCCAGGCGGTCCGCCACCTCGCGGACGTTGCCGCACGTTTCCAGCCACGCCAGCAGCGTCCCCGCCAGCCGGTTGTACTGCTTCGGGTTCAACGCCGTCAGCGGGGCCAGCCGGCGGCGGGACACCTCCGTCGCGAGGAACGGCTCCTTGCGCAACCACAACGTCGCCAGGTGATCGTCGCACCAGGTCAGCGGCTCGTCCGGGAGGACTTCGGCCGCCGCCAGCCGCAACGCTTCCTGAGCCGTCGCCAGTGACCGCGCGGCCTGGCGAGGGGGCACCGGCGGGCCGACCGCGGCCCGGTGGCCGGCCAGCGCCGCCGTCAGCTCCGCACGGTCCGGCGGTGCCGGCAGCAGCAGCCGCGGCATCCCGTCTTCGAAGTCCTCCAGCACGTCCGGCCCGGCGATGTCCACCGGCCCGTCCAGCGCCACGGCGACCAGCCGGTGCGGCAACGGCCAGTCTGCCGCCGTCGCGGCTTCCTGGACCGTCCGCGACGGTGCCGGCGGGTCCGCCAGCAGCAGGTCCAGCAGCCGGCGGCGACGCCGTTCGAGCGCGCCCGCCGCCCGGGCCTGCGCCGCCGCGTGCCCTTCGATCGACAACGCCGACAGCTCGTCGATGTAGGCGAAGATCGCCTCGGCCAGCAGGCACAGCGTCGGCGACGGCACGCCCGCCCGCGTCCCCACCTCGGCCATCCGCCGCCAGGTGACGCGCGCGCCGACGCGGTAGGCGGCTTGCAGGACGTCGAGGTTGCGGCCCTGCGCCAGCTCGTGCACGCCGAGCCCGACGAACAGCTTCCGGCGCGAGTCCGGCAGCGGTCCGGACGCGGCGATCCGGTCGATGAACTGCAGGATCGCCCCCTGCACGCCCGCCCGCAGCGCCTTGCCGAAGGCGCCGTCGAGCGGCCGCGCGTAGTCCGGGATGGTCCGCTGGATCTCGCGCAGCACCTCGTCGGCGACGTCGAGCATCCGCGGTCGGAACACCGCGGCCAGCTCCCGGGGGAGCAGGGCCCACAGCTGTCCCGGCCGGCCGTCGCCGCCCAGCATCGGCCCGAAGGTCGTTTCGCCCGACGGTCCCGTCACACGCCACACCACCTCGTCGCCTGAGGGAGCTAGGAATCGAGCAGGGCCTCCGCCCGCAGCGCGATCTCCATGTCGAGCCGGTCGTCGGCGTTGTTGAGCCGGTCGCCGAACAGGTCGATGAGCTGGTGCATGCGGTACCGCACGGTCTGCGGGTGCACCTTGAGCTTCTTGGCGATCTCGGGCGCGCTGCCGCGGGACTGCAGCCAGATCAGCAGCGTCTCGCCGAGGCGCGCCCGCTGCTTCGGGGTGAGGTCCCGGAACGGCTCCAGGCTGCGGGTGCACAGCTCGCGGACCAGGAACTCGTCGGCGAGCAGCCACAGCGTGGACAGGTGGTCGGTGCAGCGCGTGACCGGCGCGTCCGGCAGCACGCCGCGCTGGACGAGCTTCAACGTCCGGCGCGCCCACAACAGTGACCTCGGTGCGTCGGTGAGCCGCACGGTCGGGCCGATCACCGCGCGCCAGCCGCCCAGCCGCTCGGCGAGGTTCTTCAGGTGCTTCTCCGGGTCGCCGGTGACCAGGCACGGCTCGCTGCCCTCGAGGTCGACGAGGACGTCGGAGTGCAGGTCCGGCGCGGCGAGGCTGTGCTGGTCGGCACGCGGTTCGAGGGCGACGACCGTGACCTCGGCCGGCGGCGCCCACTGGGCGGTCGCGGCCTGCGCGCTGATCGTCTGCGGGGCCGACGGCGGGTCGGCGAGCAGCAGTTCGAGCAGCCGTCTCCGGCGGCGCGCGCGGGTGCCGGCGGCCCGGGTCTGCGCCGCCGTGTAGCCCTCGATCGAGAGCGCGGAAATCTCGTCGACGTAGGCGAAGATGGCCTCGGCGCTGGTGCACAGCGTGTCCGCGGCGACGCCGCTGGCCTGCCCGAACTCCGAGATGTGCCGCCACGCGACGCGCCCGCCGACGCGGTAGGCCGTCTGCAGGCAGTCGAGGCTGCGGCCCTCGTTGAACTCGATCTTGCCCAGGTTGCGGAACACGGTCGTCCACGTCTCGAGCGCCACGGCACCGGGGGTGCCGACACTGTCGAGGCACTGGATGATCGCCTGCCGGACACCCTGCGTGATGATGTGCCCGAACGCGCCTTCGAGGGGCTGGCGGTACTCGGGCACCGCCCGCTGGACCTCCTGCAGGATGGCGCGGGCCAGCGGGTCGACCCGCGGCTTGAAGCGGATCGCCAGCTCGCGGGGCAGCGACGCCCAGAGGCCGATGGCGCCGGAAGCGCGCCCGGGCCGGGGTTCCCCCGAGGTCCGCTGGGTCGGTGGGTAGGTGGTCCTGGGCCGGTCGGCCGACACGGACTGCTGCCGGTACGCCGGTCCGGAAGAGCGTTCGCCAGGGTGAGGCCGGCCCGCCCGCAGTGCGGCGGTGGCAAACCCGGTGTCCACGTCGGTCATGTGTTTTATCCTTGCTGGCAACAAAACTGGCCTCTTCGTCGTCGAAGCCGGTCCGGATTTTGTGGCTCAGGCAACATAATTTCGCACGAACGGCACTGTCAACGGGTTCTCCGCTGACTTTGCGGTAACCCGTCCGGACTACACCCGAACGGGTGGAACGGCGCGGTGAGAGGTGACACTTCCGCTTCGGGCGGATGGTGCGCGAGTGACAACTTTTCAGCGGGGCTCGCGCGCCGGATTCCGGGCGATCAGGCGCTCGACGACGTCGTCCAGGGCCAGCCGTGCGGGTTCGGTCCCTCGGACGAACTCGTTCAGCAGCAGGCAGAACCCGTCCGGATCGGACACATGTGGAAAGTGTTTCGCGTTTTCCCGCACGGTCAATCGGCCGTTCGGCAGCACCTCGGCGGTCCGGCGGCCGTGGCTCAGCGGGATGAGCGGGTCCCGCGCACCCCAGACCAGCAGCGTCGGCACGGCTTCGGCCAGGTAGAGCTTCTCGACGGCGCTCGCGCGCTGCCCGCGCAGGTCGATGAGGCTGCGGGCGATGAAGAGGAACGCGCGCCGCCGCGCCGGGTCGGCCAGTGAGCCGAAATGCCTGGCCAGCTCCCGTGTTTCAGTTTTCAACGACCCGCCGAGCCGGCGTCCCAGGCGGGCCGACGCCCGCGCGATCGCGAGCGTCACGCGGTTCACCGTCAGTGCCAGCACGGCGGGTGCGCCCGGCAGCGCCGTGGCCCGCAGCACCGGGCTGACCTCCGGGCCCAGCCCGGCGCTGCCGACCAGCACCAGCCGGTCGCACATTTCCGGGAACTGGTAGGCGAACTGCATCGCGACGCCACCACCGAGCGAGTGGCCGACGACGGTCGCGTGCCGCACGCCCGAAACCGCCAGCACGTCCCGCACGGTGCTCGCCATCGCGCCGAGGCCGTAGTCCGCGCGCGGCGCCTCCGATTCGCCGTGGCCGGGCAGATCGGGCGCCAGCACGCGGCGGCCCAGCGCGGCGCACCGCGCCAACACCGGCGCCCAGGTTTCGGCGCTGCCCGCGATCCCGTGCAGCAGCACGATCGCTTCGTCGCCCGCACCCGGCGGCGGCAAGTGCTCGTGCAGCCGGATCCGGCGGCCGTGGAGGGTGAGCGTGTACGTCTCGAGGGTCATCGGCGGCCTTTCTCGCGAACCCGAAAATAGGGCATCCGACTACTCGCACGCGGTGTGGTGAACACCACTGCGCCCGAATGCGGGTGCGCGTGACAAGAACGGCGCCGGAAAGGCGATCGAGGGTGCGCGTTCTCGCGGTTTCACCGGTAATGCGGATCGACATTCCGCCGGTATCCGCGTATTCCTCGAAGGCATGGTCGCAATGACGCACCGGATGCGCTGATGTCCTGCCGCGCGAGTTTTCCGTCCCCCGGTCAGCGGCTCCGGCCGCCGCGGCCGGGGCGCCGTCCGTGGCGGCGCGTGCTGCCGATGCCCGTGCACGCGCTCGACCGCGCCCTCAGCGCTCCCGCTCACCGTCCGGCCGGTGCGCGCGCATGAGCCGCTGAGCACGCAGGGCGAGCTGCATGCCGAGGCGGTCGTCGGCGTCCTTGAGCCGGTCGCCGAACAGCTCCTCCAGCTGCCGCAGCCGGTTGCGCACGGTCTGTGGGTGCACGCCGAGGCGCTGCGCGATCTCCGGTGCCCCGCCGCGCGTCTCCAGCCAGGCCAGCAGCGTCTCGCTGAGCCGGTCGCGCTGCTTTTCGCTGAGGGAGGCGAACGGGTCGAGGCTCTGGCGGGCCAGCTCGGCGGCCAGGAAGTCCTCCGCGAGCAGCCAGAGCGTGGCGAGGTGGTCGCGGCACCAGATGATCGGGCCGGGGATGTCCGGGCCGGACAGCAGCAGCGCGCGGCGGGCGGTGCGCAGCGCGGCCGGGGCGTCGGCCAGCGGCACGGTCGGGGACACCGCGGCCCGCCAGCCGTCGAGCTTGGCCTCCAGGGGCGCGAGGTCGGCGTCGGGATCGCGGGTGAGCAGGTGCGGCTCGGGGCTCTCGAGGTCGGCCAGGACGCCGTCGCCGAGCAGGTCGGCCGGGAAGTCGGCGGCGTCGGGGCCGCGTTCGAGAGCGACCATCGCGGCGGTCTCCGGCAGCGGCCAGCCCGCCCCGCCGGCGAGCCCGGCGATGCTGGTCGCCGCGCCTTCGGGGCCTTGGACGATCAGCTCCAGGAGCCGTCGCCGCCGGACCGGGACGGCGCCCTCGGCCTCGGCCTGCGCCTGCTGGTAGCCCTCGATCGCGGTGGCGCACAGCTCGTCGACGTAGGCGAAGATGGCCTCGGCGGCGACCGAGATGACGGCCGGGTCGACCCCCGCGGCGACGACGCCGGGGTGCATCGCCCGCCACGCCACCCGGGCCCCGATGGTGGCGCTGTCCTGCAACGCGTCGAGGTTGCGGCCCTCGGTGAACTCGATGCGGCCGCGCCCGCGGTAGAAGTCGACCCAGTGCTCATGGGACAGGCCCGGCTCGCCCATCGAGTCGATGCAGTGCCGCACGGCGTACTCGACGCTCTTGACCAGGACTTTTCCGAACACGCCCTTGAGTGGCAGGCCGTAGGCGGGGACCGTGCGCTGGACCTCCTGGATCATCGAGGCCGCGGCGTGCCCGACGTGCGGGCGCAGGCCCGCGCCCAGCGCGCGCGGCAGCGAGGCCAGCAGGCGGAAGCTGCGGTACTCGACCACGAATCCCCCTTCGAGTTCGTCCGGGCGGAGCAGAGCGTATCCGACCGTTGTGTCACTGAAAAATCAACGAGATGATCCCGGAAAGGGTGACGCGGTGACGTCCTTTTGACACGGACGGGTGGGCGGATCTACGCTCCGTGTCAGATGGTGGGGGCTATTTCTGCGGTGTCAATTTCCGGTGGAGGACCGAATTCCCATGCGCGGTTCCTCTGCCTCGGACGGCTCCGTGTGGGCCAGGCTGCCCCACGAGCTCGGCGACGCGGTGCGCCCGCGGATCCCGGAGATCGCGCGGGCCTGCGTCGACGGCATCGCCGCCGAGATTCCGGAATATTCCGCTGCTTTCGGCCGCGGTCCCACCCGGACGGCGGCGATCGAGCAGGCGCGGCGCGGGATCGAGCGGGACATCGACCGCGTCGGCACGCCCGCGATGTACCAGGCCGACCGGCTGGCCGAGTTCCGCGGGCACGGGCGTGAAGCGTTCCACAGTGGTCTGAGCCGCGAGGCGGTGCAGGCGGCGGTGCGCGTGTCGAGCCGGGTGACGTGGCGGTGGATCGCCGACGTCGCCCGGGATGCCGGCCTGTCCGGCGATGTCCTGTACGGCGCGGCCGAGGGGATGTTCGCCGACGTCGAGACGTCGATGGCGGCGGTCGCCGAGGGATACAGCGCGGCGGAGGCGGCGATGTCCGGCACCGGCGAAAGGCACCGCCGGCTGCTGCGCGCGCTGATCGGCGGCCGCACACCGGCCGAAGTGGACGGTCTGGTCGCGGCGTCCGGGCTGCCGGCGCCTTCGCACGTGGCGGCGGTGGCGTTCCGGGCATTGCCGGGAGCACCGGAGTTCCCGCCGGGCCTGCTGCCCGAGCACGTCCCGGCCGACCCGTCGGGCAACCCACCGGCGGCGCTGACGCCGGCCCCGGACACGGACCTGGCGGGCCTAGCGTCGCTACCGGCCGGCTGGATGGCGGCGGTCGGCCCCCTGGTGAACCCGGCAGCGGCCCCGGAGTCGTTCAGAGTCGCCCGGCGCGCGCTCGACCTGGCGTCGCGCGGACTGCTGGACGCGCCGGGCCCGGTGGTGTGGTGCCGCGACCACCTGACGACGTTGTTGCTGCTGGCGGACGAGTTCCTGGTGGCCCAGCTGGCATCGACGACACTGGAGCCGCTGTCGGAGCTGTCCGGGCGGCGGCGGGAGCAGCTGGCGGAGACGTTGCTGGCGCTGGTCCAGACCCGAGGGAGCGCTCCCGAGCTGGGGCGGCTGCTGGAGTTGCACCCGCAGACGATCCGGGCCCGGTTGAAGAAGCTTGGTGAGTTGTTCGGGGCGCGGTTGGAGGACCCGGGCGAGCGGCTGCGGCTGGAGTTGGCGCTGCTGGCGGAACGGGCGCTGCCGGGGGAGGAGTGAGCGGTCTGGGCGGGCGATGAACTGTGTGGGGCTGGCTCTGCCCTTCGCGGTAGGGCCGGCGATGAACGCCATGTCGGGCGCGTGGGACCGGCAGGCCACTGCCGTTCTAAGCTGCTCCGCATGACCGGATTGCTCGACCAGCGGCTGAGTCAGGCCTCCGGCAACGCCGTCGCCATGTGGAGCGCCCTGGCCCGGGCTCGGGGTGATCGTGTC
This sequence comes from Amycolatopsis sp. NPDC005961, assembly GCF_040629235.1. NCBI lineage: Bacteria > Bacillati > Actinomycetota > Actinomycetes > Pseudonocardiales > Pseudonocardiaceae > Amycolatopsis > Amycolatopsis sp. NPDC005961. The sequence continues at coordinate 13,598 of NZ_JBEXVF010000033.1, read as the reverse complement.
AGCGAACGCCCCACCTTCACCGCCGTCGACGGCCGGCGGTTCCGGATCATGGTCAGGACCGCCGACCCGGACCGGGCCGAGCTGGCCGCGCTTGCCCGGCGGCAGCGGGAAAACGGCCGGACCGTCGTGGTGGAAGACCCGTTCCGGGTGCTCGATCTGCGCGGGATCGGGATGGCCGCGCGGCAGCTGCCCGTCATGGTCCGCGAACCCGCGCCCGTCCCCGAAGAACCCACCGTCACCCGCGTGAAAACTCGCGCCGAGCTTCGGAAAGCCGAAGACATCGTCGTCCACGGCTTCCCGCTGGAGGAGTACCAGCCCCTCGAACCCGGGAAAGTCTTCCCGGCCGGCACCCCGGGCCAGGCCTTCTTCCTCAAGGACGGCGAAGGCGCCTGCCTCGCCATGGCCGACGACCAGGTCGGCGGCGTCTACTGGGTCACCACGATGCCCGAGCACCGGTCGAAAGGCGTCGGGCGCGCCCTCATGCACGCCGTGCTACGGCACTTCGAGGACCGCCCCGTCACGCTGACCGCCTCGCGGTCCGGCGCGCCGCTCTACGACAAGCTCGGCTTCACCACTCTGGGCGTCGCCGATTGGTGGCGCTGACCTCGGGAAAACCCACCGCCGGTAGCCGTACCAGCGGAACGTCGTCCCGGCCAGCGTGCCGAGGACCATCCCCGCCACGAAGTCCGCGACCTCCTGCGCCAGGTAGCTCACGTGCGGCACCGCCAGCCCCAGCGCGTAGCGCGACACCAGCGGCGGTACCAGGTTCACGGCCACCGCACCCGCGTTGACCACGAAGAACAACACCGCCTCCCGGGCCCGCCGGTGGCCGCCGCGGCCCGCGAACGACCAGCGGCGGGACAGCAGGTACGCGAACGCCGTCGAGGCCACCGTCGCGAAGAAAAGCGCCGTTACCGGTTTCTCACGGAACACGGTGAGCTTCAGGCTGTAGTCGCCCAGTAGGGTGACCCCGTACGCGGCCAGGCCGACGACGGCGAAGCGGAGCAGCTCTCGCGGCTCGGGCATGGTTCCTCCAGGTGATGCCGACAGGGTGGAGGTCTTTCGATGGCACGCACGGGCGGTGAGGGTGAGCTCCCCTCGGTCGCCGAGCTGGTGAACCTCTCGCAGACGAAACCGCTGATGATCCGCGGTGACCTCGACGCGATGCTCGCCAGGGAAGCCGGGATCGAGACCGAGCCCGACCCCAAGCCCGACCCGCTGGCCATCCTCGACGCCGAGCTGGCGGCCCCTGAGCCCGAGGACGAACGTCCCCGGGAAGCGCCGCCCGCCGAGTCCCGCCGGACCAAGCCGTACGTCCTCGCCGCCGGCGCGGCCGTCGCGCTGGGGCTCGCCGCCGTCGTGCTCCTCCAGCCGCAGCAGGTCGGCGGGACGGCGACGCCGCCGCCCGGCGCCACCGCTCCGGCCGCGCCGCCGGCTTCGAGCGACGCCGTGGAAACGATGAGCGCCTCGGCGGAGCCGCCGCCGCTCACCGCGAAGGTGCGCGACTCGCCCGTCCGGACGACGAACCCGCCGGCCGCCGCGGGGCGCAAGCCCGCGCCCCCCACGACGTCGGCGCCGCCGGCCGAGGACCAGTGGCAGCAGTACGTGAGCTCGGTGGTCAGCTCGTGGCAGCAGCAGCACCCGCACGGCAGGCCGAACCGCTGATCAGCAGTTCGACGTCGCCGGCTTCCCGGCGATCCGGTCCTTGACGAACGCCAGCACGTCGGCGTTGCCGGTGTAGACCAGCGTGATGTGGTCGGTGTCGTAGGTCTTCCACGTCTCCGCCACCCCGGCCGCGCAGTACGCCTTGTGCAGCGCGTCGGCCTGCGCGAACTGCACCAGCTGGTCGCCGGTCCCGTGGTACTGGAACACCGGAACCCGAGGCGGGCTGCCGCCGAGCTTGTTCTCGGTCAGCCGCGCCACCCACGCGGGCTTGATGTAGCCCGGGCCGGTCGTGTAGTCCGCGATCTTCTGGTTCGCGTACGTCGTGAGCAGCTCGAACGTGCACGCGCTCTGCTTCATTTCGGCCAGCCTCGCGCGGCCGTTGTCGCTGAGGAACGAGTCCAGCCGCAGCTCCGGGTACGCCTGGTCGAGGCCGAGCAGGGCGTAGGCGAACACGCCGAAGCCGAACTTGCCGTCGAGCTGCAGCGTCACCTGGACGAGGTCGGCGGGCACCCCGCCGGCCGCGATGCCCACCAGGTTCAGCTCCGGCGCGTACGCCGGCTGCAGCTCCCCGGCCCACGCCGCGGCGCCGCCCCCTTGGGAGTACCCGCGGAAGACGACCTTCGACGTCGTGGACAGCCCGGCCGCGGGGAGCCGCTGGGCCGCGCGGACCCCGTCGATCACCGCCGGGCCTTCGGACTTCCCCACGACGTACGTCGTCTTCGGCGCGCTCTGGTAGCCCTCGTAGTCGGGGACGGCGACGGCGTACCCCGCGTCGAGCAGGTCGTCGAGGCCGGGCTGCTCGTAGAACGCGCCGATGTCGATCATCTTCGACGGCGCGCACTCGAAGGCCGGGCCGTGCGTACCGGGGTCGAACGACACGATCGGCGCGGTCGCGCGGTCGGCGTTCTTCGGCACCAGCACGGTCCCGGTGACGGCGTCGGGCTGTCCGAGTGCGTTGGTGGACAGGTACATGACCTGCCACGCGTCGACGGATGCCTTGCGCGGCCCGGCGTTCGACGTCCGCCAGCGGATGACGTCGCCCGGCTTGCCCGCCGGGAGCGGCGAAGGCGGAGTGTAGAAGGAGTCGTCGAACGGGCCGGTGCCCACCGGCGCCGCCGAAGCCGCCGGCGCGACCGCCGCGACGAGCACCAGCGCCACCAGGGCGGCGAGCGCGCGGCGGGCCGTCACGAGCCCGTCCCGTAAACGCGCTTGCAGGTCGCGGACTCGCTGAAGGCCAGGTTCAGCTCGGGGTTCGCCTTGAGGTCCTTGATCGGGCCCTCCGGATCGGCGAGCTGACCCATCGTCGAGTCGGCCTCCGAGATGACCCGGCGCAGGCTCGGCTGGTCGGTCACCTTCGCCTGCTCCATCTTGGACTTCGTCTCGGCCAGCTTCGTCTGGGTCTGGGTGAGGTTGCCGGTCGCCTTGTCCACTGCGGACTGTCCATCCGGGACGGGCGGGACGCCGGCGGTGCGCAGGCCGCCCGCCATGTCGTCGAGGGCCGAGCCCAGGCGGCCCAGGAAGTCGACCATCGCGTCCCGGGTCTTCACCGGGTCGGCCTCGTCGACCGCCGGCGGCTGCGCCAGCTTCGCCGAGCCCGTCGCCACCCCCGTGCAGACCTTGTCGACCCAGGCCAGCGCCGCGGGGTCGGCGTGCCGGCCGGGGTCGGCCGGAGCGTCCGACCCGCAGGCGGCGCACGACAGAAGTGCGGCCGCCGCCATTGCGAGCACCGCGCTGTGCATTCTTTTCATGGGTTTCGAAGCTACGCGGCGCGGTTGTGCGTGAGCAAGGAGAGAATAGCCGGTTGGCATCCGGGTCAACGTTTCACGGTGAGGAATTGTCACGTGCGTCAGCGGTTCGACAGCCACCCTGTGCTGGGGAAACCTTTCCGCGCCTGCTAGGAACCGGGCCCGGCCGACGTGCCGGTGTGACAATTTGCGGTGGCCGTGTGACCTTTTTACCGAAAGCTCTTGAACGGCGCCAGCGGCGCTCGTTAACTTACGTTCCGGTCGCGATTTCCAGGGAACGCGCGCCGTTTCGTATCACTGTTGATACACGGAAGGACCATTGTGAGTCACCCAAGAGGCAAGAAGAAGACGGTCGCGGCCGCCGCGGCCACGGCGGCGGTGGGGCTGGTCGCCACCGCACTGGTGCTCGGGGCGCAGACCAGTGCCGCCGACCCGATCTCGCTGACGCTGAACTACCACTGCACGCTGCCGCTGGTGGGTTCGCAGTCGCTGAAGGTGGTGATCAACACCGACCTGCCGACCACGGTGAACACCGGCCAGCCGACCGGCGCGTTCGACATCAAGGCCGTGTCCACCATCAACGCGGACACCGTCGCCGGGCTCAGCCTGATCGGCGCCACGACGATCGAGGGCACCGCGACGGCGGCCGCGACCGTCGCCGCGCCGAGCCTCAACCTGCCGGTCAACGTCCCGATCACGCTGGACAAGACGAACATCCCGGCCTCGGGTGAGCTGAACATCAACGCGGCGGGCAAGACGCCGTCGCTGACGTTCACCCAGCCCGGCCAGGCGAAGATCACCGTCGGAGACCTGAACCTCAAGGTCACCCCGCGCAAGGCCGACGGCTCGGTCACCGGCATCACGCCGGACGGCACGATCGACGCGCCCTGCACGCAGGACGCCGGCCAGAACAACACCCTGGCCACGATCACCATCGCCGGCGGGGGCGGGACGACCCCGCCGACCACCACCCCGCCGACGACGACACCCCCGACCACCACGCCGCCGACGACCACCCCGCCCACCACGACCCCGCCGGGCGGGGGCATCAAGTACTCCTTCGGCATCACCGGGTCGACTTCGCTGAAGTCGCTCGGCAGCACCGCGCCGATCACCGGCTCGTTCGACGCCGACGTCAACCTGTCGGCCAAGACGTTCACCGGCGACCTGAAGCTGAACCCGACGCACACCGACTTCAAGCTGTTCGGGTTCATCCAGGGCAGCTCGGACGTCAAGGTCGTGCAGAACGGCCCGCAGACCGGTGAGCTGGTCGGCACCGGCTTCAAGGCGCACATCAAGTTCGACACGTTCCTCACCACGGTCAACCTGTTCGGCATCCCGATCAGCACGGACCCGAAGTGCGGCACGACCACGTCGTCGACCAGCGAGATGACCACCGGCGCCGACTTCGACCTGCTCAAGGGCGGGAAGCTGTCGGGCACCTATTCGCTGTCCGCGCTGCAGAACTGCGGCTCGTTCAACGACATCATCAGCGCGTTCGCCAAGAGCGACGGCAACAAGCTGGACCTCGTGCTCGCCAAGAAGTGACCCGAACTGCCGGCCCCCGCCGCGCCGCGGCGGGGGCCGGTGCCATGCCCGGAGAAAGGAGAGCCCGTGCGGAAAGCGCGGTCGTTGCTCGCGGCGGGCCTCGCCTGCCTGGTGCTGCCGTTCGCCGCCCCGGCCGCGGACGCGTCGACGCCGGTCACCAAGAAGCTCGGCTACACCTGCCCGTTCCCGTTGATCGGCCTGCAGAAGCTGGACGTGGAGATCAAAGCGTCGTTCGAGGTGCCTTCGGCGCCCGGCGGCACGTTCACGACGTCCGACCTCGCGGTCACGGTGACCGTGCCGGACAAGTCCACCCGCGGACTGGCCCTGGTCGGCGCGGCGAGCATCGAAGGGACGGCGTCCGCAGGGGTGACGCTGGCCAACGGTGCGCTGACGCTGCCGCTCGCCCTGCCGCTGACCGTGGCGAAGACGGCGGTCCCGTCCTCGGGGGCGTTCACCACGCGGGCGACCGGCTCGGTTCCGCCGGTGCGGTTGCCGAACGCCGGGAAGACGACGCTGACCATCGGGGACTTCAGCACCCGGTTGACGCCGAAGAAGGCGGACGGCTCGTTCACCGGGCTCGGCTCGTTCACCTCGGACTGCACGCTCGACGCCGGTCAGGATCCGGTGCTGCTGAGCTTCGACCTCGGTGGCACGCAGCAGTACAGCTACGGCGTCACCGGTTCGACGACGCTGAGGGCACTCGGGGCGACCGCGCCGGTCACCGGGTCGTTCACCGGGTTCAGCCCGGCGTTCGACCGGACGCGGGCGGAGTTCAAGGTCTTCGGGTTCGTGCCCGGGACGGCCGACCTGGTGTTCAGCCCGGACGGCCCGCAGACCGGCGAACTGAGCGGTGACGGCTTCGTCGCGCACGCGAAACTCGCGCTCGCGCTCCCGCAGGTGACGCTCTTCGGGCTGCCGGTCGCCGACGCGGGCTGCCGGGCGAGCGCGCCGATCCCGGTCGACCTGAAGACGGGCAGCGGGTTCGTGCTCGCGTCGGGCGGCCCGGTCAGCGGGGAGTACGCGATCCCGCCGCTGACCGGCTGCGGCGCGTTCACGGCGTACCTGAGTTCACTCTTCCAAAGTGACAGCAACACGTTCGCCGTCACGTTGACCGCGCGCTGACCGGGGTTCACGTCGGTCCGGTAGCTGTGAGCGAATGCGCCGAACCACTGTGGGGATCCTCGTCGTCGTCACGCTGCTCGCCACCGCCGCGCCCGGGGAGACCGCCGGCCTCACCCGGGACCCGGTGGCGGTGGTGTACGACCGCGACCACGCCCTCCACGTCCTGAACGCCGGCGCGACCGACGACGAGCTGACGCTGCGGACGCAGACGCTCGCGTCGAGCGCGTGGGCGTTCTTCCGCGGCACGTCGCCGCTCTATTACCGCGACCTCGGCGAACTCCCGGAGTCCGCGTACGCCACCGCGGCCGGCGACGTCTGGCTGACCGGCGACGCCCACCTGGAGAACACCGGCGCCGACCGCGGGGCCGACAACGAAGAGCAGTTCGCGATCAACGACACCGACGACGCCTGGCGCGGCTCGTGGACGTGGGAGCTGCGCCGCGAAGCCGTCTCGATCGTGCTGGCGGGCCGCGCGGACGGGCGCGGCGCGAGCCAGATCGCCACCGACGTCGACACGTTCGTCGCCGAATACGCCCAGTGGATCGCCAAGTTCCACGGGACCGGCGACGAGGCGAGCTGGCGCTTGACTTCGAGCACCACCTCCGACCTCGTCGGCGACCTGATCGACCGGTCGGCCGGGGACAAGCGCGCCGACCTCGTCGCGAAGTGGACCACCGGCGGCCACTTCAAGGCCGACCCCGAGCTGCAGACCGTGTCCTCGGCGACGCGCACCCAGCTCGTCGACGCCGTCGCGGCCTACCGGACGACCGCGGGCCGGCCGCTGAAGACGTCGGAAGCGGTCGTGAAGGACGTGCGGCGGCGGACCGGCGCGGGCACCGGCAGCCTCGGCCGGTTCCGCTGGTACGTCCTCGTCGAGGGCGACACGACGTCGTCGTCCGACGACCGGATCCTTGAACTCAAGCAGGAGGTCGACCCGGCGCCGAAGCAGCTCGCGCCGAACGCCACGACGCTCACCGGCGGCCAGCGGCCGGCGCTGGCCCTGCGGTGGCTCGCGAACCAGTCCGACCCGCTGGCCGGCTGGGCGAGCGTCGGGAGCACCCCGGTGCTGGTCAAGGAGAAGTCGCCGTTCGCCGAGGACCTGGAGATCGGCGACCTGACGTCGTCGGCGATCTGGGACGACACCGTCCGCGACGTCGGCCGCCTGCTCGCGGCTGCGCACTCCCGCGCCGACCAGGACATCCCCGGGACCGGGCTCGCGTACTCGGCGGACGCGGCGATCGACGGCGCCATCACGTCCGTCTCCGGGCTGCAGAGCGAGACCCGCGCGTTCGCGACGAGCTACGCCGACCAGGTCACCGCCGACTGGCACGCTTACGTCGCCGCGAAAAATTCCGGACGCCCGTTGTTCTGAGCTGTCGAATTGGTCCCCTCCCGCGTGACGGAGTAGGAAAGGAACCGACGACCAGGAGGAACGGCCATGGCGCAGTACGCGGTGCTGATCTACGAGCGAGTGCCCCCGGAGGACCTGCCGAAGGAGATCATGGACGGGCACATGGGGCTGCCGGACCGGATCGCGGCGCTGGGCGGGAAGGTGACCGCCGGCCTGGCCCTGCAGCCCAACGAGACGGCGACCGCGATCCGCGGCGACCTGGTGACCGACGGCTTGTTCGTGGAGACCAAGGAGGTGCTGGCCGGGGTGTACGTCCTCGAGGCCCGCGACCTCGACCACGCGCTGGCGTGCGCGAAGCTGACGCCGGTCGTCGAGGGCGGCGTCGAGGTCCGGCCGCTCGTCGACTTCCAGGTGGTGCCGGACTGAGCTCCGTCCCGGACGCCGTCGCCGAGGCGCACCGTCGCGAGTGGGCCTACGTGCTCGCCGCGACGGTGCGGGTCACCCGCGACCTCGACGAGGCCGAAGAGGCCGTCCAGGACGCCTACCTCCAGGCCTTGAAGCGCTGGGCGGACGACGGCGTCCCGGACCGGCCCGGCGCGTGGCTGACCACGGTCGCGCGCCGGACCGCGCTCAACGGCGTCCGCCACCGGGAAGTGCTGCGGCGCAAGCTGCCGCTGCTGGTCGAGCCGGACACCGCCGAGCCGCCGGAGCCCGCCGGGCCGATCCCGGACGACCGGCTCCGGCTGGTCTTCACCTGCTGCCACCCGGCGCTGGCGCAGGAGGCCCAGATCGCCCTGACGCTGCGGCTCGTGTGCGGCGTCGCGACGGCCGACATCGCGCACGCCTTCCTGGTGCCCGAGCCCACGATGGCGGCCCGGATCACCCGCGCCAAGAAGAAGATCGCCGCCGCGCGGATCCCGTACGCGGTGCCGGCGGCCGAGGACCTGCCGGAACGCGTGTCCGTCGTGCTGACCGTGCTGCACCTGCTCTACGCGGCCGGGCACACCGCGCCGTCGGGTGACGACCTCGTGCGCGACGAGCTGACCGGGCGCGCGCTGGACCTGGCGCGGATGCTGCGGGCCCTGCTGCCCGCCGACACCGAGGTCGCCGGGCTGCTCGCGCTCCTGCTGGTCCACCAGGCCCGCCGGGCCACCCGCACCGACGACGCCGGCCGCCTGCTGCGGCTCGAAGACCAGGACCGGTCCCGCTGGGACACCGCGATGGTCGCCGAAGCCGACCGGCTCGTCGTCGAGGCGCTCGAGGGCGGCCCGCCCGGACGGTTCGGCGTGCAGGCCGCGATCGCCGCCCTGCACGCCCAGGCGCCGAGCTACGCCGAAACCGACTGGCCGCAGATCCTGACCCTCTACGACGTGCTGCTGCGCCTGTGGCCCTCGCCCGTGGTGGCGCTCAACCGCGCGGTCGCCGTCGCGATGGTCGACGGCCCGGCGGCGGCGCTGGCCGAGATCGCCCGGCTGGAGGACGACGGACGGCTCGCCGGCTACCGCTACCTGCCCGCCACCAAAGCGGACCTGCTGCACCGCCTCGGCCGCGACGCCGAAGCGGCCGACGCCTACCGCGCCGCGCTGGCGTTGAGCGAAAACGCCGTCGAGCAGGAGTTCCTCGCCGCGCGGCTCAGCGGGGCCTGAGCAGCAGGACGAACCCGGCGGCCGAAAGGAGCAGCGCGGCCAGGAAGAACGCGCCGTGCACGAGGGCGCCCACGGCGATGTCCGCGAACAGTTGCAGCACCAGGTCCGCGACGCCGAGCGCGCCGACGACGGCCAGCGTCACCCGAGTCCCCTTGACGCCGCGGTACACGCCGTAGGTGAGCGACGCCCACAGCCCGGCGCAGACCGCGTAGGCGAGGATCGCCACCGGAAGCGGGACGGCGGCTTCGACGGCCGTCCGGCGCCCGCCGAGCAGCGAGCCGAGGAACCAGCACGCAGTCGCGCCCCACCAGGCGAAAGCGGCGCGCGGCGCCCGCGTCGGGGACATGGCCGCAGCGTAGAACCGGACCGTCCGGTTCCGGCACGGTCACGACCCGAACCGTTACCCGCCCGGTGACACGGCGGGGTGCTATAAAGCGCTACCCCAGTGGGACCGGTTCCACGGCCGTAGGCGGCCGCCGCCGGTGCCGCTAGGGTGATCGTCTGGATGTGCTGGCTCGCGAGCAGCCGAACGGGAGAAGCCGGTGACCGCCGCGCACGACTCATCGTGGGACTCCGGCACCCGCTTGCGCGTGCTGCTGGTGGAGGACGACGACGGCGACGCGTTGCTGGTCGAGGAGATGCTGGCGGACACGTCCGTGCCGTTCTCGCTCGAACGCGTCGAAACGCTGGCCGCCGCGCTGGCCGGTCCGCTCACCGCTGACTGCGTCCTCCTCGACCTGCAGCTGCCCGACGCCATGGGCCTGAGCGGGCTGACGAAGCTCGGCCAGCACGCGCCCGGCGTCGCGATCGTCGTCCTGACCGGCGGGCACGACCAGGCCACGGGAGTCGCCGCGGTCGCCGCGGGCGCGCAGGACTACCTCGTCAAGGACCAGGTCGACGGGCCGTTGCTGGTGAAGGCGCTGCGCTTCGCCCGGGAACGCAAGCGCGCCGAGCAGGTCGAACAGCAGTTCCTGCAGCAGCAGCTGCTCGCCCGCGAGAACGCGCGGCTCGAACGCGGCCTGCTGCCCGTCCCGCTGCTGCGCGACAAGCACCTCGAACTGGCTTCCCGCTACCGCCCGGGCCGCAACGGATCCCTGCTGGGTGGCGATTTCTACGACGCGATCGAGCTCGCCGACGGCACCGTGCAGATGATGATCGGCGACGTCTGCGGCCACGGCCCGGACGAGGCCGCGCTCGGCGTCGCGCTGCGGATCGCGTGGCGCTCGCTGGTGATGGCCGGCCTGCCGATGGCCGACGTGCTGAGCATGGTCGAGCGGGTCCTGGTGCACGAGCGGATCGAGCCGCTGTTCGCCACCGTCTGCATGGTCGTCGTCGCGCCGGACCGGAGGTCCCTGCGCCTGTCGCTGGCCGGGCACCTGCCGCCGCTGCTGCTCACCCCCGCCGACGGGCACCTGCTCTCCGGCGAACGGCTCGGCGTCCCGCTCGGCGTCGTCGAAGGCACGAAGTGGGAGGCCCTCGAGGTGCCGCTGGAACCCGGCTGGTCCTTGCTGCTCTACACCGACGGCGTGTTCGAAGGCCGCGTCGGCGCCGGGTCGGAACGGCTCGGCCACGAGCGGATGGCCGCCATCGTCCTCGACATCCAGCACCAGACCGGGCTGGACGGCACCGACCTGCTCGACGAGCTGATCGCGCGCGCCGAACGGCTCAACTCCGGCCCGCTCGACGACGACGTCGCCCTCGCCCTGCTCAGCCACGACGCGGGGAGCGCGCCCGATGAGCGCTGAGGCACCCGGGTGGACGATCCGCCGCTGGCTGAGCCTGTTCGCCGTCGTCGAAGCCGTCCTGCTGCTCGCCGCGGTGGCCGGCGGGGTGATCGCGCTGAACAACCTCACCGAGGCCCGCACCAGCCTCCTCGACGTCATCGGACCCCAGCGGCTGGCCGCGACGCAGCTGTCGACCGCGCTGCTGAACCAGGAGACCGGCATCCGCGGCTACCAGCTCGGCCGGCAGCCCGACTTCCTCACCCCGTACACCGACGGCCGCCAGGCGGAAGGCGACGCGGTCAGCCAGCTGCGCCAGCTCGGCGCACTCCCCGGCACCCAGGCCGGCGACGACCTGGAAGCCGTCCTGCGCGCGGCGGTGGCCTGGCAGGCCGTGGCCGCCCCCGGCGCCGAACCCGGCGCGAGCCCGCTCACGCAGGCGCAGATCGAGCGCGGCCGGACCCTGTTCAACGCCGTGCGGCAGGCGCTCGGCACGCAGTTCGACCACCTCACCACCGTCCGGGACGCCGGCCGGGCGGACCTCGAGCGCGCGGGGAACTTCCTGACCGCCATGCTCGTCGCCATCGCGGTGCTGGTCGTCCTGCTGTTCGTGGTGCTGTTCCTCGGCCTGCGGCAGGTCATCACCCGGCCGATCCTGCGGCTGGCGGGCGAGGTCCGCCAGGCCGCCGACCAAGACGTCCACCGGCCGGTGAGCGGGAGCGGGCCGCGCGAGATCGCCCAGCTCGGCGCCGACGTCGAGGCCATGCGGCAGCGCATCCTCGACGAGGTCGCCGAGCTCGAGCGGGCGCACGCGATGCTGGACCGCCGGACCCGCGAGCTGGAGCGGTCGAACGCCGACCTGGAGCAGTTCGCCTACGTCGCTTCGCACGACCTGCAGGAGCCGCTGCGGAAGGTGGCGAGCTTCTGCCAGCTGCTGCAGAAGCGCTACCAGGGCCTGCTCGACGAGCGGGGCGAGCAGTACATCGAGTACGCCGTCGACGGCGCGAAACGCATGCAGGTCCTGATCAACGACCTCCTGGCGTTCTCGCGGGTCGGCCGGAACCCGGGCGAGCACGTCGTGGTCGACGCGGGCCGGCTGGTCGACGACGCGCTCGCGAACCTCGAAGTCGCGCTCTCGCTGAGCGCCGGCAAGGTCGACCACGGCGAGCTGCCCGAGGTGCGCGTCGAGCCGGCGCTGATGACGGCGGTGTTCCAGAACCTGATCGGCAACGCACTGAAGTTCAAGGGCGAGACGCCGCCGGAGGTGCGGGTCACCGCCCACCGCGACGGCGACGACTGGGTGTTCTCGGTGGCGGACAACGGGATCGGCATCGACGCGGAGTACGCCGAACGGGTCTTCGCGCTGTTCCAGCGGCTGCACACCCGCACCGCGTACCCGGGCACCGGCATCGGCCTGGCCCTGTGCCGGCGGATCGTCGAGTACCACGGCGGCCGGATCTGGCTCGACACCGAGGCCGAGAGCACCACGTTCCGCTTCACCATCCCGGCGGCCGAGGACAGGGGGACGCATGACGCAGGCGCATGACCCGATCGACATCCTGCTCGTCGAAGACGACCCCGGCGATGTGCTGATGACGCGGGAAGCCTTCGAGTACCACAAGATCCGCAACGCGTTGCACGTCGCGAGCGACGGCGTCGAGGCCCTCGAGTTCCTGAACCGGAAGGGGCGCTTCGGGAAGGCGCCGCGGCCGGGGCTGATCCTGCTCGACCTCAACCTGCCCCGCAAGGACGGCCGGGAGCTGCTCGGCGAGATCAAGCAGGACCCGGACCTGCGCACCATCCCGGTGGTCGTGCTGACGACGTCCGAAGCGGACGAGGACATCGTGCGCAGCTACGACCTGCACGCCAACGCCTACGTCACCAAGCCGGTCGACTTCGAGAAGTTCGTCGAGGTGGTCCGGAAGATCGACGACTTCTGGGTCACGGTGGTCCAGCTGCCGCACCGGTGAGGGCATCGATGGCGTGGCGGCGGAGATTGGGGCACCATAAAGCGCCGTGACCTCTTCATCCCGGGATCTTCCCGCCGTCGAGCTGGCGGTCACGCTCGACTGGCGGGACTCGGCCGCGGTGCTGTCCGTGGCGGGGGAGATCGACCTGGTGAGCGCGCCGGAGTTCGAGGAAGTCGTCGGCGTCGTGCTGGCGGGCGAACCGCGGACGCTGGTGGTCGACCTGCGCGCGGTGACGTTCTTCTGCTCGGCGGGCCTGCAGGTGCTCGCGGCGGCGCACCGCAAGCTGCCCGAGCGCGGGCTGCGGGTGGTGAGCGACTCGCAGGTGACGTCGGGGCCGCTGAAGACCACGGGCCTCGACACGTGGATCGGCATCCACGCGACGGTCGACGAAGCGCTCAGCCAGTGACGGGCCCGGAAAGGCGACCGATGGACGAACCCCCGGGACCGTTCCGCTGCCACGGTGTGCAGGCGGAGCCCCAGGCCCTGCGGCGGCTCCGGCACGATCTGATGGCGTGGGTCCTCTCCGCGGGCGTCGACGAGGGCCGGGCGCAGGACATCGTGCTGGCGAGCTACGAGGCGCTGGCGAACGTCGCCGACCACGCGTACGACGCGACGGGCTCCGGGGTGGTCGACCTCGACGCGGCGGTGTACCCGGACCGGATCGAAGTGGTCATCGGCGACCACGGGCAGTGGCGGACCCCGGTGGTGGACCCACGCCCGGTTTCCGCGCGAGGGCAACATCGTCACCGGCGGCGACGCCGTCGAGCAGCGGCGCTTCGGCGACTGGCACGACCACGACGCCCGGTACGCGCGCACCGACGAGTTCCTCA
>NZ_JBEXVF010000032.1:0-100403 GCF_040629235.1 Amycolatopsis sp. NPDC005961 | reverse complement strand
CGGCGGCATGGTGGTCAGCATGGATCCGGCGCTCGGGGACCTTCCCCGTGGCGACCCCAGCGGCGGGGCGCGCCCACGGGCTTCCCACACCAGATCCGGCGGCGGCCGCCGGGCGGGCCGGGCCTCGTTGGCTTGGTCAGCCTTGGTTGGGTTGGCCCTGGTTGGCTCGGGTTGGCTTGGTTCGCCCTCGCGAGCCTCCGTGGGCCTTCGCGGGCCGTGGTTTGGCTTCGGCGGGCCCGGGTCCGCCTTGCCAGCCCTCGGTCGGCAACGGCGGGCCGGGATTGGCCCTCGGCGGGTCTGGGACGGCCTTCGCGGGCTTACGGGCCCGAGGTTGGCCATAGCGCGGGCCAGGGTCGGCCACAGCGGGCCTTGGTCAGCCTCTGCGGCCTTAACCAGCCTGCGGCCATGGATCGGTTTGGCGGGCCCGGCGAGCCCGGGTTGGTAGCCGACCTGGGTCGACCTTCGCGGGCCTGGCAGGCCTAGAGGGCCTGGGTTGGCCTTCGCGGGCCTGCCCCCGGGCCGGTTGGCCTTAGTCGGCCAGGAAGCCGCTCAGCTGGGCTTCTCGGCCTGCCTGGGCGGACCCCACACCGGCAACCGCCACATCAGCCGCGTCGGCAGCCGCGACCGCTTGCCGACCACCACCCACCCCCAGGCGAGCACCAACGCGCGACCGGCGTCACGACGCCAGCCACCACAACCCACCGCGGCGCCGCCAACGACGACAACCCATCCCCGACTGTTCGGACAAATCGACCAGAACGCCCACGAACCCGACCCAAGGTCGTCAACAACCGACCCAACCATCGACAGGGCGTCCCCAAGACCTCACCTCCGCAGGTGAGGCGACCACCGCGCCGCCCGCCGCGGCCGTCAGGCAGCGGCGTGCGGACGCTCGCGGCGCTGCCTGCCCGGCCGCGGGTTGGTGCGGGCGAGCGTGGTCTGGCTGGACACAGCAAGAGCCTTCTGATCGCCAGATTACAGGTTCGCAGCCCGCCGGGAAGCCCGTTCGGTCACCCTCAGCACCACACCCGACACAGAGGAGGTCTGCACCACTGTCGCCGTCCCGGTCACGACGGCGCTTCCACCGAACTTCCGAATTCCGTCGAACGAGACCTGAAACGATTCGCCGGTGTCGAACGATCGAGAGGATGGCGACGACTAAGCTGCCAGTGCCGGGTTACCGGCAGCAGCCGTCGGCGCGGGCCCTCGTAGCTCAGCTGGATAGAGCAAGAGCCTTCTAATCTCTAGGTCGCAGGTTCGAGTCCTGCCGGGGGCGCCACCAGGGAAGACGTCGTGCGCGGCATGCGCACGACGCACCCTGGCCACGTGCCCGGCCGCGCATCGGGGCACTGCCCCGGCACCGCCGACGTGCCCCCACTGTGGACGGTCGCGACCACGCTCCCCGCGCCGCACGAGTCCGTAAGTCGCACCGTGCGAGCGGCCAGGTGGCCCAACGGCACCGTCCGAGACAACCTTGTTACCTCGCGCGGCGAGGGCTCTGTTTGCGCTTGCCCGCAACCGAACCGTCACACCCAGCGATCACACCCTCGGTACGACGGCGATCGACACGCCTACCCGATCGAGCGAACCGGCACCGACAACGAAGGAGGCAACACCACCGTGCACACCGAAGAGCCCGGCGGCCGGCACCGGCGGCGGCGAGCCAACCGCGTCACGCGCACCGCCCTGGACGAAGCGCGGCGTGCGGGGCTCGTCCAGCGGCACCTGACCAAGCTGCGGTACCTGGCCGGGCGTGCGCCGGCACCGGAGGCGCGCGGGCCGGCCACGGAAGGGCCGCTCTCCACATCGGACGCCGCGTGACCCCGCAGGGACCCGCCGCCCCTCAGTCCAGGTAGAACGGCAGTCAGGGTGTCCGGCGCGACGGCTTGCTCCTGGTCGGGCAGCGTGCGGCGCCGCGCGTTGGGCAAGGCTTCGGCCTGGGCCGCGTGGCCGAACGACGCCGGGCTCGCGCCGCCGTCGAGGACCAGGACGCGCGAGCGGCGGCGTCCAAGGCGAGGACCGTGCCAGCCGACCTGCCCAACAGGTGGGCCTCGCCACCGGCGTCGGCGATCGGGGCGGCCAGGTCCTCAAGCTCGCGCCCCACCGCGTAGGGCCGGGTGTCGGTGCTGCCGCCGCGGCCGCGGCGGTCGTAGTGGTACGCCGTGAAGTCGTGGCCGGGCAGGTCGGTCACCAGTACCAGCGGTGGGCCGAAGCCGACCTTGTCGAACTCGATGACGGTGTCGTCGGCCGACGTTGCGTTTCCCACCGGAATTCCCCTCGCGATTTCTCGGCTATATCCCGAATTAGCGCGCCACTGGTGCGGGTGGCGCACAGCGCGCACTCCGGAAGATGTGCGCCGGCGGGCGGGAACGGCAGCATCGGGGCGTGCCGGCGGTGCCGGTGTGCGCCGGATCCGGTACCGCACAACACGAGAGGCTCCGCGATGGAGAGAACGAAGTTCCAGCTCGACGAGTCCCAGATTCCGAGCACCTGGTACAACATTGCCGCCGACCTGCCCGGCGCTCCGCTGGCGCCCGCGCTCAACCCGGCGACCGGGGCTCCGCTGACTCGCGACGAGATGGGCGCGACGATGCCGGAGCCCATCATCGACCAGGAGCTGAGCACCGAGCGGGACATCGAGATCCCCGAGCCGGTGCGTCAGCTCTACGGCCAGTGGCGGCCCAGCCCGCTCTACCGCGCGCGGCGGCTCGAGCAGGCCCTCGGCACCCCGGCCAAGATCTACTACAAGTACGAAGGCGTCGCGCCGTCCGGGAGCCACAAGCCGAACACCGGGATCCCGCAGGCGTACTACAACAAGCAGGCCGGCAAGACCGGGCTGATCACCGAGACCGGCGCCGGGCAGTGGGGCAGCGCGACGGCCCTGTCGGCCGCGCTCTTCGGGCTGACCGCCAAGGTGTTCATGGTCAAGGTCAGCTTCCAGCAGAAGCCGTACCGGCGGGCGCTGATGGAGTCCTACGGCGCGGAGTGCGTCCCCAGCCCGAGCCCGGAAACCGCGGTGGGCCGGGCGATCCTGGCCAAGCACCCCGACTCCCCCGGCAGCCTCGGCATCGCCACCTCGGAGGCGCTGGAGACGGCGGCCACCGACCCGTCGCTGGGCTACGTGCTCGGCAGCGCCGCGAACCACGTGCTGCTGCACCAGACCGTCATCGGGCAGGAAGCCCTGCTGCAGATGGAGCTGGCCGGGGACTACCCGGACATCATCGTCGGCTGCTCCGGCGGCGGCAGCAACCTCGCCGGGCTGACCTTCCCGTTCATCGGCGCGCAGCTGCGCGGCGGGCCCGCGGTGCGGGTGCTGGCCGTCGAGCCGGCCGCCTGCCCGACGCTCACCCGCGGGAGCATCGCCTACGATTACGCCGACACCGGCCGGCTCGGGCCGCTGTTCCGGATGCACACCCTCGGCCACGAGTTCATGCCGCCGCCCGTGCACGCCGGCGGTCTGCGCGCGCACGGCATCGGCCCGCTGGTCAGCCGCGCGGTCGAGGACAAGCTGATCGAGCCGATCGCCGTCGGGCAGACCGGGTGCTTCGAAGCAGGCGTGCAGTTCGCCCGCACCGAAGGGATCCTGCCGGCGCCGGAGTCGACCCACGCGATCCGCGGCGCGATCGACGAAGCCCTGAAGTGCAAGGCCGAAGGCGTCGGCAAGACCATCCTCTTCGGACTGTCCGGGCACGGGCACTTCGACCTCGTGGCCTACGACAAGTACTTCGCCGGCACGCTCGAGGACGACGTCGTCAACGAGGAGGCGCTCGACCTCGCGGCCGCGTCGATCCCGAGGCTGGACGGAGCCGGCGCGTGAGGGTGGCCGTCGTCGACGCGGACGGCATCGCGGCGCACCTGCCCGCGGCCCTGGCCGCGCACGGGCTGGAGACGGTGCGCGTCCGGTCGGAAGCGCCGGACGTGCACCTGCGCGGGTCCACCGAGGCCGACGTCCGGCACCAGGGCGACGTCGCCGCGACCGCGGATGCCTTGCGGCGCCTCGATGTCGGGTTCGTCGTGGCCGGGACCGAGTCCGGGGTGCTGCTCGCCGACGAGCTGTCGGCGGCGCTCGGCACCCCCGGCAACGGGATGGTCCGGCCGCGGGCGCGACGCGACAAGTTCGAGATGGTGACCGCGGTGCGCGAGGCCGGCCTGGCGACGGCCGCGTCGTTCTCGTCGCCGTCCGCGGACGAGGTCGTCGCCTGGTCGGAAGCGCTGGGCAGCTGGCCGGTCGTGCTGAAGCCGCTGGCCAGCGCCGGCACCGACAACGTCCGGATCTGCGGGTCGGCCGGCGAGGTGCGTGCCGGGCACGACGCGATCATGGCCGGCACCACCCGGTACGGCTCGCGCAACGAAACCGTGCTGGCGCAGGAATACCTGCACGGCGACGAGTACTTCGTCAACACGGTGAGCCGGGACGGGGTGCACCACGTCGTCGAGGTGTGGCGCTACCACAAGCGGGCCCTCGACGGCGGGCACTGGATGTACGACTACGAACAGCCGGTGCCGCTCTCGGAGCCGCGCGTGGCGGAACTGGCCGGCTACACGCTGGACGTCCTGGACGCGCTCGAGCTCCGCAACGGCGCCGGGCACACCGAAGTGATGCTCACCCCGGCCGGGCCGGTGCTGGTCGAGTCCGGGGCGCGGATGGGCGGGTCGCACCAGCCGGCGGTGATCTCGCGGTGCATCGGCACCAACCAGGTCGAATGCCTGGCGCTCGCGGTGGCGCGGCCCGAAGAGGTCACGCAACGGCGGCTGCCGACGTACCGGCCGCGGTCGTTCCTGCGCTACGTCACGCTGATCAGCCCGACCGACGGCGTGGTGCCGGACGAGGCCGGGTTCGCGGCGGTGCGCGCGCTGCCGTCGTTCGTCGACCTGGTGCTGACGACGCCGGCCGGCGGGCCGGTGCGGCGGACGGTCGACCTCGCCACGTCGGTGGGCTACGTATACCTCGAGGCGGACGACCCGGAGCAGGTCGAGTCGGACTACAAGCAGCTGCGCGAGTACGAACAGAACGGGCTCTACAAAGGTGAGGTGGTGACCAGGTGACCAAGGCGATCACGGAACTCAGCGAGCTGGCGGACATCCCGGCGGAATGGGTGCACGTCGACAAGCGCATTTACCCGGGCGAAGACCTCCGGCTGCCGGGCGCGTACCTGAAGTGGTACGACGTCCGCGAAGCCGGCGAGGACGCCGCGCCGGCGATCAGCGAGCAGGCGCGCCAGTACCTGCGCGACCAGGCGGAGTCGGGCGAGCTGCAGTTCGAGAACGAACTCGGCTACGCGCAGCTCCACCACGACGGCGGCTACTACCTGATCGTGGGTCTGTGGCGCAAGGACGAGCTGTGGACGGGGATCTTCTTCCTCGACGGCGACGAGTTCAAGCGCTACCCGGCCAAGCCGGGTGCGTTCCGGGCGACGCAGAACGTGGTCGAGCTGGACACGACCGCCCACGAGCGCCGCGCGTGGGCCCGGTTCCTGCGCACGGACCGCGGCGAAGCGGCCAAGCGGGCGTACATCGAGGACTACTGCACGGGCGTGGTCGGAGTCCCGTGACCCGGCGCGCGTGAGAACGGGCCCGTCCCAGCCAGGGGCGGGCCCGTTTCCGCGTGCACGCCCCGCGCGGCAACAGGTTCCGAACCCGGACGCAGCTGGCTCACCCGCAGAGCCGCGCAGCAACACGATCCGAATCCGGGCCCAGCTGACTCACCCGCACAGCCGCAGCGCCAGGATCCGAACCGGGCGCAGCCGTCTCAGCCACGCACCCGCGCGGCAAAGGGTTCCGAACCCGGCCGAAGCCGTCTCACCCCGCAGCCGCGCGACAACAGGGTCCCGAACCCGGGCACAGCCGTCTCACCCACGCAGCCGCGCGGCAACAGGATCCGAACCCAGCCGAAGCCGACTCGCCGCGAAAGACCGCGATGGCGAGTTCCGGGCCGGGCCAAACCAGACCAGCCGGCGGCGGCGGCGGGGCAGGCATGCGAAAGCCCCGGTGCGCCGACCGGCACCGGGGCTCTCACTCGCCACGAAACCCTAGGACTCCACCGGCTTCGTGCGGACCTTGATGTCCGCCACCTTCGCCTGGCTGAACTCGATCGCCGCCGTCGTGTCGGGGGCTCGGACCGCTACGTGGCCCAAGCCGTCCCATGACCCGTCCAGCGAACGGACCACGTCCCCCGGTGCCGCTCCGCCCAGGTCGATCGCCAATGTTGCCGGGTCTGCCGAAACCCCGTCCACACCGGCGATCTCCAGGATCTCGCCCGGCTCCGCCACCGCCAGCCAGCTTGCCGCCGCGCCCGACGCCGAGGGGGCGGCCACGATCGGGGACACCGAGCCGTGGGGCCACTTCATCGTCAGGTCGTGCATGTCGACCCCGTGGACCGCGAACACCATCTCGTTGATCAACGCTCCGCCGATGCGGTTCTGGGACTCGATCACCACCGGGCCGCGGGGGCTGAACTTGAACTCCGTGTGGCTCGGGCCGTCCGCATACCCCAGCGCGTCGAGGAACGCCGGGATCATCCGCTCCACCGATGCCACCGCGGCGGCGTCGAGGCGGGCCGGGACCGCGTGGCCCGCGTGCACGACCGTCCCCGGCAGCGTGACCGCTTCGGTGATCGCCAGCACCGTGTGCCTGCCCGCGAACGAGAACGCCTCCGCGCTGTACAGCGTCCCGTCGATGTACTCCTCCATCACGTACTCGTCGAGGTCGTACTGGCCGAGGAACGGGTGATCGCCCACGTCCCGCTCCCGCGAGATGGCCGAGAACACCGAGTCGGCCTCGTCCGGGCCGTCCACGCGGTGGACGCCGAAGCTCGCCGTGCCCGCTCCCGGCTTCACGATGAACGGGTACCCGTACCGGTCGCCGAACGCCGTCAGGCTCGCGCTGTCCGTCAGGACCTCCGCGCCGATCGCCGGGACGTCCGGGTGGGCCACCTCGGCCAGCCTGCGGCGCATCACGTACTTGTCGGTGAACCGGTGGCTCACCTCGTACGACGGCCCGCCGAGGCCGAGCAGGTCGCGGACGCGGCCGGCCGGGTCGAGGCCCGGCTCGGTCAGCGACACCACCGTCGTGAAGCCCCACGCGCGGTGCGCCGCCTCGACGAGCGGGCGGAACGTCTCCCAGTCCGTGTAGTCCACCAGGAGCGCGCCCACCACCAGCGGGCCGTACTCCGGCTTGAACTCGTCCGGGTTCTGGCAGTACACGACCTCCAGGCCGGCCGCCTTCGCCGCGTGGAAGTGCTTGGGGTTGCCGCCGATGAGCAGGATGCGTGGCGCCATTTCGCTGGTCACTCCTGGGGACTCAGACCGGTTCGGGTTCGGGCTCGACTTGCGACGACGGCACCGGCTCGGGCTCCACCGGCTTCTCCGCGCGGACCGACGGCAGGCACAGGCACAACGCGCCGCCGAGGACGCACGCGACGCCCGACAGCGCGACCACCTGGGACCCGCTGAAGTGCTCCAGCAGCAGGCCACCGAGCGCGGCGCCCGTCGGGGACGACGCGACGATCACCGAACGGCGGGCGCCGAACACCGCGCCGTGCTGCTCGGCCGTGACCGCGTTCTGGATGACGCTGATCTCGGTGGACGCGTACGGCGCCCAGACGAACCCGCCGACGAACATGATGACCAGGGCCAGCGGCAGCGCGTGCACGAAGACCAGCGGCAGGAGGATGAGCCCCCACACCGTCGCGCCGACCGCGTTGACCACCGCCGGGCGGAACCGGGCCAGCCGCGGCACCATCACCAGGCCGAGCAGCGCGCCGACGCCCATCGCCGACCACATCGCGCCGTAGCCCGCGCCGCCGGCGCCGAGGTTCTGCTCGGAGAACACCGGGATCGCGGTCAGCAGCGGGCCGTAGGACAGGAAGTAGATGACCGTCAGGATCATCATCGCGCGGACCACCGGCACGGTGATCAGCGGACCGAACCCGGCGACGAAGCTGTTCTTCTTCGGCGACGGCGACGGCGACGCCGGGGGAACCGCGACACCCGGGTTCACCCGCACACCGAGCACCAGCGCCGTCGCGACCAGGCACATGATCGCCGGGATGAACAGCGACCAGATCCCGATGAAGCCCGCCAGCGAGCCGCCGAGGACCGGGCCGACGAGGTAGGGGAACTGGTCGCCGATGGTCAGGACGCCGTTGGCCACCTGCAGCTCGCGGCGCGGGATGAGCAGCGGCGTGATGACGCGGGTGCCGACCTTGGCCAGCGGGTTCGTGACGCCCATGACCAGGCACAGCCCCAGCACCACCGGGATGCTGAACGTGCCGACGACCGACAGCAGCGCGATCCCGCCGATCGCGATCCCGCGCACGGCGAAGCCGATCGCGGTCAGCCGCACCGGGGACCAGCGGTCGAACCACGCGCCGAGCAGGGGCCCCGAGACGATCTCCGGGAAGCGGCGGAAGAGCACCGCGAGCCCGGCGAGCCCCGGGGAACCGGTCTCCACCAGCACGATCCAGATCAGGGCGACGGAGGCGAACTCGTCGGCGGTCTCCGAGAGCAGGCTGCTCACCGTGAGCTTGCCCAGGCCCGGGAACCGCCCCAGCACCGACCGCTGCCACCGGCTCCGGACGAAACCGGGCGCCAGATCCACCATCACTGCCCCTCTCCCGGTCACCGATCCGGCCGACGGCAGGCCACCGTGGCCATGAGGTGGCCCGACCGGTGACGAACCCCCCTCGCCGCGGTCCACCGTCCTCCCGCGCGACGGCGAACCGCATCTCCCGCTGTGCTCGACCGGTTACGCGGCCTTGAGCCCCGTCTCGCCGGTCTCGTCGGCCGCCTCGGCGACGAGCGAGCCGCCCGCCGTCTCGTAGCGGCTCGCGAACAGCGCCGGGTGCGCCGAGCGGATGCCCTCGACCACGAGCTCGTACGGGAAGTCGTCGAAGTCGCCGTAGTCGTGGAGGAACTCCATGTACCTGCGGCCCTTGCTGTCGTACGGGTGCGACATGCTGTCGGACGTGCCGTCGAACTCGAGCGGCGTGATGCCGTAGAGCCGGCACAGCAGCTTGGTGAACACCGGCGTCGCGCGGACCCACTTGCCGTCCAGGTACACGGAGTTCAGCGCGTGGAAGCGGAACACGTCGCCGCCGACGAGCTCGCGCAGCCGCGGCGACGCGAGGTGGTTGCGGACGTCGGTGAGCGCGATCCGGCTCGGCACGCCCGCCGCGCGGCACACCGCGGCGTACACAATGGACTTGTGCACGCAGAACCCGCGGCCGCGGCTGATGATCGAGCTGGCCTTGAGGCCGTCGCGGCTCAGCGCCGCGCCGTAGACCTCGTAGTGCAGCTTGTCGCGGACCGCGTAGTAGAGCGCGACCGCCTTGTCGGTGGGGGTCTGCTCGGAGCCGTCGAGCGCCTGCCCGACGAACTCCTGGACCACCGGGTGGTCGTAGTCGAGGAACGGGGTGACCCCGAGCAGGTCTTGCGGAGGCGTCTCGGCCGCCATTTCGTCCTTCTTCCGGTTCCGGCGCCTGTCAGCGCACTCCGAGCATTCTGGCGACCTTGTCCCGCTGGACCTCCGACGTGCCGGAGTAGATCGTGCCGCCGGTGGCGTCGCGCAGCTCCTTCTCGATCCCGAACTCGCTGAGGTAGCCCCGGCCGCCGAAGATCTGCACGGCGTTGGTCGCGGACCGGACGTTGGCCTCGCTCGCGAGGACCTTCGCCATGGCCACGTCGACCATCACGTCCTCGCCGGCTTCGAACCGCTTCGCGGTGTCGTAGAACCAGTTGCGGGTGGTCTCCAGGTCCATCTTCATCTGCACGATCTTTTCCGCGATCAGCTGGCAGGACGCGATCGGCGCCCCGAACTGCTTGCGGCTCTTCGCGTAGTCGATGCTCTGGCCCAGGCGGTACTCCATCGCGCCCAGGCTGATCGCGAAGGACAGGAGCACCTCCCACTTCATCACGTAGTCGAGCAGCAGGAAGCCCTTGCCCCGCCGGCCGACCATGTTCGCCGCGGGCACCACGCAGTCGGTGAACGTCAGGTTCCCCAGTGGCGACGTGCGCAGGCCCATCTTGTCGATCGGCGGCCCGGCCTCGAAGCCGGGCGTGCCCTTCTCGACGGCGAACACGCTGATGCCGAGCGGGCCGGTGCCGGGCGAGGTCCGGGCGTAGACCAGGACGACGTCGGCGGCCGGGCCGTTGGTGATGAAGAACTTCCGGCCGTTGATGACGTAGTCGTCGCCGCGCCGCTCCGCCGTGGTCTGCATGGCGGCCGCGTCGGACCCGCCGTGCGGCTCGGTGATCGCGTGGGCGCAGATCACCGAGCCGTCGACGACCCGCGGCAGGAACCGGTCCTTGACCTCCTGGCTCCCGAAGCGCTGGATCGGCACGCCGGTGCTGACCAGCTGCGTCGAGATCGAGAAGTTCAGCCCGCCGTCGCGGCAGTGGTAGCCGAGCCCTTCCAGCACGTGCATGGTGGTCGGCAGGTCGTGCCCACCGCCACCGTGCTCGGTGCCGAACGGCAGGCCGAACAGGCCCGTCGCACCGATCTCCGGCCACAGCTCGCCGGCGAACTCGGCTTCGCGGTCGCGCCGGAGGTGGTCGGCGCCCCAGGCCTGGAAGACCTCGGTGTAGCCGTCCCGCAGCTCCTGCTGCTTGTCGGTCCACTGCTGCATCGGGGGAGCTCCGGCTCAGTAGTTGGAAAACTCGTCGTCGAGGTTGTGCGACTCGTCGCCGATGAGGGCCGGCGTGAACATGCAGACCAGCACCATGTCCTCGTGCGGCGACGCGATCAGGTGGTGCGGGTCGTGCTTGTCGAGGGCGTAGATCGTGCCGACCTCGATGACGTGCTCGTCACCCGCGGAGTCGATGACCTTGCCGCTGCCGGCGATGCAGTAGCACGCTTCCAGGTGGTTCTTGTACTCCAGCGCGGAGTCGGTGCCGGCGCGGACGATCGTGTGGGTGACCGTGTAGCCCATGCCGTCCCGCAGCGTCAGGAACCGGTGGCTCAGGCCGTTGCCCCACTCGACGCCTTCGACTTCCGAAAGTTTGCGGATGATCACTTTGTCAGGCCGCCTTTCCCAGGTAGTCCGCACCGGACGAGCCCGACGCCGAGTGCAGCTCGGCGAACCGGGAGATCGAGGTGATGGAGGTGAAGTCCTGCTCGACGATCTCGACCTCCTCCATCGGGATCTCGAACGTGCTCTCCAGCCAGGTGACCACGCGCAGCAGTCCCAGGCTGTCGATCACGCCGTTGGCACGCAGGTCGTAGTCGTCCTCCAGCTCCTCCGGGCCGACGCCGGGGAGGAACTCGTCGAGGACGTACTGCTTGATCTGCTCGGCATAACTCATGTCAGCTCCCGTTCAACAGGTCTCGGATGACGGCTTTGCGGTCGGTCTTGCCCGTCGACGTCGTCGGCAGCGGGTCGTCGACCACGCGGATCGTGGTGGGCAGCGCGGCCCGCGCCAGCCGCTCGCGGCAGAACTGCCGCAGCGCGAGCACGCCCAGCGGCTCGGTCGTGTCGCGGCGGACGACCGCGTGGATGACCAGCCCCGCCACGTCGTCGGGCACCGCCACGACGGCCGCGCCGGCGATCCGCTCGTGGCCGAGCAGGACCTGCTCGATCTCCTCTAGGTTCACCCGCACCCCGCGGACCTTCACCTGGGAGTCGGTGCGCCCGACGAGGGTGAACACGCCGTCGGCGTCCCGCGCGACGAGGTCGCCGGAGCGGAAGTAGACGCGCCCGTTGTCCCGTTCGACGAACTTGTCCGCTCCGCCGCCGACCGCGTAGCCGGCGGTCTGGAACGGCGTCGACACGAGCAGCTCGCCGGTGGCCGGGCCGTCGACGACCTCGCCCGCGGCGTCCAGCACGAGCGCGTCGACGCCGGGCAGCGGGCGGCCGATCGGCAGCAGGCCCTCGCCCTCGAAGCCGGTGATCTCGTGGATGAAGCTGTCGTTGGTCTCGGTGGCACCGTAGATGTTGTGGAAGCGCGCGTTCGGGAACAGCCGCGGCAGCTCGGGCAGCAGCTTCGCCGGCATCTTGTCGCCGGTGACGATCACGTGCTTCACCGAGTCGAACGGCTGCCCGTCGTGGGCGTCGGCCAGCAGGCGGTAGAGCATCGGGACCGACTGCACGACCTCGACGGACTCCGTGCGGATGACCTCGGCGAGGTGCTTGCCGTTGGTCGCCTTCTCCGGGTCGACCAGGACCGTCGTGCCGCCGGCCTTGAAGGTGGCGCGGATGTCGAGCAGGCACAGGTCGAAGTTGAACGGCGCGTAGTTGAGCACCGCGGTGCCGGGCCGCAGCCGGAACTTCGTGACCGCCCACTCGGTGAAGCGCTCGACGGCCTGGAAGCTCAGCGGCACCACCTTGGGCAGGCCGGTGGACCCGGAGGTCGTGAAGATGAACGAGGTGGCGTCCGGGCTGACGTCGGGGCCCGTGATGCCGTCGAGGCCGGCCAGGTCGCCGTCCGGCGCGACCGCGGTGGTGTCGATCTTGTGGATCCGCCTGCCGCCGACGCCCGCGCCGGGTTCGGCGGTCAGGACATCGGTGCAGCCGGCCTTCTCCAGCAGCTCTTCCAGCGCTGTCGCGCCGAGTTCGACCGACGGCAGCATGAACGGGCGGCGTGCCAGCAGGCAGGCGACGATCAGCGCGACGGTGCGCGGTGTCTTCGCGGCGTGCAGCGCGACGCGGGCGCCGGGCGGCAGCTGCAGCGCCGCGAGCCCGTTGTAGGCCGACATCGTCATGGCGCACAGTTCGGCGTACGACACCCGGTCGCCGCCCATCACCAGCGCGGTCGACTCCGGCCGGTTGCGGGCGAAGTCGGCCAAACAGCCGAGCAGCGAACGCGAGTACGGCACAATGGTCTCCAACCCAGCCGGGCGCGCGGCGACCACTGTCGCGCGCCGGCCAGTAACCCCAGCTCCCCCACGGGGAGTCCACTTCGGACCCCGGCGGTGCCCGGCCCGGGCACCGCGTGCACACCACCGTAGCTTCGGGCCGGAGCGACTGGCTTCTTGCGCAGTGCGGCGCCGCCCGGCCCAGTGAAGTCCTGTGTGGACTGTCCGACCAGGACTCCCGCCTTCGCAGCGTGCCGGTTGCCCGGGAGACGCTGGGCCGTTTCGGACATTTCGAACGTCCCGAAGCCGGGCAGGTACAGCGCGTCGTCA
This sequence comes from Amycolatopsis sp. NPDC005961, assembly GCF_040629235.1. Taxonomy (NCBI): domain Bacteria; kingdom Bacillati; phylum Actinomycetota; class Actinomycetes; order Pseudonocardiales; family Pseudonocardiaceae; genus Amycolatopsis; species Amycolatopsis sp. NPDC005961. Next base: position 87,284 of record NZ_JBEXVF010000032.1, on the reverse strand, counting down.
CCAGGGCCGAACCCGACGTCGATGGGCCGGCCGGGTCCGACGGCGTCTTCTCCCGGCGTGCGCGGTTTCCCGCTCCGGCGCCGGCAGCGCGCTAGCGTGAACAAACCCCGGCCTCGCCGAGGAGTGTGTGCGGGAGGAAGGACGTGACCGAGATGGACGACCTGGACGACCTCGCGGCGGGCGACCCGACCCCCGCCGACCGGCTACGGCTCATCTTCACCTGCTGCGACCCCGAACTACCGCGCGAGGAACAGATCGCGCTGACGCTGCGGCTGGTGTGCGGAGTCGGTACCGGCGACATCGCGCGCGCGTTCCTCGTGCCGGACGCGACGATGGCCGCCCGGATCGCGTCGGCGAAGAAGAAGATCTCCGCCGCGGGTGTTCCCCACCGGCTCCCGGCGGCGAGCGAGCTGCCGGACCGGCTGGACGCGGTGCTCACCGTCATCCACCTCCTGTTCACCACCGGGCACACCGCGCCGTCCGGGGACGCGCTGGTGCGCGACGACCTCGTCGACCGCGCGCTGGGCCTCGCCCGGCTCCTGCGCGACTTGATGCCGGACGAACGACAGGTCTGGGGACTGCTCGCGCTGCTGCTGGTCACCGACGCCCGGCGTGCCACCCGCACCGACGCCCGTGGCCGGATCCTGCTGCTGGACGAGCAGGACCGGTCGCGGTGGGACCGGGTCGCCATCACCGAGGGCCACCGGCTGGTCCTCGACGCGATGCGCGCGGGCCGGCCGGGGAAGTTCGTGCTGCAGGCGGCCATCGCGTCCTTGCACGCGCGGGCGCCGAGCTACGCCGAGACCGACTGGGCGCAGGTCGTGGTGCTCTACGACGAGCTGCTGAAGGTGTCGCCGTCTCCGGTAGTGGCCCTCAACCGCGCCATCGCGGTGTCCATGGTGGACGGTCCGGAGGCAGCGCTGCGCGAGGTGCGGGCCCTGGAGGATGACGGCAGGCTCGACGGCTACCACTACCTGGCCGCGGCGAAGGCCGACCTGCTGCGGCGGCTGGGTCGCCCCTCCGAAGCGGCAGCCGCGTACCGCACGGCTCTGGAACTGGCCGGCAACGATGCGGAACGCGCGTTCCTCGCCGGGCGGCTGGAAGAGGTGACCGCCGCCTGACCCGTCGGCTCCGGCGGCAGCGGAGCGATCGAAGATTGCGGCCAAGCCGGTCCGCGGCACCCCCGTCGAAGAGCACGGCCGGCACATGACGAACGGGGCCGCTGTCCGCTCAGGCGGACAACGGCCCCGTGCTCGCTTTCGGAGTCAGGCGGCGCGGTCGGCGGCGCCCCCGCGTGTCGCGCTCGCGTCGTGGCGCGGGCTGTTCTGGTACGCGGCGAGCCGCCACTCACCGTCGTGCCTGACGACCAGCCAGGACGCCCTGATCGCGCTGCTTTCCGAGACCTCGGTCTCGCCTGCCGCCAGCACACCGCCGTGGCTCAGCAGGATCGCGACGTCCGGCCCGAGCACCCGAATGCTGATCGGCTTGCCAACGACCTGGGTGCCCTTGTAGCGGCCCTCGAACGCGTCGGCGAAGTAGGAGCGGACCTCCTCCTTGCCGTTGCAGAACACGCCGGGCAGGATCAGGGTGCCGTCCTCGACGAACAGGCCGGCGATCGTGTCCGCCTCCCCGTAGGCCCACCCGGCCACCATGCGCTGGGTCAGCGCAGCGATCGCGGCTGCGTCCGAATCGGTGGTCATACTGGAATTCCTCTCTGGTGGTCGAAGAACCGGATCAGATGTAGAGGGTGTTGGGTTCGAGCCCGCACAGCACCCGGCCGTAGAGCTCGGCGTTGGTGTTCGGGTGCATGAGCGCGTGCTGGTTGACCGCCTGGATGTCCCGGTTGATCCGCTGGATCGGGATCCCGCTGTAGATGGAGGAACCGCCACTCGCCGTGGCGTAGATGTCGATCGCCTCCTTGGCCAGCCGGACGGTGGCGCCCACGTCGGCACGCGACCTGGCGCGCTCCTCGAGCTTCCACTCGGTGCCCTCTTCCGCCTTGGTGTCGACCAGCTTCGCGAGGCGCTGCGCGTGGAACTCCGCCTCGTCGGTCTTGTTCGCCGCCTCGGCCACCTGGAAGTGGGTGATCGGCGCGTCGCGCTGGCTCTCGTAGGCGGTGTAGGTGATCTTGCGCTCCACCATCCGGCTCATGAACGCGTGCTGGGCGCCCTTGGCCATGCCGACCAGCGTGCCGACCGACGCCGCGGAAGCCACCGGCAACAGCGGCGCGCGGTAGACCGGCGACGACGCGTTGCGCTTGGAGGCGATCTGGCCCTGCAGCACGGCCGGCAGCGGCAGGACGCGCTCGGCCGGGATGAACAGGTCCCGCGCCACTGTGCTGACACTGCCGGTGGCCCGCAGGCCCGACGTGTGCCAGTCGTCGATGACCAGCAGGTCCGACAGCGGCACGAGCGCCATCACCGGGTACGGCTCGCCGTCCGGCGGGACCAGGACGGCGATGATCTCCTGCCACTGGGCGTGGTGCGCGCCGCTGATGAAACCCCACTTGCCGTTCACGAGGATGCCGCCGTCGACCGGCTTGGCCATCGCCGACGGGCTGAGGGTGCCGCACACCCGCACGTCCGGCGTCGAGAACACCTCGTCCTGCACCTCGTCGGGGAACTGGCAGGCCATCCAGGTCGGGATCCAGTACACCGACGCCACCCACGAGGTGGAGCCGCACCCCTGGCCGAGCGCGGTGCCGACCTCGAACAACGTCTGGCTGTCCACTTCGTACCCGCCGTAGTGCTTGGGGCGACGGAACTTGAACACCCCGGCGTCGGCGAGCGCCTCGATGGACTCGTCGTGCAGCCTGCGGTTCTCCTCGGCCCAGGACGCGTGCTTACGCAGGAGCGGAATCAGATCCGACGCCTTGCGCACGAGTTCCTCGCGCGCGGGGATCGTGGTAGCCAAGTTATCCTCCAAGCAACGGAAGCGGACGAGAACGAACACCTGGTCGCGCGAGGCTCGGCCGGCATCCGTGGGTCTTCGGTTCGAGCGTCTCCCGAACGGGCCGGCGGTGCGTCTCCGGATTTGCGGTTTCCCGGCGCGATGGACCCGCGAGTCAGTGGTGATCTTCGATGCCGAACCGCGCCTTGGCGAGTTCACGGTTGGCCATCGTGTTCATCGCGACGGCGATGCCGGCGTGGCTTTGCAGCGTGGACAGGTCGCGCCACACCCGTTCGATGCGCTGCCCCTTGCTCACCGAGCTCGAACCGGCGGTCGGGAACACGTACTGCTCGACCGCGGCCCAGCTCAGGCGGATCACCTCGCGGCACATGGTGGCGATGCGCCAGTCCTGCTCGGCGGTGAACGCCTGCGGTCCCTCCGCGCACAGGTCCTGCCACCGGGCCACCGTCCCGGCGACGGCGGCCTCCGCGGTCGCCAGCTTGCCGGTGGCCTCTCCGTACCAGCGCTGGAAGTCCGGGTCCTCGGCACGGCTGACGATCGGCGGGAACATGGTGGTGCGGGTGCGCATCAGGTGCTCGTACTCGTCCAGCGCGCCCTTGGCGATGCCGACCGCGAGGCAGGCCGCCTCGAGGAAGGCGAAGCTGACCGGGCCGCCGCCGTACTGCGGGTTGATGTGCAGCCGCACGCCGGGCGTGTCCTGGGTGACCCGGTACTGGCTCTGGTGCGTCGGCAGCGTCTGGTCGTCGGGCACGTGCGCGTTGTCGATCACGAGGCTGTGCGACCCACTGCCCTTGAGGCCGAGCTGGCGGCCCCAGTCGTCGAGCCGGCGGAACTGGTCGCTCGACACGACGAACAGCAGCACCTCCGGCTCGTCGCCCTCCTCCGGCGTGACCAGCGTGTGGCCGATGAAGTGGGTGGCGTACGGCGCGCCGGAGCAGTAGCCCCACGTGCCGTTGACGATCCAGCCGCCGTCGGGGTGGCGCTCCGCGGTGCCGCACGGCAGCACCGTCGACGGCGCGATGAAATCTCCACCGGAAAAGATCGTTTCCTGCACCCGCTCCGGGAACACGGTCGCGGCGAACACCGCGTGCACCGCGCCGAGGCAGTACATCCACCCGGTCGACGGGCAGCCCCGCGCGAGCGTCCGCACGACCCGGAAGAACGTGTCGACGCCGAACTCGTAGCCGCCGTACCTGCGGGGCACCAGGATCCGGTAGAAGCCGGCCTTCGAGAAGGCCTCGTGGACGTCCTCCGCGTAGTAGGTCCGGTCCTCGACCTCGGCCTGCCGCGGGACCAGCGTCGGGGCGATCGCCTCTGCGCGCGCGATCACGTCCGCCGGTGTGAGATCGGGTTCCGGCGGCAGCGGATATCCGTTGGCAGGGTTAATCGCCGATACTGTCATCGCTGCGCGATCCTTTTCTCGAGGGGCAGTACAGTGCCGAATCCGTCCACGCGCGGGCGCATCAACTCCTGTCCGGGATCATCACATCCGCCCGGCACCGGCCGCATCTCCCCGGTTGCCGGTCGTCTCTTCCAGCGTGCGGCGTCGTGGCGAAGCCCCTGCCGGTCGGCCGGCAGGGGCTCCTCCTCCGGACGGGCTATGCGGCGGCCCGGTCGTCGTCCGAGGGCTTGATCGGGATGACGGTGGCCGCCAGCTCCTTCGCCTTCTTCTCCTTGTCGCGTTTGGACACCGAGAAGCGCCGCATGATCGGGTGCTCGATCAGCGAGTACTGCAGCCACGCGACGAACAGCGTGACCGCGAAGATCGCCGCCATCTCGGCGAGCGCGCCGCCGAGGGTCGTGGCCGGGCCGAACACCGTCATGTAGCCGTACCACAGCAGCAGGCTGTGCCACATGTAGAAGGCGAACGACACGTCGCCGAGCCAGACCATCGGCTTGCTGCCGAGCCAGCTCTTCCTGCCCTCCGCGTCCGCCTTGGCCGTCGCGGCGATGAGCAGTCCGAGCGGCACGACCATCAGCGCCACCAGCCCGAAGGTGTGCGGCACGAACTGCGACGCGACGTAGGCGATGACGACCAGCACGGCCGCGCCGGCCCGGCCGAGCGGAAGCCGTTGCCCGGTCAGCACGATGCGGGCCAGCAGGATGCCGACGGTGAAGTCCAGCATGCGCGGCAGCGGAGCCTGGTAGATGCTCCACATCTCCAGATCGGTCACGTCGGAGAAGGTCATCAGCGGCGCCGACGGGAACAGCATGGTCAGGAACGGGATCGTGAAGATGACCACCACCAGGCCGCCTACCCAGGTCCACAGCCGCGACGGCCGGATCTTGTTGATCCACCGCATCACGAGCGGGAAGGAGAGGTAGAACAGCAGCTCACAGGACAGCGACCACGCCACGCCGTTGTAGTTGCCCCGGATGTTCATGTCCGGCGCCCACGACTGGAGCAGGAAGATGTTGAGGACCGCGTCCCGTCCGTTGAGGACCATGCCGTCCACAAGCGCCAGCAGCAGGGCCGCGGCGATGAAGGTCGTCAGATGGTTCGGGAAGATCTTGAACGCCCGCCGGCGCCAGAAGGCGCGCGTCGTGTCGGACGGCCGGGAAGACCAGGCCAGCACGAAACCGCTCAACACGAAGAAGAAGCCCACGCCGAGGAAGCCCGCCTGCCACAGGACCTTGTTCATCGTCTCCTGCACACCGGGGTACATGCCGATGAACGCGGTGTGGAAGCCGAAGACCATGAACGCGGCGAAGAATCGCATGCCCGTCAGCGACCGCAGCTGCGCCGGCCGGGATTCGGGGTGTAACGGCCCCGCGTCACCCTTTGTCGTTCTGTCCATTTGGCGTGTCTCCATTTCTCGCTACCGGACGAACCGTCACACCCCCGACGTGTGCCCGACCGCCCGTTGTGGTTCGAGTCCGAAACGAACTGTCGGTCGCCGCATTGTCACGCGCTGCTGAACTGTGTTACGCTGGTGATCCGCCGGCACCCGGTTGGGTAATCACCCGCCCACGAATCCGGCGTTGTGTGAAATGCGCACACGACCGACAACATTCGGTGTCCTGTGCATTCTTCCTCGCGGCTTTGCCCGCCGACCTCTTCCAGCGTGCTACGTGGCCGACAGTTCCCCGCTCGCGCTGGAGCGCCCCTGGACCGTGCCCGAGTCCGCACGGGGGAAGACCCACCCGCGCACCCGGCGTGGTGATGATGGGTGCGTCGCCTGACGGGCTCGCGTGTCGAAAGACCCCCGCACCACCAGGCGGCCGGGACGCCGTGTCGGTCTGCTCCCGGATTCTCGGACTAGGAGGTCGGATGAAGGCAACGGTCATTCCGGAAGTGAACGCCGGGTGGGTGATCCAGGACGTGCCGACACCGACGCCGGGTCCCGGCGAGGTGCTGATCAGGGTGCGGGCGTCCGGGTTGTGCGGCAACGACATCGCCGCCTCCAAGGGGTACATCCCGTTCCCGGCCATCTCCCCCGCCATCCCCGGCCACGAACCGGTCGGCGAGGTCGTGGAGACCGGCGCGGGCGTCACGTCCCGCGCGGTCGGCGACCGCGTGGGCGTCACCTGGATCCGGGGCACCTGCGGACGGTGCGACTACTGCCGGCTCGGCCGGCCGGTGAGCGGCACGGCCGCGCTCCTGTGCGCCGCGCCCGTCTCGACCGGCTTCACCGTCCAGGGCGGCCAGGCCGAGTACATGGTCGTGGCCGCGGACCAGACCGTCCGCATCCCGGACGCCCTGAGCGACGTGCTGGCCGCGCCGGTGCTCTGTGCCGGCTACACCAGCTGGTCGGCCATCCGTGCGGCCGAGGTGAAGCCGCACGAGCGGATCGCCGTGGCCGGCATCGGCGCGCTCGGCCACCTCGCCGTGCAGTACGCGAAGGCGTGCGGCTTCGAGACCGTCGCGATCACGACGTCGCCGGACAAGCACGACCTCGCCCGCGAGCTCGGCGCGGACCTGGTCGTCGCCGACGGCCGGCAGCTGCGTGAGGCGGGCGGGGCCGACGTCATCATCGCCACGAACCCGTCCCACGTCGCCGCGGCCGAGTCGCTCGCCGGGCTCCGGGTCGGCGGCAGGCTCGTGCTCGCCGGCATCGACGGGCAGAACGCGTTCGGCATTCCCAGCGCGGCGGCTCATCCGTTCTTCGCGATGGACCAAAAGGTGCTCGGCGCGACGCACAACGGCCCCGAGTTCCTGCGGGAGGCGCTCGACATCGCCGCCGCCGGCAAGGTCACCCCGCTCGTGGAGACCTTCGCCAAGGAGGACATCGCCGAGGCCGTCGAGAAGGTCGGCAAGGGCGAAGTGCGCTTCCGCGCCGTCATCGAATACTGAGCCGGCTCCCCACCACACCCGAAGGCCGGGTCACCTCGATCGAGGTGACCCGGCCTTCGTGTGGTTGGTTCACGCGGCTTCCGGCAGATCCCTTGGCGGGGCGCCGGCCGGCGGCGCGGTGTCGAGCCAGGACGGGCCGGGCTCGGGAGTGCGGAACGCGTGGCGCAGCACCCGCCGGACGGTCCCCGGCTTGAACAACGCCTCCGGCGGGTCGATCAGGCCGGCCACCCGCATGAACGCCTCGGTCACCTTCGGGTCCTGGGTCGCCGCGTACTGCAGCCGTGCCATGTAGGCGTTGGCGACCTTCACCTTGACGGGCCGGGGTCCCTCGACGCCGGGGTAGGCCAGGTCGCCGCCGACGGAGATGTCCCACGGCGCGTTGATGACCTTCGAGATGGCGGCGAAGAACGGCAGCGGCGCGACGTCGCCGGCACGCAGCAGCTCCCGCAGCGCGAGCACCTCGAGCGCGGCGACCGTCATGCCCTGACCGTATACCGGGTTGAAGCTGCAGAACGCGTCGCCGAGGACCAGCAGGCCGTCCGGGAACCGCGTCAGCCGCTCGTAGCGGCGGCGCACGCTCGCCGGGAACCGGAAGCTCACCGGATCCTCCAGCGCGGGCGCGTCCCGCACCGCGTCGTACACGTCGGGCACCGGCAGCGTGCGCGCGAACTCCAGGAAGCCCTCCGGGTCGGTCGGCGGGTGGTCGCCGAGGATCCCGGTCAGCGACAGGACGCAGACACCACCGCCGAGCTGGCCGAAGAAAGCGCCGCGGGGATGTGCCGGCGAGGCCACCGGGACGATCGACTGCGCGCCGTCGAACGGCTCGGGACCGACGCGGTAGTGGCGCGTGGTGTAGGCGAGGCCGACCTTGACCCGCTCCTCCTCCGGGCGTTCGTAGCCGAGTTCATCGAGCCAGGCCGGGGTGCGCGAGCCGCGGCCGGTGGTGTCGACGACCACGTCCGCGTCGAGCACGACCTCGGCGTCGTCCGTCTGCCGGCGCACCACGACACCGGTGACCCGCCGGTGGTCGCCGGTGGTCACCAGCCGGAGGATGTCGTGCTCCTCGAGGTAGGTGACGTTCGGCAGCGCGGAGACCCGGTTCCGCACGTGGTTCTCGAGCACCGGCCGGGACGGGGCCACCGTCACGAGCCCGGTGTCGGTCGGTTGCAACCGCCTGCCGTTGAAGATCCACCTGATCCTGCCGAGGTCGGTGGTGAACGCGCCGGCCGCCACGATCTCGTCGGTGAGGCCGGGGAACAGGTCCTCGAGGATCAGGTGGCCCCTGGCGTGCAGACCGTGGGCGTGGTGGGCGTGCGGCGCCCCCTTGCGGGCCACCCGCACGTCGAGCACCTTGTCCCGGTCGACGACCACGACGTCCTGATAGGACTCGGCCAGAACGCGCGCCACGAGCGTGCCGGCGATGCTGCCACCGAGTACGACCGCGCGGACCCGAGCTTGCGAGTTCATCGTGTTTCCTTTCTGCGTCGCGATGCAGCCGGAGCTCACCGCGTTGGTCCGCACGCTCCGGCCGTCAGCTCGGGGCGAGTCGCGGTCAGGCCGCGGATGCGTCCTCGGCCTTGGCGGTCACGCTCCGGACGAGCGTCGCGAGGTTCGGGTCGTCCTCGAACAGGTCGCCGACGTCGATCCAGACGCCGAGCTCCTCCTCGATCCGGGAGACGATCCGGACCGCGGAGATGGACTCGCCGCCCAACTCGAAGAAGGTGGCGTCCTCCTGGCCGTTCGGCACGGTGAGCGCAGCCCGCCAGATCTCCTCGACCTTCCGCGCGATGTCGCTGCTCATGCACTTCCTCCAACTGTTCTGCCGATGGCGTCAACCGTCCTGATGAGACAGTGACTCGAGGAACGGAGCCGACGGACTCACCGCTACATCGTCACTCCAGCCCACTGCGGGCCGCGTCTCGCGCAGTGCGGAACCGCCGCGCCGCCATCGGCAACGCACGACAGCGGCGGCGGGCTGCCGCTGTGGCAACCCGCCGCCGCTGTTCGGAGAACGGTCAGGACTCGGCCGGGGCGGCCTCCGCCTGACCGAACGGAGGCACGTGCCGCATCCGGATACCGACGAAGGCCGCGGCCGCGACGAGCACGACGATGCCGATGGAGGCCACCGTGTTCAGCCCGCTCACGAACGCCTCCCTGGCCGGAGCCATCAGTGCGCCGGCCGCCTCCGGGGAGAGCCCGGCAGTCGACGCGGCCGCTCCGGAGATGCTGTCGCCGGCCTCGGCGGCCGTACCGGCCGGCAGGCCGGGGGGCAGCTCGACCACGGCCCGGTAGACCGCGGCGCCGATGGTGCCGTAGATGGCCAAGCCCAGCGTCGACCCGAACTCGTTGGCCATCTGGGCGAGGGAACCCGCCGACCCGGCCTGCTCCGGCGGCGCCGACCCGACGATCAGGTTGGCGCCGAGCCCCGGCATCGCCACACCGACCAGCGACGACGCCGCGAACGCGATGATCAGGGGCCAGTTCCCGGAATCGGCATCGATCTGGGTCATGGTGACGAACGCCATGGCCGCGGCGATCATGCCGCCCGCCATCACGTAGGAGGGCCGGAAACGCGCGGCCAGCTTGGGCATCACCTGGAAGCCGATCGCACCGGTGACCATGCCGGGCACCAGCGCCGCGCCGGCCTGGACCGACGAAAGGCCACCGACCAGCTGGAAGTACAGCAGCATCAGCATCAGCAGGCCGCCACCGAAGCTGGTGTAGCAGAGCATGCCCACGATGCTGCCGCCGATGGTGCGGTTGCGGAGCAGGCTCATGTCCAGCAGCGGGCTCTCGATGCGGTTCTGCCTGCGGACGAACGCGACGCCGAACCCGATGCCGATCACCAGCGACGCGGCGGGGACCAGCTCGATGCCTTCCTTGGCCAGCTCCTTGATGCCGTAAATCGTCGGCAGCAACGCGAGCAGGGAGAGCACCACACTGGTCGGATCGATCTTGCCGGCCGCCGGGTTCTTGAACTCGGGCAGCAGCTTCGGACCGACGACCACCAGCACCAGCATGATCGGCACGCCGAGCAGGAACACCGAACCCCACCAGAAGTGGGCCAGCATGACCCCGCCGATCACCGGGCCGAAGATCGCGCCGAGGGTGAAGGTCGCCGCCCAGATGCCGAACGCGGTCGCCATCTGCTTCGGGTTCGGGAACAGGGTGGCGATCAGCGCCATCGTCGACGGCATCAGCGTCGCACCGGCGATGCCCAGCACCGCCCGCGCCACGATCAGGGTCTCCGGGTTGGGCGCGTACGCGCACGCGACCGACCCGATGCCGAACGCCAGTGACCCGATGATCAGCAGCTTGCGACGGCCGATGCGGTCGCCGAGCGTGCCCATCGTGACGAGGAACCCGGCCAGCACGAAGCCGTAGATGTCGGTGATCCACAGCTGCTGGTTCGCGCCCGCGTGCAAATCGGATGCCAGATTCGGCAGGGCGAGCAGCAGGACGAAAAGGTCGATGGCCACGATGAAAGTGGGCAGAGCCAGCACGGCCAGCCCGAGCCACGCCCGCCTCCCGGCCTTCGTCGGTGTTTCATCAAGGGCAGTCACTTGCTGATCCCTTCATATCGCTGGTGATCGTGGCCACTCGCGAGCACGATCGCTTCCGCGTCCACTTTGTTGCTCTTCGTGCACTTGTTGTCACAGAGTCCTCTCTGCCGGCGCACGGGAGCATCTCGCAGAGTGCGCTCCCGTGCCCCGACCGGTTGACGGCGTACACCCGGATGGTCACCGAACACGGAAGGCCGGCCGGGAGCGTCCCGGCCGGCCCCACGTGGTCCGCTCAACTGTCCAGCAGGAAACAGGTCGTCGGGCGCAGGCCCGGTCCGACGCAGTGGTCGTTGTAGTCGGTCAGCAGTTCCTGGGCGATGGAGTCCGCTCTGGTCAACCGCTCCAACGGGTCGGCGTTCTTCTCGAGGATGTCGTCGACGGCACGCATCAGCGCCTGCTGGATCCCCGCGAAGCCACCGACCAGCGGGCTCTGTCCACCCGAGACGGTCGTGGTCGCGTTGATCTGCTCGACGGTCGCCAGGTGCTGCGGGTGCTCCTGGTAGTAACCCTCGGCCTTCAGCTCCTTGTAGGCGCCGTTGGTCACCGGGGACGCGCCGTAGACCCGGTGCCATTCGGCGCCGTTCTTCGGGTTGTTCACGAACTGCATGAACGCGAGTGCGCCGTCCCGGGTCGCGTCGTCGAGACCGGCGGCGAGGTACATGCCTTCACCGCCGAGCCACGCGCCCGCGTAAGGCACCCGCTTGGCCGGGGAGGGAGCGACCACGAACTCGAAGTTCGCCGCCTTCGCCGCGTCGACGCCGTAGTTGATCGCGAACGACGAGGTGACCGTGAACGCCACCTCCTGCGAGGCGAAAGCCCCGAAGGTGCCGGGCCAGTCCTCCATCTGACCGGAGTAGAGGAAGTTCCCGTCGCGGTACATCTGCTGCCACCACGTGGTGTAGTCGACGAGGGCGGGCGAGTTGAGGTCGACGGTCGTCGCCCGCCCGGAGCGCCCGTTGGCGTTGTCGGTGAAGTTCACGCCCTGCTGCGCCAGCGCCTGCATGTAGAGCTTGCCCTCGTTCGCCAAGGCCACACAGCTCTTCGGGCCGTCGGGGAGCTTCTTGAGCGCCGCGCACGTCGCACTCATCTCCGCGTAGGTGCGCGGAATCGTCTTGACGCCGGCCTTGTCCAGCAGTGTCTTGTTGACGTACAGCTGCAGGGTCGACAGGCTCAGCGGCATGGCGAACAGGTCGCCCGCCTTGCTGTAGTAGCGGCGACCGGCCGGCACCAGGTCGTCGACGACGACCGGCTCACCGAGGATCTTCTTGCGGCCGGCGATCGCCTTGCCGACCGGCGTGAACGCCGGCTTGCCGTTCTGGTCGAGCGTGTCCAGCGCGAACTGGGTGCCGGAGATGTTGTAGGAGGCGATGGCGGGCGTCTCCCCCGCCAACGCCGCCTTCTCCACGTCCTCCGGCAACCGCTGGTAGTAGGAGAACTTCACGTTCACCTTGTACTGCGGGTGCGCCTTCTCGAACTCTTTGCCGCGCTTGATCAGCGTGGTGTCGAGGCCGGGGAAGTCGTAGATGGAGAACAGGGTGTTGATGACGATCTTCCGGGCGCTCGCCGGCACGCCGACGGCGGTCCCGGACGAGACCAGGGCGAGCGAAACAACTGTGGCGAGCGAGGCCGCGGCAAGTAACCGACTTCGGCGCATAATATCCTCCAGTCGAGCCAAAACAATCCGGTGTCGGTCAGCGCCGCGAGCTCACGGCGGACGGCCCCGTCACCGGGCGCTTCTCGGTGTGGTAGAGCCATGCTTGGATCAGCATCAGGTTGAGGACCCACGGCACCCAGCGCGCGTACTCGAGGAAGTACGCGAAGTCGATCTGGATCTGGAACTTGTCGATCGCGAGGTACGTGAAGAAGGCCAGGAAGTTGTTGGCCGGCACGGCGAAGCTGTACAGCATGAACCGGCGGTGCAGCACGTAGTTCTTGCGGCGCACCGTCACGTACGCGGCAGTGGTGATGCCGAGCCAGAACAGCAACATGGCCGCGCCGCCGAGCTGTCCCGGGATCGGCGCCCACCACACGATGATGAGGCCCGAGATCGCGGCGACCACCGCGCCGACGATGTAGAGCCGGCCGCTCACCCGGTGCCACTTCGGGTGGTTGATCCGCAGCCACGGCCACAGCTGCAGGCACACCGTCAGCACCGTCACCGTGCCGAAGGCCATGTGCGTGATCAGCAGCGGGTAGTAGGCGGGGAAGTTCTCGTGCGGCGGAATCTGCAGCTGGTCCTCCGGCACCCCGGCGACCGGCTCGATCTGCATGTACAGCCAGAACGCGGTGATGGCGAACAGCGGCAGGATCCACGGGCGCCGCCAGAACGGCTTCGACGGAGCCTTGGCCTGCGGAGTTCGCGGCCGCTCCGGCTCCGGCGCCTTCAGGTCGTCGACGTCCTCGATGTTGAGTGTCATTGTTGCTCCTTGCGGAATGAGAGACGCAGGACATCGCACGCGCCGGACAGGTCGGCTACGGACAGCACGGCGCGGGGGTCGCCTCGTCGGCTCATCCGTTGCTCCAGTCGGTGAAATCGGACATAACGCTCAGTTCCCATCGTCACACCGGTCTTTCACCACGTCCCCTCCCAGCGTGCGCAAGCAGCAGCACGGGAAAAGTGGTGAACACAAGGGGTGGCGACGGACGGGCGCACCGTCATCGTGGCGGCACCAAAGCGAAGGGGTGCCGGCGTCGATGGACGTCGGCACCCCCGCTGGACTCGGTCACGGACGACGGCGCTAGGCCACGATCTCCATCTGCCCCATCATCCCCAGCGCCGAGTGCTCCAGGAAGTGGCAGTGGTAGGCGTAGCGGCCCAGGTAGTCGCCGAAGGTGGCCTGCACCTGCACCGACTTGGTCGGCGGCAGCGACACGGTGTCCTTGCGCCCCATGTCGTTCAGCGTCGGCGGGCCGCCGTCCCGCGACAGCACGCGGAACTGCACGAGGTGCATGTGGAAGTTGTGCGCGGCGTCGAACTCGATCGGGTCCGCGTTGGTCACGTTCCAGATCTCGGTGGTGCCGCGCTTGATCTGGATGTCGGCGCGCGCCGGGTCGTAGGGCTTGCCGTTGATCAGGCCGACGGGGACCGGGCCGGAGACGTCGAAGGACAGCCGGATGTCCCGGGTGACCGTTGCGCGTGGCAGCGCCGGCAGCGGCCGCAGCGTGCTGGGCACCCGGCTGGTGTCGCTCGCCGTGCGCACGACGTCGAACCGGAGCACCGGGCCGATGGTGTCGCCCAGGACGATCTGGGTGCCGACCGGGAAGCGGGAGAAGTCCACGACGATCTCGACGCGCTCGGCCGCGGTGAGCTGGATTTCCGTGCGCGACACCGGCGCCGGCAGCAGGCCGCCGTCCGAGGCGATCTGGATCATCGGAACGCCGCCGAGGTTCAGATTGAACTGGCGGTGGATCGCCGCGTTCAGCAGCCGGAAGCGGTACTTGCGGGCCGCGACCTGGAAGTAGGGTTGCGATTTTCCGTTGGCCAGCAACGTGTTCACCTGGTCGGGCTCGGCGCCGTCCACCAGGTTGCCGCTCTCGTCGATCAGCACGTCGCGCAGCATGATCGGCACGTCGTACTGCCCGCTCGGCAGGCCGAGGCTCTGCTCGGCCGGGTCCTCGATCAGGTAGAAGCCGTGCAGTCCGTGGTAGACGTGCCGCGCCTCGTTGTGGTGGCTGTGGTCGTGGTACCACAGCGTGGCGCCCTGCTGGGTGTTCGGGTACGCGTAGCTGCGCGAGCCACCGGGGGCGATGACGTCCATCGGGTGCCCGTCGTCCTGGGGCAGGACGTGGCCGCCGTGCAGGTGCACGTTGGCCGCCTCGGACAGCTGGTTGGTGAACGTGACCGACACCGGCCGCCCGGTCTTCGCCTTGATCGTGGGGCCGACGAAGCCGCCGTCGTAGGTCAGCAGCGGACTCTGCACGCCGGGGAGGACCTCGACGTTCGCCGGCCTGATCGGCACCCGGTAGAAGTCGATGTCCGGGTCGCCCTTGAACGGGCTCAGCACCCGCGGCACGGGCATCGGCACGGTGAACTCGGGAACCTTCACGTGCGGGCGCACCGTGCGGTCGTAGAGCTTGGGCCCGTGCGGATCCCCGATCGGGGTGATGCCGCTCGCCGATGCGGACGGGTCCTTGAGGCCTTTCGGGAGGAGCAGGGCGCTACCGACGGCGGCACCCCCGGCTACCAACAGCTTTCGCCTGTTCAGCATCTGATCCCCAGTGATGTGCGACGATTTGTGATGTACTGCACAAGATTCCACCGCGGTCGACCGGTGTCTTGTTCCAGGTTGCTCGGTGGCGCGTCAGCCGTTGATCATGCCGTTGCGGATGTCGCGCATGTGCTCGAACGAAGACAGGTCGGGGACGGTCCAACCGTCCAGGTCGTACTCGGCCATGCATTGCTCGACGAACGCCTTGTACCCGTCGACCTCACCGCCGGCGAGCTGCGCGGAGAGCAGCTCGATGCGGGTGTTCTCGTGGCTGCCGGCGTAGTTGCGTTCGTACAGTTCGTGGCGCCCGCCGAATTCGGTGCCCACGGCATCCCACAGCAGCTTCATCAGCTTGACCCGGTCGACCGCCTCGGTCCCGCCGGAACCGCGGACGTACTTGTCGAGGTAGGGCCGGATCTCCGGGTTCTTGAAGTCGTCCGCGCTCGAGTTGAGGTAGATCAGGCCGCTGGCGATGTCCTGCTCGACGATCTCCTTGACCCGCGGGTACCCGATCTGCATGAACCACCGGTAGGCGAGCCCGTACGCGGGATTGGGCAGTACGGCTCCTCCCGTCCACGGCACCGGGTTGCGTGCGGCGGCGTCGGACAGGCCCCAGAACAGGTTGCGCCAGGCCAGAACCTCACCGAGCCGGGTCTGCACACCACGGAAGTCCTTGACACCGGTCACTTCCACGGCCTTGGCCAGCAGCCCGGCGATGAACTCGAGCTTTACCGCGAGGCGGGTGCAGCCGTGGAAGGTGAACCGCTCCGGGAAGCCGGACCGGCCGGTGAACAGCTGCACCTTGCCGAGGTTCCCGTAGATGAACACGTTCTCCCAAGGGATGAGCACCTTGTCCAGCACGAGGATCGTGTCGTTCTCGTCGAGCCGGGACGAGAGCGGGTAGTCGAACGGGCTGCCCATCACCGCGGCGGTCGCCGCGTAGGACGGCCGGCAGATCAGCTTCATGCCGGCCGCGCCCATCGGGATGGTGGCGACCAGTGCGAACTTGCGGTCCTTGATCGGCAGGCCGTAGTGGGCGATGAAGTTGTAGTGCGTCAGCGCCGACCCGGTGGCCACCACCTTGGCGCCGCTGACGATCAGGCCGCTGTCGGTTTCCTTCTCCACGTGGACGAACACGTCGGCCACCTCGTCCGCCGGGCGGTTGCGGTCCACCGGCGGGTGCACGATCGCGTGGTTCCAGTAGAGGACCTTCTCCTGCGACTCCTTGTACCAGCGCCGCGCGTTGTCCTGGTAGGGCGCGTAGAAGTCGGCGTTCGCGCCGAGCGTGCCGAGGAACGCGGCCTTGTAGTCGGGGCTGCGGCCCATCCAGCCGTAGCTCATCCGCGACCACGCCGCGATGGCCTTCTGGTCGGCGACGAGGTCCTCGGCGCTGTGCGGGGTGGTGAAGAAGCGATGCGTGTACCCGCCGCTGCCGGTGTCGGTCGGACAGGTCAGGACGTCCTTGGTCTTCGGGTCGTGCAACGCGTCGTAGAGCCTGGCCACCATCCTGGCCGGGTTGTGGAACGCGGGGTGCGCGGTGACATCCTTGACACGTTCGCCGTAGAGGTAGATCTCGCGGTCGTCGCGCAGGCTCTCCAGGTACTCCGCGCCGTTCAACGGACGCGACCCCGCACTGGAAGGGCCGGCGGGACCGTGCTCCGGTTCGGCCATCGGACATCCTCTCGATGAGACCTCGCTCGCGGAAGTTCCATTCTGCCGCCGCCGGTTGCCGGCAGTTCTTCACGGATGCGGTCGCGATCACGCCGGCCCACCCGCGCCGGCTCGGCGAGCCGGGATTTCTCCGAAATTGCGCAGTTCCGTTCGCGGCAGCGCACGGACGAGGGAAGTACGGTCACGTCGCCGTACGCAATGCGTATCGGCGGGTAACGTGTCGTGACGTCGCTGGATTTCCGCCGCCATGTCCGGAACGGACGGCGCGGCCCTACCATCACGAACTGGAGAAACGCAGTGGGACGAGTAGTCATCGATATCTCGGTGTCATTGGACGGGTACGTCACCGGTCCCGACGACAACCCGGAAGACGGTCTCGGCGCGGGCGGTGACGTGCTGCACGACTGGTACCTGCACAGCACCGAAGAGGACACGCGCCTGATCGACGAGTCCGAGAAGAACCTCGGCGCCCTGATCTGCGGGCGGCGGACCTACGACAACAGCCTCAAGTACTGGGGCGACGGCGGGCCGCACGGCAAGACGCCGGTCTTCGTCGTGTCGCACAGCGTCCACGAGGAGGGCCTCGCGGAAGGCAAGCCGTTCACGTTCGTCGACAACATCCAGAGCGCCTACGAACTGGCCACGAAGACGGCAGGCGACAAGGATGTCCGCGTGATGGGCGGTGCGGACGTCCCCCAGCAGTTCCTCAAGGCCGGACTGGTCGACGAGGTGACGATCCACGTCGTGCCGGCGTTCACCGGCGGCGGGCAACGGCTGTTCGACAACCTCGGCCCCGACGTCAAGCTGGAGCAGGCCGCGGTGGTCAGCTCCCCCGCGGTCACCCACCTGTCCTTCCGCCCGATCCGCTGAGCCGCGGCCGGCCTCGCATTCGTCCACTGTGCTCACGAACCCGCAATGCGGGAGATGCAAGCGCAGGTCGGCGGGTGTGAGGCTGGCTGCATGGCTGAATTCGACGGTAAAACCGTTCTCATAACCGGCGGCGGGAGCGGCATCGGCCTCGCCACCGCGAGGCGACTTGTCGAGTTCGGGGCCAATGTGGTCCTCGCCGGCCGCCGCGTCGAGAAAGTCGACGCCGCGGCGAAGGAGCTCGATCCCACGGGCGAACGGGTTCTGGCGGTGGCGACCGACGTGTCGCACACCGAGGACATCGACGAACTGATCGGCCGGATCCAGCACAGCTTCGGCCGGCTGGACGGCATTTTCGCCAATGCGGGCGTGTCTTTCTCCGCCCCGAGCGCGCTGGTCACCGAAACTGATTTCGACCGCGTCGTCGGCATCAATTTCAAGGGCGCGTTCTTCACCATCCAGAAAGCGCTGACACTGTTCGACGGCGCGGGCGCCGTGGTGGTCAACGGCACCTGCCTCGCCCACCGCGGCATGGGACCGGCGTCGGTGTACGCCGCGACGAAGGCCGCCGTGACGAACCTGACCCGCTCGCTCGCCGCCGATCTGGCCGGCCGGGGCATCCGCGTCAACGCCGTCAGCCCCGGGTTCATCGAGACCGACATGTTCGACGAGGTCGCTCCGGTCGAACAGGCCCGGGAGATGATCCGCGGCCTCCACCCGCTCGGCAGGCTCGGCAAGCCCGAGGACGTCGCCGAGGCGGTGGCTTTCCTGCTGTCCGAACGTGCCTCCTTCATCACCGGTCAGGACCTCGGCGTCGACGGCGGCCTGGTCAGTTCCTTCCCGGTGTGACGGCCATGAGTGATCGCCCGTTCAGGAATGTCAACCCACGTGACAAGGAGGTGACCGCGATGGGCCAGGAGTCTGGGACCCGCGCGGTGGTGCTCGGTGGCAGCATTGCCGGGTTGTTCGCGGCCAGGGTCCTCGCGGACGCCTACGACGAGGTCCAGATC
The DNA here is from genome assembly GCF_040629235.1 of Amycolatopsis sp. NPDC005961. Taxonomy (NCBI): domain Bacteria; kingdom Bacillati; phylum Actinomycetota; class Actinomycetes; order Pseudonocardiales; family Pseudonocardiaceae; genus Amycolatopsis; species Amycolatopsis sp. NPDC005961. Next base: position 68,761 of record NZ_JBEXVF010000032.1, on the reverse strand, counting down.
GTGGACCGGGACAAGATCGTCGGCCTGCGGGGACCACGGAAGACCCTGCCGCTGAGCTACCAGGCGAACGGCCTGCTCGCCCGAGGCGTGCACATCATGGAGGAGCTGTTCCCCGGGATCGTCGAGCAGCTGGTCGACGACGGCATCCCCCGGGGTGACCTGTCCGGCAGCTGCCGCTGGTACGCCCAGGGCAACCGGCTCGCGCAGAAAGACGGCGACCTGATCACCCTCGGTGTGCTCCGGCCGGTGCTGGAGTTCTACATCCGTGAACGGGTCCAGGCCATCCCCAACGTGGTCTTCGTCGAGCAGCACGACATCGTCGGTATCGTCACGACGCCGGACAAGACCAAGGTCATCGGCGCCCGGGTGCAGGCCCGCGGCGCGAAGAGCGACAAGGTCATCGACGCCGACCTCGTCGTCGACGCGACCGGGCGCGGCTCGCGGACTCCGGTCTGGCTGGAGCAGCTCGGCTACGAGCGCCCGGAGGAAGAGCGCAAGAAGATCGACCTGGTCTACGTGACGCAGCACTACAAGCTGCGTCCCGGCGCGGACCCCTTCCAGGGCGACGTGGCCATCAACCAGATCGCGTACCCGGCCAACCCGCGGGGCAACGTCTTCTTCAAGACCAGCGACGGGCAGCTGGAGCTGACCACGTACGGTCTGCTCGGCGACCACCCTCCCGCCGACCAGGACGGCCTCTACCGGTGGCTCAAGTCGTTGCCGGCCAAGGACGTCTACGAGACGCTCCGCTACGCCGACCCCGTCGACAAGCCGGTTCTGTACCGGTTCCCGACCACCCTGCGCCGCCACTACCAGAAGCTGACCCGCTTCCCGGACAACCTGCTGGTCACCGGAGACGCGGTCACTTGCTTCAACCCGGTGTACGCCCAGGGCATGAGCGTCGCGGCGCTGTGCGCGATGACCATGCGCCAGCACCTGCACAGCGGCGCGGCTCCGGTGCCGCTGGACTACTTCCACGATCTGGCGGCGGACGCCATCGACGCGTCCTGGGACCTGACCAACACCGTCGACCTGAGCTTCCCCGGTGTGAAGGGCGAGCGGCCGCTCAAGCTCAAGTTCGCCAACTGGTTCCTGAAGAAGATCCAGATCGCCGCCACCCACGACCGCGACATCACCGCCAAGTACTACCAGGTGGCCGGTCTGATGGCGCCGCAGGAGTCGCTGATGAAGCCCGGCTTCATCCTTCGCGTGCTGCTCAAGTCGCTGCGCGGGCCGTCGAAGGAGAGCCAGCAGCCTTACGTGTACCAGGCGCCGCCCGGCGTCGAGCCGGTGTTCGAGGACACCTACACGCCGGCCGCGCCGCCCAAGGCCGCATGACGGTCGTCGCCCGACCAGTTATGGAGCTGACATGAGCAACAAGGACCGCGGCATCCCGGACGCCGAAGAGACCGACCAGTACTACGACGTCGTCAACGAGATCTTCGCCGAGCTGTGGGACGAGAACTTCCACCACGGCTACTGGGAAACCGACGAGGACTCCAGCTCCAACCGGGAAGCGTGCGACAAGCTGACCGACCTGGTCATCGAACGGTCCGGGGACACCTCCGGCGCCCGGCTGCTCGACGTCGGCTGCAGCATCGGCCTCCCGGTCTTCCGGCTGGCCGGGCAGTCGCCGGGGGTGACGGTCGTCGGCCTGTCGAACAACGCCGCCCAGGTGACCGAGGCCAACCGCCGGTCGGCCGAGCTCGGTCTCGGCGACCGGGTCACGTTCGACACGGCCGACGCTCTCGACATGCCCTACGACGACGACTCGTTCGACATCGTGTGGGTGTTCGAGACGCTGCCGCACCTGGACCGGCTCGCGGCCCTCAAGGAGGTCAACCGGGTGCTCAAGCCGGGCGGCCGGGTCGTCATCGGCGACATCTACCTCAACGCCCAGCCGAACGAGCACGATCTCGCACTGGTGCGCGAGCACGAGGCGACGAACGCGTTCAGCCCGTTCCTGCTGGAGCACGAGTACCGCGAGGTGATCGCCAGGTCGGGCCTGGAACTGCGGGAGCTGAAGGACATCAGCGCCCAGACCCACCGCACCGGGGTGCGGATGAACGAGACGGTCGACGAGCGGTACGACGAACTGGTCGCCCGCTACTCCGAGGAGATCATCCCGCTGCTCGACGTCGTCCGCGACCCGGCAGGACGGCTGAAGGAGATCGGCTACGTGCTCGTCGTGGCGCACAAGGCCGAATGATCGACCGGTGTCCACGACGGACGTGAAGGACCTGAGTGGTCCCGGCAGCGCCGGACGCCGGGGCCACTCGCGGTCGTGCACCACCATCGGACATCCGTTCCGGCAACGGTTCCGACGGGCGCGGCCGGCACAGCACGCAACCATCCTGGAGTGTCGATGACCACCGCGCACCGCACCTGTCCCCTCTGCCAGGCAGTCTGCGGGCTGCGGCTGAACCTCGACGACGCCGGGCACGTCACGACCGTGAAGGGCGACCGCGAGGACCCGTTCTCGAAGGGCTTCATCTGCCCGAAGGGCGCCAGCCTCGGCCGGATCGACGAGGACCCCGACCGCCTGCGGCTGCCGATGATCCGCACCGGCGACGAGTGGCGCGAGGTCTCGTGGGAGGAGGCGTTCGCCGAGGTCGAGCGTGGCTTCGCCGCCGTGACCGAGACACACGGCCGAGACGCCGTCGGCGTCTTCTTCGGCAACCCGACCTACCACACCATGGCCGGCTTCCTGTACCGGATGCCGCTGATCCAGTCGCTGAACACCCGCAACGTCTACTCGTCCGGCACGCTCGACCACATGCCGAAGCACGTGGCCGTCGGCCACATGTACGGCGACCCGTTCGCCATCTCGGTGCCCGACCTCGACCGCACCGACTACCTGCTGATCGTCGGCGCGAACCCGTTGGAGTCGAACGGATCGCTGGCCGCGGCGCCGGACTACCCCCGCCGCCTCAAGGAACTGCGGGCGCGCGGCGGCAAGTTCGTCGTGGTCGACCCGCGCCGCACCAGGACCGCCGCGTTCGCCGACGACCACCTCGCCATCCGGCCGGGCACCGATCCCTGCCTGCTGCTCGCCATCGTCGACACGCTGCTCACCGAGAACCTGGCCACCGTCACGCTGGAGGTCAACGGCCTCGACGAGCTGCGTGACCTGGCCGCGGAGTTCCCCGCGCCGGTCGCGGAGAGAATCTGCGGAGTGCCGGCCGAGGACATCGTCCGGATCGCCCGTGAGCTGGCGGCGGCGCCGACAGCCGTCGTGTACGCCCGCATCGGCGCGTCGACGGTGGAGTTCGGCACGCTGGCCCACTGGCTCGTCGAAGTGATCAACATCCTGACCGGCAACCTCGACTCGGCCGGCGGCGCCATGTACGCCCGGCCGGCAACGCTCGAGGTGTACCGCACCGGCCAGCCCTTCCAGGCCGGGAACTTCCACAGCCGGGTCCGCGGCTTGCCGGAGGCGCTCGGCGAGCTGCCCGCCGCCACGCTGGCCGACGAGATCGAGACGCCCGGCGAGGGCCAGGTCCGGGCGTTGATCACGCTGGCCGCCAACCCGGTCCTCGCCGCGCCCAACGGTCCCCGGCTCGACCGGGCGCTCGAGCACCTCGACTTCATGGTCAGCGTCGATCCGTACCTCAACGAGACGACCAAGCACGCCGACGTCATCCTGCCGCCGCCACGCATCATGCAGATGCCGCACTACGACTTCCTGCTGTCGATCGTCACGGTCCGCAACTACGCCCGGTACTCCCCGCCGGTGCTGCCGCTGGACCCCGACCAGCGGTCCGAGGCCGAGATCATGGGCCGGCTGACACTGATCGCGGCCGGCGCCGGCGCGGCGGCCGATCCGTCCGGTGTCGACGAGATGATCATCGGCCAGCTGCTCGACGGCGCCGTCCGGATGCCCGGCTCGCCGGTTGAAGGCATGGATCCGGTGGTCCTGCGGGCCACGCTGGACGGCGACAACGGCCCGGAGCTGCTCCTGGACGTCATGCTCAAGTTCGGCGGCCACGGCCTGTCCCTGGCCGAGCTCAAGGCGAACCCGCACGGGATCGACCTCGGTCCGCTCGAACCGCGGCTCAAGGAGATCGTGTGCACGGCGTCCGGCCGGGTCGAACTCACCCCGCCGGCGATCGTCGACGACCTCGCCAGGCTCCGTGCGCGCCTTGCCGAGCCCCCGCCGGAGGTCGTGCTGGTCGGACGGCGCCAGCTGCGCTCCAGCAACAGCTGGCTGCACAACGTCGAGTCGCTCGTCGGCGGCAGCAACCGCTGCACGCTGCACGTCAATCCGGCCGACGTGGCGAAGTTCGCGCTCGGCAACCGCGCGGTCGTGCGCTCGGCCAAGGGAGAGCTGGTCGTCGACGTCGAGACCGACGACGCGATCAGGCCCGGCGTGGTGAGCCTTCCGCACGGGTGGGGGCACGCCGGCGGACGGCAGCGGGTCGCGGTGGCGACCACCGGCGTCAACGCGAACGCGCTCACCGACGAGTTCGTCGTGGACGTTCCGTCCGGCAACGCGGTGTTCAACGGCATTCCGGTCACAGTGAGCCCTTACCAGGCGTGAGCCAGTCCAAAGTGGAACCGAACGGTGGAGCGATGACAGACGAGTCGGCGGGCGCGGGGCGGATCCCGCTTTCGGTCAACCAGGAATTCATGTGCATGTTCGACAAGGGGGACGACGAGGGCCCCTTCGGCCCCCGCTACCACATCGTGTACGGCTGGCGCGTCCGTGGCGCGGTCGACCTCCGCCTGCTGCAGGGCGCGCTGGACGACGTGGTCGCCCGCAACGAGGTGCTGCGCACCGAGGTGGTCCGGGACGCTGAGCCCAAGCACCAGCGGATCCACGAACCCAGCTCGCCGGAGCTGGTCGTCCGCGACCTCACCGGCATCGCGCGGGACAACCGGGACCGGGCCGCCGAGGAACTGCTGATCGAGATCGAGGCCGACGAGTACAGCATCCGGGAGCTGCCGCTGCTGCGCGCCGTGCTCGGCCGGTTCGACGACCACGACTCGGTGCTCGCCCTCATCGCGCACCACACGGTCGCCGACGGCTGGTCGATGCAGCTGATCATCAAGGAGCTCGCGGAGTGCTACGCGGCCAGGAGCGAGCACCGCGCACCCGACCTTGCGGAGGTCAGGCAGTACCAGGAATACACGCGCTGGGAGTCGACCACCACGACCGACGAGGCACTGGCCAAGCCGAGCGAGTTCTGGCTGGACAAGCTCGCCGACGCCCAGATCACCGCGGTCCCCACCGACTTCCGTCGCTCCGACAACCTGCCGAAGAACACCTCGGTGGAGCGCTACCTGGTCGCCCCGGACGTGACGGCCGCGACGCTCGAGCTGGCGCGGTCGATGCGCAGCTCGCCGTTCATGGTGTTGCTGGCCGCGTACCAGGTGCTGCTGCAGGAGATCACCGGGAACGACGACATCACCGTCACCACGATCATGTCGGGCCGGGGCCGGCCCCGGTTCGAGGAGACGATCGGCTCGTTCTTCAATCTCGTTCCGCTTCGGACGGACCTGACCGGCTGCGGCAGCTTCCGCGAGGTCGTCGAGCGGACGCGCAAAACCTGCATCGGCGCGCTCACGCGGCAGATCCCCTTCCTCCGGCTCCTGTCGGACGCGCCGGAGCTCGGTGCGCCCTACGCCGCCGACGACGCCGCGGTGGTCGCGTTCCAGGTCTTCCAGTTCCCGTTCGTGATGGCCGCCCAGCGGGTCGGCGATCTGGAGTACTCCGAGATCCGCAAGCGCCTGCTGCCCGCCGCGGTGAGCACGGACATCCCAGACGGTGCTTTGTGGACACTCGACATCGACCCGGCCGGCAACGAGATGATCGGCCAGATGCAGTTCAACAGCAACCTTTTCGAAGCGAGCACGGTGCGGGACATGGTGTCGCGGTTCCAGCAGGTGCTGAAGAAGTCAGTGTTGTCCCCGGACTAGACGGAAGCGTTTGAGGTGCCGAATGACCGCAATGGGTGACGATGCCGCCGAAGCGGCCGAGATCGGCAAGCACTATGACGAGCGTTCTCCCATCGGCGACGAGTTCCGCGATGGCCAGCTGCACATGTGGTACTTCTACGACCGCGAGGACAGTGCCCCGCTGGCCGAGGCGGTCGGCCGGATCACCAGGAAGGTCACCGACACGCTCGGGCTGCGGCCCGGCGAGTCGGTGCTCGACGCCGGTTGCGGCCCCGGCACGACGGCGATCGGCATGGCCGAACGGTTCGGCGCACGGGTCACCGGTGTCACCGTCAGCCGGTTCGAGGTCGAGCGGGCCACCGAACGCGCGCTGGCGAGCGAGGCCGGCGACCTGGTGACCTTCGAGTACGGCGACTTCATGGCGCTGGAGTACCCGGCGGGCACGTTCGACGCCGTGCTCGCGCTCGAGTCGCTGCAGAACGCGCCGAACCTGGCCCAGGTGATCGGGGAGCTCTACCGGGTGCTGCGGCCGGGCGGGCGGCTGTCGTTCTCGGACTTCAGCGCCGGCGCGCCCGGCCCGCCGGACCGGTTGGCGAAGTTCATGGAGACGCTGCGGCTGAGCAGGCTGCCGAGTCTCGAGGAGTGGTGCGAGCACCTGCGTGCCGCCGGGTTCCAGATCGAGGAGTTCACCCAGTGCGGACCCCGGGTGCTCGGCCGCAAGGCGAAGTACATCGAGGCCGCGCTGGCCCGCCGCCAGGAGATCGCCGCCAAGTTCGGCGAGGCGGCGCTCACCGAGTTCGCCGAGCAGCACCACGGCTTCTTCGCTCCCCGCAAGGATCAGGTCGGCTACGTGATCATCGCCGCTCGCAAGCCCTATCGCTGAGCGGCACGACTCGCGCAACGGCACAAGAACACCCCGAGCCGAATTAGTCCGATGTAGATGGTCGGCCGGTCCTGAACAGGGACTGGCCGACCTTTCTCCTTGTACTGCAGGAGACACGTGCGCTCATCGCGGCGCATGACAGGAGATGCGGCGGCGAACCGGCGAGTGTGATTCTGGATCGCAGGGCAAGCGCGGACCCATGCTCCGCGCCGCGATCGCCGCAGCCAGCAGACGAAACGGAGGCCGGGTGAGGAAAATGGCGCTCGACTCGAACGTTTCCCTTTCCACCACCTCACCCGCACAAGACGACTGGTGGTATCTGTCGCAAGTGGACGGATACACGCCCGCGATCCGGTTCGCCCACCAGGTCACCGGCCCGCTCGACCTCGAGGCCCTGCGAGACGCGTGGCGCGTCCTCGCGGACCGGCACGAAGCACTGCGCACGACGCTGATCGCACCCGACGGCGTTCCGCTGCGGCGGATCAGCGCCGAGGCGGCCTCCGCACTGCGCGTCGTGGCCGGCACGGAGCCGGGCGCCGCGGGGCTGGACGACGGGGTGCGGCTCGACACCGGGCCACCCGTACGGCTCACCGCCGTCGCGGCCGGTCCCGGCGAGCACCTGCTGGTGCTGGCCGCTCAGCGCGCCGTCGTGGACCACGGGTCCGCGGCCATCCTGCTCACCGAGCTGTCCGAGTGCTACAACGCGATCGTCGCGGGCCGGCGGCCGGCACTGCCCCCGCTGCCCGCCGAACAGTACACGGACTTCGCGCGATGGCAACGAGACCGCGTCGAGGCACCGGAAGCGCGCCGCGCACTCGACTGGTGGACCTCCGCGCTCACGCCGCCGCCTCCGCCGCTGAACCTGCCCACCGACCGGCCGGACCGGGACGGTCCCGCGGGCCCGGGCGGCGTCCTGGAGTTCGCGTGGGACGGTGTCGGCTCCGCGGTCTCCGCCCTCGCCGAGTCCGAGGACACCACGGACGACGTCGTGCTGCTCGCCGCGTTCCAGGTGTTGCTGCACCGGCTGAGCGGCGCGGCCCGGGTGTCGGTCGGCATGCCGGTCGACATCCGCAGGCCGGCCGATGCCGGGCAGGTCGGCGTGTTCGAGAACCTCGTCGTGCTCGGCGCCGACTTCGCGGACGGGCCGGCGTTCGGTGCGCACCTGCGCCGGGTCGCGGCCACCGCGCGCACCGCCCGTGCCAACGCGGACGTCCCGTTCGACCGGGTGGTGCGGGCGGTGTGCACCGATCGCGACCCACGCCGGACCCCCCTGGTGGACGCGGTGCTGGTGCCCGCGGCGCGGCCGCCGCTCCGCCTGGCCGGCACCGAGGTCCACGCCGTCGCGGTGGACCACACGACGGTCACGGCCGACCTCACGCTGACCGTCCACCGGGTCGGCGACGCCGTCACCGGTTCGCTCGCCTACCGCGCGAGCCTGTTCGGCCCGGACGCGGTCCGCCGGCTCCTCGACCAGCTCCACACGCTGCTCGCCGCCGCGCTCGACCGGCCGGACCGGCCGGTCGGCGACCTGCCGCTCGTGCCTCCGGCCCGGCTCCGCGCCGCCACCCGCGCCGCGGACCTGACCACCGGCGCGGGCTCCGAAACCATTGTGAGCGCACGAATACACGCGTTCGCCGAAGCGCACCCGGACGCACCGGCCGTCTCCCTGGGCGACGTGACGATGAGCTACGGCGAACTGGTCGCCGCCGCGGGCGCGGTCACCCGTGCGCTGCTGCGCCGTGGTCCCGTCGACGGCGCAGCGGTCGCGGTGCGGCTGCCCCAGGGAGCGCACCAGGTCGCGGCGCTGCTCGGGGTCGTCGACGCGGGCGCGCACCTGGTGTGCTTCGGCACCGGCGACGCGGGAGAGCGCGGCCGGGCCGTCCTCGCCGACTTGCGGCCGGTCTGCCTGCTCGTGCACGGCGACGCGGGAGACGACGACCTCGCCGGGTGGTTCCGCGACGACCTGGGTGGCCGGGTGCTGGACACCGGCGATCTCGGCGAACCCGGTGCGGTGGTCCCCGTGCGCGCCCGGCCGGACGCACGCGCCTACGTCGCCTACACCTCCGGCTCGACGGGCCGGCCCAAGGGGATTCCCACCACCCACGCGAGCCTCGCGCAGTTCGTGGGCTGGTTCGCCGGCGAGTTCGGCATCGGTCCGGGTTCCCGGCTCGCGCAGTGGGCCGCCGCCGGCTACGACGCCGCCCTCGTCGAGACCTTCGCCGCGCTGACCGCGGGTGCGACGCTGTGCCTGGTACCCGACCGGATCAGGGCGCACCCGGAGAAGATGGCCGGCTGGCTGGCCACCGAGCGGATCACGGCGTTCCAGACCGTGCCCACCTTCGCCAGGGAGATCCTCAAGGCCGTCGCGGCCGACGACGCGGCCGGCTCGCTCATTGCCGTCGACCACCTCCTGCTGGCCGGCGAGGCGCTGCCTGGCGAGCTCGCGAACGCGGCGCGCACGCTGCTGCCCGGGGCCCGATTGGTCAACCTCTACGGATCCACCGAGACGATCCTGGCGACCTGGCACGAGGTCACGGGCGAGACGGCGGGGGTCGTGCCGATCGGCCGGCCGATCCCGGGCCGGCAGGTCCTCGTGCTCGACGACCAGGACTCCCCGTGCCCGACCGGCGTCACCGGGCAGATCGTCGTCCTGAGCCCCTACGTCACGAGCGGGTACACCGGTGCGGCGGCAGGTGAGCGCGCGGCCTTCGAGCCGCCGACCGAGCCGGCGGCGCACGGCATCGCACCCGTCCGGTGTTACCGGACCGGTGACCTCGGCCGCCGCCGCTGGGACGGCTCGCTGGAGTTCCTGGGCCGGCAGGACCTGCAGGTGAAGTTCCAGGGCGTCCGCGTCGAGCTCACCGACCTCGAGACCGCGCTCGCCGGGTGCGAGTCCGTCGCCGAGTGCGCAGTCACCGCGGTCGCGGGCGCCGACGGGCTGGTGAGCCGCCTGGTCGCCCACGTCGTGCCCGCGCGGGACGAAACGGGCGCGGCGCTCGGCTCCGCCGGTGACTGGCGCGCCGCGCTGCGGGCGAGGTTCGGCCGGTCGAAGTACCCCCTGTCGTTCCACACTGTGCTCGGGCTGCCCCGCAACCTCGGCGGGAAGGTGGACCGCCGCCTGCTGCAGGCGCCCGCCACCGCGGCAGCGGCCGCCGGGACTCCTTGGTCCACAGTGGACAACGCGCTCGCCGCGGTCTGGTCCGGCGTGCTCGGCGCCGCACCGGCGGGCGCGGACGAGAACTTCTTCACCGTCGGCGGTCACTCGCTGCTCGTGCCCGTCCTGCTCAGCCGGATTCGCGAGCGGGTGGGCATCGAGGTGCCGGTGCGGGAGTTCCTCGCCGACCCCACGATCGCGGGCCTTTCGGCCCGGTCCGGCTCGCCGAGCGGAGTACAACCAGTTCCCGAAACCAGGATTGGGTGAGAAGCGTGGCCCCTGTTGACAGCACGACGCCTTCGCTGGAGTTCGACGGCTACAAACTCGACATCGCAGGCATCCGGCGGGTAGCGGAGGACCGGGCGCCGGTGAAGGTGGCGCCCTCCGCCCTGGACCGGGCCGCGCGCAGCCGGGTGATGTTCGAGGACACGGTCCGGGACGGCGTCCCCGTCTACGGCGTCACGACCGGCTACGGCGAAATGATCTACATGCTGGTCGACGTGTCCAAGGAGACCGAGCTGCAGACGAACCTGGTCCGCAGCCACAGCGCGGGCGTCGGCCCGATCTTCGCCGAGGACGAGGCCCGCGCGATCCTGGCCGCCCGGCTCAACGCGCTGGCCAAGGGCTACTCCGCGGTGCGGCCCGAGCTGCTCGAGCGGCTCGCGCTCTACCTCAACCTCGGGATCGTCCCGGCCATCCCGGAGATCGGCTCGCTGGGCGCCAGCGGCGACCTCGGCCCGCTCGCGCACATCGCGTCCACGGTCATCGGCGAGGGCTACGTGCTCGGCGGCGGTGGCAAGACCAGCACCGGCCCGGTCCTGGCCGGCCACGGCATCACCCCGCTCGACCTGAAGTTCAAGGAGGGCCTGGCGCTGATCAACGGCACCTCCGCGATGACCGGCCTCGGCGCGCTCGTGGTCGGCCGCGCGCTGGACCAGGTGCGCCAGGCGGAGCTGGTCACCGCGCTGGTCGTCGAGACGATGCAGGGCTCCACCAGCCCGTTCCAGGCCGAGGGCCACGACATCGCCCGCCCGCACCGCGGCCAGATCGACACCGCGGCCAACATGCGGGAACTGATGCGCGGCAGCGCACTCGCGGTCGACCACGCCGACCTGCGCCGCCAGGCCGCGGAGCAGCAGACCGGCGGGGACGTCTCGCGCACCGACGTCTACCTGCAGAAGGCCTACACGCTGCGCGCGATCCCCCAGGTCGTCGGTGCGGTGCGCAACACCCTCTACCACGCGGCGGAGACGATCGAGACCGAGCTCAACTCCTCGAACGACAACCCGCTCTTCTTCGAGGGCAAGGAAATCTTCCACGGCGCGAACTTCCACGGCCAGCCGGTCGCGTTCGTGCTGGACTTCGTCACGATCGCCCTCACCCAGCTCGGCGTGTTCTCCGAGCGCCGCACCAACCGGTTGCTCAACCGGTACCTGTCCGGCCTGCCCGAGTTCCTCGTCGCCACCGACCCGGGCCTCAACTGCGGGTTCGCGGGCGCGCAGTACCCGGCCACCGCGCTGGTCGCGGAGAACCGGACCATCGGCCCGGCCAGCACCCAGAGCGTTCCGTCCAACGGTGACAACCAGGACGTGGTCAGCATGGGCCTGATCGCCGGCCGCAACGCGCGCCGGGTGCTGTCGAACAACACCTACATTCTCGCGGTCGAGTTCCTGGCCGCGGCGCAGGCGGTCGACGTGTCCGGGCGCCTCGCGGGGCTCAGCCCGGCTTCGCGGCTGACCTACGACAAGATCCGCTCGCTGGTGCCGACGCTGGAGCAGGACCGCTACATGGCCGACGACATCGAGCGGGTGGCCGCGGCCATCGGCAAGGGTGAGTTCCTGTCCGCCCTCGACGGCACCGGCGTCCAGCTGCGGTGAGTTCCCTGGCCGATCGTCCGCGCCGCCACGGGGCGGCGTAGACGATCGGCGCGGACGCGGAAGCCCGCCACCAGCCGGGCGGCGCGTAGGCGAACCCGAAGGCAACCGGTCCCGCACCCCGGCTGGAGTGCGGGACCGGTTGTCTGTGCGAAACCGATGTTCCCGACGGTGGCGCCCGTCGCCCCGGTGCCCCGGCAGGGCAGCCGCAGCCGCGCATCAGCTGAAGCGCAGCGGGAGCGTGTTCGGCCCGTGGATGCCGCTCGGGGGCGCCAGGTGAAGGGGCCGTCGACGGCCGGCGGGCCCAGCCGGGTGGCGAGGGCCGGCAGGGCCTCGGCCAGTTCGGCCTTGGCCAGGGCGACGCCGAGGCAGTGGTGTGGTCCGGCGCCGAACTGCAAGAGCGGGGCCTCGCGGGCGATCGTGATGTCGAACGCCGCGCCGTCGCGGAAGGCGCGTGGGTCGCGCTGGGCGGCCGTCACGCACATGGTCAAGAAGGTGCCCTCGGTGATGGGCAGGTCCTGGTATTGGAAGTCCTCCGCGGCGAACCGGTGGATCGTCGGCGAGGACGGCAGCCAGCGCATCACTTCGGTGACGGCCTGGTCCGCCAGTTCGGGCCGGCTGCCCAGCAGGCGCCACTGCTCCGGGTGGCCGGCGAACGCGACCATCGCGTTCGCGAGCTGGTGACGAGTCGTGTCGTGTGCGGTGAACACCATGGTGACATAAGGTTGCGCACCTCGTCCGGGCTGATCAGCGGGTCGTCCCGCCGGGCGGCGACCAGCGCGGACAGCAGATCGCCCTCCGGCGCGGTCCGGCGCCGGACCATCAGCGAGTCGATGTACCCGTTCAGCCCGACCAGCGCGGACTCGACGCGCGCCACGACGTCGCCGCCGTGCGCGAGGCTGAACACCAGGCCGATGTCCGAAGTCCAGGTGTGGAACACACCGTGGTCCTCCGGCGGTACACCGAGCATCTCGCTCATCACCCGAGCGGCAGCGGGTTGGCGAAGTCCTCGATGAACTCGCACTCCCCCCTCGAAGCCAGGCGCTCGGCGAGCTGCCGCGCACCGGTCCGGATGAACGGCCGCAGCCCGGCGATCACCTTCGGCGTGAACGCCTTGCTCACCCGGCCGCGCAGGCGGCGGTGGTGCGCCCCGTCGCGGTTCATGATCATCGGGACGAACCAGTCGTGGATCGGCCCGCCGGTGATGCCGTTCATCTCCATGAAACGCATGCCGTTGTGGTCGAGCCGCTGATCGCGCAGCAACGCGTGCGCCTCGGCGTAGCGCAGGACGAGCAGGCCGACCGGGCTCTCCGCGTACCAGTTCCTTGCCTGGGCCTCGGCCACCTCCGGTGCGCCGAAGCCGAACCCGGGTGCGGCGACGTCCAGGAAGGGAAAGCCGCCGGACGGCGAACCGCGGTCCACTGTGGTCGGCATGCTCGTGCCCCGCTCAGGCGAAGTAGTCCCGCACGACGCTGATCTGGTTCTCCATCATGGTCATCAGCGCCCCCACGATCTCCGGCGCGGCGTCGTCGGTGACCATGAACTCCCGGCGGTACTCCAGGAAGCTGCGGCCGGGGTCGTTGGTCACCGGGAAGACGCGGTAGGTGGCGACGTAGTCGTAGAGGCACAGCACCGGCGCCACCGTGCGGTAGGTGAGGGACCGGTCCACCTCGTTGCGGCCGACGACCTCCTGCTGCACGAGACCCTGGTTCTGCAGCATCGTGAACTCGTAGCGCGCCGGCACCCGGTCCGGTGTCCCGCCCTCGACCCACTGCAGGTTTCCCACTGTGTCCCCGAACAGGATCTTCACCACTTTCAGGACGTCGCGGACCTCGGTCCACACCGCGTCCGGCTCGGCGTCGAGCAGGGTGGTCTGGTACATCGTGTGCTTCGGCTTGATCGGCACGGCATCTCCGCGGGGATCGAGGGAAACTGTCATCACAAGTTGGCCGGTTTTCCTTCCGGCGCGGAACATTCGAGCGTGCGGACCTGAGGACGGCGGTTTCTCAACCGGCCAGCAGCCGCCGGTTCCACCACGTCGGCGGCTTCCGGCCGAGGACCGCGGCGAGGTCCTCCAGGGAGCGCTGCAGGACGCTCAGGTCGTCGGCGACCAGCGCTTGGGGGCCGTCGCACCGGGCCTCTTCGGGGTGCGGGTGGACGTCGACGAGCACGCCGTCGGCGCCCACCGCGACCGCCGCGCGCGAGAGCGGCAGCACGAGGTCGCGCCGCCCGCCGGAATGGGACGGGTCGATCATCACCGGCAGGTGAGAAAGCTGCTGAACCACGGGCACGGCGGAAATGTCGAGCGTGTTGCGGGTGGCGGTTTCGAACGTACGGATCCCCCGTTCGCACAGCACGATGTCGAGGTTGCCGCGCTGGGCGATGTACTCGGCCGCCATCAGCCACTCCTCGATGGTGGCGCTCATGCCCCGCTTGAGCAGTACCGGTTTGCCCGCCTCGCCCACGGCCTGCAGCAACCCGAAGTTCTGCATGTTCCGCGTGCCGATCTGGAGCATGTCCGCGTAGTGGGCGACCATTTCGACGTCGTGCGCCGCGACCACCTCGGTGACCACCGGCAGACCGGTCTCGGCCCGGACGTCGGCCAGGATCTTCAGGCCGAGTTCGCCGAGCCCCTGGAAGGCGTAGGGAGACGAGCGCGGCTTGAACGCGCCGCCGCGCAGCAGCGTCGCGCCCGCGGCCTGCGCCATCCGCGCCGCCTCCAGGGTCTGCTCCGGCGTCTCCACCGCGCACGGGCCGGCGATCAGGGTGACGGTGTCCGGGCCGATCGGGACGCCGCGGACGTGCACCGTGGACCGTTCGCGGTGGTGTTCCAGGCTGACCAGCTTGTACTTGGCGGAGATCCGGGTGACGCTGCGCACCCCCCGCATCCCGCCGAGGTTGAGGGCTTCGAACCGGTCGACCTCGCCGACCAGCCCGATGACCATCCGGCTCACCCCGCGGCTGACGAAGGCTTGGCCGCCCGCCGCCGCGACCCGGTCGACGACCGCTTCGACGTCTCCGGCCGTGGCATCGACAGCCATGACGATGACCATGATTTCTGCACCCTCCAGCGCTACGGCCGCCGCCGGCGGGCGCCGGCGGCGGGTCTGCTGCTGGATCGAGCATCCAACCGGGCGGGGGATGCCAGCGTCTCCACGGGTGCGGCGGTTCAGTGCTCCGTGGGGAGGAGCTTCGCCAAGCCCGCGTACCCGATCTCGCGCAGCCGCAGGCCGGACGTCATCGCGTAGGCGTCGTCGGCACGCAGGCCGATGCCCTCCACCACGCGGTTCATGAAGTTGAACAGCGCGCACACCTGGATCGCGTCGTGGAGGGCCCGGTCGTCCCAGCCCGCGGCGAACACGGCGTCGGCGTCCGCGTCGGTCATCCGGGACGGCGTCCGGGTCAGCTTGCCGACGTAGGCCAGCACCGGCCGGAACTTCTCGTCGACCGGCGCGGCCTCGAGGTCGCGCACCGCGGCGGCGAGCAGCCCTTCGGGAACGCCGAAC
This sequence comes from Amycolatopsis sp. NPDC005961, assembly GCF_040629235.1. Classification (NCBI taxonomy): domain Bacteria; kingdom Bacillati; phylum Actinomycetota; class Actinomycetes; order Pseudonocardiales; family Pseudonocardiaceae; genus Amycolatopsis; species Amycolatopsis sp. NPDC005961. Next base: position 53,446 of record NZ_JBEXVF010000032.1, on the reverse strand, counting down.
GCCTCCGCGGTGATCGTGTGGATCCCGTGGCAGTAGCCGCAGCTGTTCACCCCCGACACGTACGCCGCGATCAGCTCGCGCTCGCCGGGGGTGAACGGCGACTCGGCCCGCATCACCTGCTCGTGCAGGTCCAGCAGCGGCCGCGCCGGGCCGGGGTAGGCCTCGAAGACGTGCAGCAGGCGCGTTTCAGCGGGCAGGGACTTCAGGTACGACATCGGGCTCCCCGTCTCCGCCCGCCAGCCGGTCGACTTCCCCGCGACGCAGCGAACAGGCGGTCAAGTAGGCGACCGAGGCCGGGCCGGCCTCGGGAACGGCAGTGGCGACGCGTCCGGCGGCCTCGACCCACGCTCCCCGCAGCGCGGCGGGGGACGACGTCCCCGGCAGGGGGCCGATGGCGTCCCGGACCGCGCGCCAGCGCGCGCACCCGGCCGCGACCAAGCCTGGCAACCCGAACCCGGCCACGCCGTGGCGGACCTGGTCGACCGCCTGCGTCACCAGGCCCGGGTCGTCGGCGAGCCGGGCGAACCCGACCCCGGCCAGCAGGCGCTCCGCGTCGAGGCCGAGCAGGATGACGCCCACCTCGGTCGACCCGGGGTCGTCGATCCCGGGGAGGGCGAACCGGGTGTCAGACACCGGCCACCACCGGGACGCGTTCGTGGCGCAGACCGTGCGCGACGGCCGCGGCCACCCGCGCGGTCGCCACGCGGTGACCGTCGATGTTGCGCGCGGCCGGGCCGAGCATCAGCGCGGCCGCCGCGCCGACCACCGAGACCCGGGGGGCGTGGGTGTAGCGGAGCGTCCGCTCGTCCAGGTCCGGCCAGCCGTCCTGCTCCCCCACCAGGTCCGGGGGCAGCAACCCGGCGCCGCTCGACGGGGTCGTCCCGAGGGCCAGCACGGCGGTGTCCGCCTCGACCAGGCGGCCGCTTTCCAGCCGGCAGACCACGCCCTCGCCGATCTCCTTCACAGACTCGCCGCGGTGCACGACCAGCCGCCCGTCGGCCTCGGCCCGCTCCAGCAGCGGCCGGAACTCGAACATGATGGACGCGCGTCGGTGGCGGCGCATCAGCTCCAGCCGGCCGGCCCGGTCGACGCCGTCGAAGCGGGCCCGGCCCTCCGGGCGGAAGAAGGACGCGTTGACGTCGGCGCACTGGTAGCGCTCGCCGGGCTCCCGGACCACCCAGTGCACCTGACGGCCCGCCTCGAGCGCGCCGGTGATCAGGTGTGCCGCGGTGAGCCCGGCTCCGACCACGATCTGGCGCCCGGCGCCGCCGGCCACCGGTTCGTCCCAATAGGACACTCCGGGGGGCGGAGTTCCGCCGCCCCACCAGGCTTCCGGCGCGCCGCGGCGCTCTTCGCCGAGGCAGAGCACGGCGTGCTGCGCGGTCACGGTGAACCGGTTCGCGCGCACCGTCACCGCGTCGGCGGTCGGCAGCACTTCGCGCACCGACGCCTGCCACGTGTTCTCCGCGACGTGGTGGCTGGTCACCAGGTGGTCGCAGTAGGCCTCGAAGACGTCGACCGGGACGACCGAGCGGTGCCCGGCCTGCGCCATCCGGATCTCGCGCCGCTCGGTGCGCGTCAGCCGCGACCAGTGCAGCCGGGCGAAGTCCAGCAGCTCGCAGTCGCGGTACCCCTCGACCCCGGGGTGGTGCTCGTACGGCGAGCGCAGCACCCGCTGCCCGAGGCGGTCGATCCGGTCGAAGAACCGCCCGCAGGGGCGGCCGGTCCGGTCGAGCACCACGACGTCGCGGACGCCGTGGTGCCACAGGGCGGAAGCCACCGCGAGCCCGGCCGGGCCGGCCCCGACGATGACGACGTCGGCGGAGTTCCCCGGGGCCGCGCCGGGGCCCGCGGAGGCCGGTGCGGCCAGGCGCGGCCAGTCACGGCCGCGGGGCGACTCGAGCAGGTGCGGCTCGGGCACGAACTTGATCACGACGCCCCGCCGGGCTCAGTCGACGACGGAGATCGGCACGATCAGCTCGATCACCGGCCGCTGCTGCATCCCGTCGCTGACCAGCTGCTCCAGCGTCGCCTGCGACTGCTCGGCGCTGTCGGTGGCGATCGGGCTGTAGCGCGAGTAGAAGTACCCCGGCTTGCGGCCGCTCGTCTCCATCGAATACATCTTGAGCACGGACTCGCCCGGGCGCACCTCACCGTCGTAGAAGGTGAGCCGCCGCTGGTCCGGCGTCATGAAGCTCTTGGCGAACTGCGGGGACATCACCGCGCTGCCGGGGTCGTCGACGAACGTCGAATCCTCGTCCAGCACCGCCTGCATGGCCACCCAGGTCCGGTCGGTGAGGTTCGTTTCGGCCTTGATGACCTGCCAGCGGCCGGCGTCCGGCAGGGTGACGTTGACCGCGACGTCGTGATCGGTCGTGTCGATCGCACCGGTGATCATCAACACGCGGCGGCCGAGATCGGCCACGCCGGTCATCTGAATGTCGCGGGCTCGTACGCGGCCGGATACGTCCAACCCCGGCAATTCCGGTGACGACATGGTGCAGCCTCCTATGTTGAAGACCCCAGTTATGCGGGCTGACCAGCGAATGCAAAAAGGCTTTCACATGCCGCGAGAGACGTCAAGGTGAGGAATACACGGTCGACGGTCCGTGCCCGGCACGACCTCGTCGGACGCCCGCGCTAACCCGTTCGGACTAAGCACCTTCGGAGCTGCTCGGCTCCTCGCGGCCCGGCGTGGTGGTCCCGGCCGAGTCGCCGCAGTCGTCGTCGGGTGCGCCGAGGTAGCGGATCTCGAACGACGAATCGGCGCGCCGCAGCAGTACTTTCAGAACCAGGTTCGGTTTTACCGCGACAATGAAATTGCTCCGGTCCCGCGGATCGCCGAAAATGTCGTAGATCAGGAAAGCGGAACCGTCTCCGACCGCGAACAATGCTTCGTACATGACGTTCCGCTCGGCCTGTGACGCCGAATCGGCCCACGCTTCGAGCAACTCGGATCCGTCGGTGAGCTGGAGGCGCATCGCCATCAGCCGGGCCTCCCCATCAGACTTGGCGTCGGGCACCCGGGACGGGTCGCGGGCCTGGTCCGCGCCGCGCTCGGTGACACCCCGGCCCACACAGCCTCCAGTCTGACCGGACGCGGCCGCGGCGGCATCTCCGACCGTGCGGCCCGCCGAACCGCAAAGGTTGCGCAGTGCACAAGACGTCCCACCGAAGCCGTGCGGTGTGCACTGACCGGACCGGAGTTCCGCACACCGCCCACTGCCGGCAGCAGCGTCCGCGCTGGAGGTGCCCCATGCCCGAGAAGCCCGCCCCGCACCCGCAGTCCGCGGCCGGCGCGGCCGCCCGCCAGCGCACCTGCGCGGCGTGCGGCGCCCGGTTCGCCCCCGACGAGCGGACCGGGCTCGAAGTGCTGATCGACGGCGAAATCCGCTACGTCGCCGTGCATTCCGGCCACACCACCCACGCCTCGGCCCGGGACCGGTTGGCCCTCTCGCGGCTGCCCGGCCCGGTCGCGGCGGCGCCGACGCGCGGAACGGCCGCCTGAACCGCGACGGCACTGCGCACTGCGGGAGACGTGGGTGGCGGGCGTCGGTGCGAACGTGGAAGGGCCGGCCGGGAGACGAGTGCCCGCCATTCGAGCCGGTTTTCCGTCCGCCGCCCGCGGTTTCCGTCGCTCGCGCCGAAAGGAAGCACCATGACCACGACCGAGGTGTCGGCTGCCGACCACACGGCCGTCACAGCGCTCACCCAGCGGCTCGTCGCGGCCCGGGTGCACCAGGTCGCCGGGACGCCGATCGGCCTGCCGGTCCCCGCCGCGATCACCTCCGCCGCATGACCGGCGCCATCCGCCGCGTCCCCCCGGGACCCCCGCGCCGGGCGGCACCGGGGATCCTGCGCAAGCTGCGGGCGGACCGGCTGGGCCTGATGAGCGAAGCGGTCCGCGAGTACGGCGACGCGGTCCGGGTGGCGATCGGCCCGAAGACGCTCTACATCTTCAACCACCCGGACCACGCCAAGCACGTGCTCGCGGACAACGCGGCCAACTACCACAAGGGCATCGGCTACACCGAGGCCAAACGCGCGCTGGGCGACGGGCTGCTGACGTCGGAGGGCGCGCTGTGGAAGGAACAGCGGCGCACCATCCAGCCGGTGTTCCAGCACAAGCGGATCGCCGCGCAGGCCGACGTCATCGTCGACGAGGCGCTCGAGCTCGTCGAGCGGCTCCGGGTGCACCGGGACACCGGCCGGCCGGTGGACGTGCTGACCGAGGTCACCGCCCTCACGCTGGGGGTGCTGGGCAGCACGCTGCTGGACACCGACCTCGGCGAGTTCGACGGTGTCGAGCACTCCTTCGAGGCCGTCCAGGACCAGGCCATGTTCGAGATGGAGACCCTGGGCCTGGTGCCGCGGTGGCTGCCGCTGAAGGGGCAGCGGGCGTTCCGCTCGGCACGCGACCACCTCCAGGAGGTCGTCGGCGTCCTCGTCGAGCAGCGCAAGGCCCAGCCGTCCGCGGCCGGCGACGACGTGCTGACCCGGCTCATCGCCTCCACCGCCCAGGAGAGCGACAAGCGGGTCGCCGACCGCCGCATGCGCGACGAGCTGGTGACGCTCCTGCTGGCCGGGCACGAGACCACGGCGAGCACCGTCGGCTGGACGCTGGACCACGTGAGCAGGCACCCGGAGGTCCGGGAGCGCCTGCACGCGGAGGCGGTGGCGGTCTACGGCGACCGCCGCCCGGAGTACGCGGACCTGACCCGGTTGCGGTACACGCACATGGTGCTGCAGGAGGCCATGCGGCTGAACCCGCCGGTGTGGATCCTGCCGCGCCGGGCGCTGGCCGACGACGAAGTCGGCGGCTACCACGTGCCGGCCGGCGCCGAGGTGCTGATCTGCCCGTACACCCTGCACCGGCACCCGCGGTACTGGCCGGAGCCGGAGCGGTTCGACCCGGACCGGTTCGACCCGGACAAGCCGGCGGACCGCCCGCGGTACGCCCACATCCCGTTCGGCGCCGGGCCCCGGTTCTGCGTCGGCAACCACCTGGGGCTGATGGAGGCCACCTTCATCATCTCGACGCTGCTGCGCGAGCTGCACTTCGACTCCGTGCCCGGCCGGGCGCCGGTACCGGAGCCGATGATGTCGCTGCGCCTCGGCGGCGGCCTCCCGCTGACCGTCCGCTCGTTCCCGGAGGCCGGCCGTTCCGCGGCCTGACCCCCCGTCCGACGTCGCGAAAGTGAGTGAAGTACATGAGTGACCAGGCGGAGCACCCCTACGGCCGTCCCGAAGAGCACCCGAAGGTCGCGGACTTCGCGAAGCTGCGCGCCGCGATCGCCGACGAACGCGTCCGCGAGCACTTCCCGTACCGGTTCCTGGCGGCCAACGAAACGTTCGGCCGCCTGGTCGACGCGACGGCGTACCGCATCCTCGCGTCGATCGGCGCCTTGCCGTCCGCCGACGGGATTTCGGTCCAGCTGGCCAAGCAGGAGCTGTCGATCCCGTGGCGCCGGACGATCCCGCTGCACTTCCTCTACGAGAAGCTGTCGGACTCGGGCATCCTCGCCCGCGCCGGCGGCCGGTTCGTCCCCGGCCCGGTGGCCGTCCCGGTGTGGGACGACGTCGCGGCCGAGCTCGCCGCGCGCGAGCCGGGGGCCGCCGTCGCCACCGAGATCCTGCAGACCCTGATCGACGAGGCGAAGAAGTTCTTCGCCGGCGAGGCGACCGGCGACGAGATCCTCTTCGCGCCGCAGCAGCTTCCGTTGTGGCTGAAGTACTTCTCGAACGACAACCTGCTGTACTCGATCAACAACAAGGTGGGCGCGGAAGCGCTGTCCCGCCTGGTGCCCGCGGGCGGGATCGAGATCCTGGAGATCGGCGGCGGCTGCGGCAGCGGCGCCGCGGAGGTGCTGCGCACGCTCGGGACCGACGTCAAGCGCTACCGGTTCACCGAGGTCGCCGAGACGTTCGCCCGGCACGGCGAGAAGGCGGCGGCCGCGGCCGCTTCCCCGACGACCACGGTCGAATCGGCCCGCATCGACATGACCCTGCCCTGGGAAGCGCAGGGCGTCGAGCCCGGCACGTTCGACGCGGTGTACGCGGTCAACTGCTTCCACGTGGCGCCCGACCTCGACTTCGTCGTCGCCGAGGCGGCGAAGGCGCTGAAGCCGGGCGGGGCGGTCGTCGTGTCCGAGTGCGTGCGTCCGACGAAGCTCGCCCGGCCCATCCACGCCGAGATCATCTTCGACTTCCTGGACAGCTTCACCGACGTCATCACCGACCCGGTGAAGCGGCCGACGCACGGCTTCCTGACGCCGGCGGCCTGGCGCGCCACGTTCGAGGCGGCCGGGCTCGCCGACGTGGCGGTGCTCCCGGACGTGGACGCCATCGCCGAGGACTACCCCGACTTCGTCGTGGGCGCCGTCGTCGCCCGCGCGGCGCGATAAGGAGCCCCGCGATGGTCGCCGCACTGGTCCGCTTCGCCGTACGCCGCTCGCTGCGGGACACCCGGTACGTCCGCGTCGTGCCAAGGCGCCGGGCCGCGGGCCTGGTCGCCGAGGTGTACCGGCAGGTGGAGCGCGACTTCGGCATGCTCGCCCCGCCGGTCGCGCTGCACTCGGCGGCGCCGGAGGCGATGGCCGCCGCGTGGTCGGTCCTGCGGGAAACCCTGCTGGCGCAGGGCGTGGCCGACCGCGCCGCCAAGGAGGCGGTGGCCACCGGCGTTTCGGTGGCGAACAGCTGTCCCTACTGCGTGGACGTGCACGGCATGACGCTCGCCGCGATCCCGGCGGCCGAGGACACTGCAATACTGGAGAACTGGGCGCGTGCGTCCGCGACGGGAGCGGCGGACGCCCCGCCGTTCCCTCCGGAGCAGGCGCCCGAGCTGGTCGGCGTGGCCGTGGCTTTCCAGTACTACAACCGCATGGTGAACGTGTTCCTGCAAGAGTCGCCGTTCCCCTCACACGTGCCGGAATCGGCCAAACCGCAGGCCCGCCGAGTGCTCGGCGGCGTCCTGCGGCCGCCGTCCGGTCCGGGCCCCCGGGCGGGCGACTCGCTGGAGCTGCTGCCGGACGCACCCCTGCCGGCGGACCTGGGCTGGGCGCGTCCGAGCGCGGTCGTGGCCGGCGCGTTCGCCCGGGCGTACGCCGCGACGGAGGCCGCCGGCGCCCGGTCGGTACCGGCGGCCGTCCGCGCGTTGCTGCACGACCGTCTGTCCACATGGGACGGCCAGGCACCGGGCCTCAGCCGGGCGTGGCTCGAGGAGGCGGTGGCCGGGCTGGCCGAGGCGGACCGCCCGGCCGGCCGCCTGGCGTTGGCGATCGCGCTGGCGTCCTACCAGGTGGACGAGGGCTTGGTCGAAGCTTTCCGCACCACCGCCCCGGGCGACGACGCGCTGATCGAGCTGGCGGCCTGGGCGAGCATGGCCGCAGCCCGCCGGGTGAGCACCTGGCTGACCGTCAGCCTCGACCCCGCCTGACCAGCACAAGCGAACCCCCAAGCAAACCCGACCGGACGAGTATCGAGAACCACAGCGGCGCGGATGACCAGCCGCCGCCCGGAAGCGCACAGCAGGAACACGAGACCCCAGTCCCCCCGCATCCCCGATCCGAAGCCGGAACACGGCCGGCGGCAGGTTGTCAGGGCACGCTTCCCGCCTTGACAACCTGCCGCCGGCCGTAGTCACAGTCAGGCTTCGGGGTGGCGGGAACCCCGCCGACCTTTCAGCTACCCGAAAGGGCGATTCACCGCGGCAGAGCCGAGCGCCGCCAGGCGCCGGGCCCGTTCCCCCAGGACTCACCGGCCCACCCCGAACGCCCGACCGGCGGCGGACTTTCCGCGGGGGCCACCGCGAGCCGGGCGAGCACCGCCACCAGCGCCGCCAGGCTCGCCTCGTCCGCGTTGCCACGCACAACGAGAACCAGCTCGTCAGCCACCGCGGACCCCCATCAGATAGGCAGGTTGCCGTGTTTGCGGGCGGGTCCGGGCTTGCGCTTGTCCTGCAGCATCGCCAGCCCCCGCGCGATCGCCGCGCGGGTGTCGGCCGGATCGATGATGTCGTCGACCAGGCCACGCTCGGCGGCGTACTGCGGGTTGAGGTATTCCTCGGTGTACTCGGCGACGAGCCGGGCGCGCAGGGCGACCGGGTCCGCCGCGGCCGCGAGGTCCCGCCGGTGCAGCACGTTCACCGCGCCCTCGGCCCCCATCACCGCGATCTCGTTCGTCGGCCAGGCCAGGGAAAGGTCGCACCCGATGGACCGCGAGTCCATCACGATGTACGCGCCGCCGTACGCCTTCCGCAGGATCACCTGGATCCGCGGCACCGTCGCTTCGCAGTAGGCGTGGAGCAGCTGCGCGCCCTGCCGGATGATGCCCCCGCGCTCCTGCTCGACACCCGGCAGGAACCCCGGAACGTCGACCAGGCTGACGAGCGGGATGCCGAAAGCGTCGCAGAACCGCACGAACCGGGCGGCCTTCTGCGACGCCGGCCCGTCGAGCACCCCGGCGAACACCACCGGCTGGTTGCCGACGAGCCCGACCACCCGGCCGTCGACGCGCGCGAGCGCGCAGAGCACGTTGCGGGCCCAGCCCGCGTGCAGCTCGAAGAACTCCTCGTCGTCAGCGACCTCGGCGAACACGTCCCGCATGTCGTACGGCTGGTTCGGCTCGGCCGGGACGATGCCCGCCAGCTTCGGCCGGTAGTCCTCCACCGCACCGGTGGGGGCGGTCGCCGGCGGCGGCTCGAGGTAGTTCGACGGCAGCAGGGAAACCAGGTGCCGCACGTCGGCGAGGCACTCCTGCTCGTCGTCGTGCACGACGGTGGCGACGCCGGAATGCGACCCGTGGACGTCGGCCCCGCCGAGTTCCTCGTGGCTGACGCGCCGCCCGGTCACGGCTTCGACGACGTCGGGACCGGTCAGGTACATCCGCGCCGTGTCGCGCACCATGAACGTGAAGTCCGCCAGCGCCGGCGAGTAGGCGGCGCCCCCGGCGCACGGCCCGAGGATCACGCTGATCTGCGGGACGACGCCGGAGGCGTCGACCTGGCGGCGGAAGATCCCGCCGTACCCGTCGAGCGCGAGCACGCCCTCCTGGATGCGCGCGCCCCCGCTGTCGTTCAGGCCGATCACCGGTGCGCCGGTCGCGACCGCGAGGTCGAGCACCTTCTGGATCTTCGCCGCGTGCGCCTCCCCCAAGGACCCGCCGAAGAGCGTGAAGTCCTGGGCGTAGACGAACACGCGGCGGCCGTCGATGGTGCCGGAGCCGGTGACGACCCCGTCGGTGTGCGGCCGGTTCCCGGCGGCCCCCGGCCCGGTGGCCCGGTGCCGCCGGTACGGCTCGAGCTCCAGGAACGAGTCTTCGTCCAGCAGCAACTCGAGCCGTTCCCGGGCGGTGAGCTTGCCCAGCGAATGCTGGCGCCGCACCGCGTCGAGCTTCCCGTCGGCGATGTGCCTGCGCAGCTCACGCCGCCGCTGCCGCAGCAACGGCATGCCGGGCGGCGGCGCGGGCACGGCGTCGGCGGCCGTGGCGAGCGCGATCACCTGGGCGTCACCGGTTTCGCTCCGGCCCAGGCGGCGCCCGGCGCGGAGCTCGGCCGGCACGGGCACGACGTCCGTCTCGTCCGCGCGCTGGGCACCGCTGCTGGAGGGACCGCTCACGCGGCATCCCTCATCCGCTCTTCCCGGTCGCGCTCGATCTCGGCGACGACGTCCGACCACACGATGCCCCGGCCGAGCCGCGGCATCGGGTGGGTGACGACGACCTCGTCCGGAGTGTTCGCCACGGGGACGAACCGCACGGGTGCCGCATCGGGCTCCGGACGCCTTGCTTCACTGGCGGTCACGGGCAGACCTCCTCCGTCAACCCGGCCCCGGCTCGTTCCGGGACCGGCATCCTCCTGTGCGACGTCTTCACGCCGCCCGGGCCCGGGCGTCCACGTCGTGGTAGCCCCCGCCGTAGAAGACGAGCGCCTGCTCACCGGTCCCGGAGTTGGCCGCGACCACCCGGCCGAGGAAGATCGAGTGGTCACCGCCCTGGATCACCTGGGCCACTTCGCACTCGAGCCAGGCCAGCGCCCCGGTGAGCAGCGGCGCGCCGGTCCGCGCGCCGAGGGTGCAGTTCACCGCGTCGAACTGGGCCATCCCGTCCGGCCGGCGCCAGTCGGCGAAGTACTTCGACAGGCCCTGCTGATCGGACGCGAGGATGTTCACCGCGAACGAGCCCGCAGCGACGATCGAGGCGTGCATCCGGGCCGCCTTCGACACGCAGCAGAGCACGAGCGGCGGGTCCAGCGACACCGACGTGAACGCGTTCGCCGTCATGGCGTGGGCGCCTTCCCCGCCGACGGTGAGGATCGTGACGCCGGTCGCGAACCGCGCCATCACCTGCCGCAGGGCCGGCTGCGGCGACAGTTCCCGCCGGGCCGCCGACTTCGGCAGCCGCTTCAGCGGCCGTCGCTCGACGGAGTTTCCTCCTGCCTGGGCCACTTCACGCTCCCTTGCCGTTGAGCGCCGAAACCACGGTGTACGGCTTCAGCGCCTCCAGCAGCGCCTCCGGCACCCGGGACGGCACGGTCGCGTTGTTCGGCCCGCGCATGCACGCGATCCGCTGCCGCCCGCGGGCCACCAGCCGCTCGCCGTCCGGGTGCAGGTGCACGTAGTCGAACGTGAACTGCAGCTGGGTCTGGGTCAGCTCCTCCAGGCGCATCCGGATGGACAGCTGGTCGAACCCGGTGATCTCGGCGAAGAACTCGCACTCCACCCGGAGGGTGTAGAGCTTGAGGTCTTCGCGGATCTCCGCCAGGACCGCCGGAGCCTTCTCCAGCAGGAACATCTCGCGGCAGCGGCCCTGCCACCGGACGTAGTTGACGTAGTAGACGTTGCCCACCATGTTGGTCTCTTCGAAGCCGACCGTGTGGCGGATCTCGTAGTAGTCGGTCATCTCAGTTCCCCTCTGCCTGGAGCACGGCGAAGACCACGGGGTCCGGCCGGTCGTTGACCGTGGTCGACCAGGTCGCGATCAGGGCCCCGCCGCAGGCGAGCAGCGCCCACCCGTCGGACTCGACCCGGCGGACGGTGAGCGCCTGGGTCATCAGGCCGGTCTTGCGCACGCATTCCAGCGCGCTCCACACCCGGGTGTTGGCCACCGCGAGCGGCTCCCCGGTGTCCGCGGCCAGCAACCGGCCGACAGCGACGAGCTCGTCGCCGAGCAGCCCGGCCCAGTCCTCGTCGGTGCGCTCGATCGCGCTCTCGATGTCGCAGGTGAGCTGCCCGCTGCCGGTGACGGCCAGGGTCAGCTGCGCCGTGTGCGACGCGCTCACCTCGACGCCGTCCGATTCCGGCTTGCCGTCCGGGCGGTAGCGGATCTCGAGCCGGCGGTCGATGCTCCGGCTCGCGGCCAGCGCCGTCTGCGCCCGCCGCTCGGCGATGCCTTCGGCCGGGCTGCCCACCGGGTCCGGTTCGACGACCACGGACCGCGTCCCGCCGAGCAGCCGCTCGCACGCCCGCTCCACGTGGGACCCGAGCATCGACGGGACCCACGGGCCCGCGCCGTCGCGCTTGCGCACCGCGCGCAGCATCAGCCCTTCCCAGCGTTCGACCAGGGTGCCGTCCGGGTTGCGGACGTCGAGGTCGTAGACGTAGCTGTCGTCGTCCTGGTACCGCTCGCGGGCGTCGAGCAGGACGTACTCGTCGTGCTGCCCGCCCGGTTCGGCCAGGAACAGCTTCTCGATGCTCTGCGGCAGCAGGGTCGCGTCGGGGATGCAGCACTGGATCGCGTGCATCATCGCGTCCCGGGTACCCGGGTCCGCGAGCAGCTGCTCCTGCGGCAGGAACGGCGCGAACCAGTTGACGTTCGCGGTGGTCGCGATTTCGGCCACCGCGTGCCGGGCACTGGCCCGCCGGTAGCCGACGACGCGCTGGAACCGCTTGCCCTGGAACAGGACCGTGCCGTAGAGCTCGCTGATCGGCTCCACCGGAACCGGCGGCAGCGGGACGTCCCGCCGCACCGCTTCCCCGAGCTCCGCCGGGCGGGCGAAGTTCAACCGGGCACGGAAGTGGTCGGCGCTGAAGCCGGTTTCGTCGCTGCGGAGGACGACGTCCACGGTGTCGGCGTCCCGGGCCAGCGCGGCCAGCCGGATCGTCGTCGACCGGCCGGGCGAGACGATGATCGGCCGGAGGAACTCGACGTTCTCCAGCACCGGGGTGCCACCACGGCCGAGCGTCGCCGTCGCGGCCTGCGTCATCGCCTCCATGCCCAGCACGGCCGGGAAGAGCAGCTGGCCGTCGAGCAGGTGGTCGACCAGGTACGGGTCGCTGCCCGCGGACAGCTCCGCCTCGGTGATCAGCTCGACGCCGGGGTAGTGCACGACCGCGCGGTCGATGAACCGGGTCAACGGCAGCTCGCGCCGCTGGATCGGCAGCGTGGGCAGGCCGTTCATCCGGCCGCAGATCACCAGCACCGGCGGGGTGGCCGGGTCCGACAGCAGCCGGCGCAGGATGGCGATGCCGTCGTCGAGCGGGATCGGCGTGATGCCGTCGCGCTGCAGGGCGGTGACCACGCCGAGCTTCTCGCCCATGCCGGCCCCGGACCAGACCGACCACTCCAGCGCGATCGCCCGCGCCTGCGGGTACTCGCGGCCGAAGCGCAGCGTCGCCTCGGTCAGCCAGTCGTTCGCCGTGGAGTAGTGCGCTTCACCGCGCAGGCCCGCGCGGCCGATGATGCTGCCGAACGTGACCAGCAGCTTGATCCGGCTCTTGTCGACCGCGTCGAGCACGGCGTTGAGACCGCCGATCTTCGGTGCGAGCGTCTTGCGGAAGGTGTCCTCGGTCAAGCTGAACAACGCGGCCGGCTCGTTGCGGCCCGCGCCGTGCATCACCGCGGTGATCGGGCCCAGGTCGGCCTCCATCCGGGCGACGGCCTCGGCGACCTGCGCGGCGTTGGTGACGTCGGCCCGCTCGTAGCGGTGCCGGACGCCGGCCGCCTCCATGCGGTCGAGGTTCTCGGCCAGTTCGGCGTCCTGCTCGGGATCGCTGCGGCCGAGGAGGGCGAGCTTCGCGCCGGAGTCCTTCGCCAGCGCCAGCGCGCTCTCCGCGGTGATGCCCTTGCCGCCGCCGGTGACCAGCAGCACGTCGCCGCGGTCGAGGGTCTCCGGGATCGGCCCGGTCGGTGCGGCCGGGAGGCTGACCAGCCGCGGCACCGTGCGGCCGCCTTCGCTGTCGTAGCGGGCTTCGGTGAAGTCCGTCGTCGCGGCGACTTCGGCGACCACCGCCGCCACCGCCGTCTCGATCGCCGCGGGGTCGGTGGGCGTCGGGTCGGCCAGGTCGACGATCGTGGTCTTCGCCGAAGGGTCCTCCAGCCGCAGCGTCTTCGCCAGGCCGGAGGCGCCGTACCCGTGGTGCACCACGACGAACCGCGTGCCGTTGGGCGCGGACAGCAGGGTCCGGGCCGCGTCGAGGAACAACCCGACGTGGCTGGAATCGCAGTCGGCGGGCAGGCACAGCAGGACGCCGTCGCCGGCGCCGCTGCGGGCGAGCGCCGCGCGCAACGGCTCGGCGAGCTGGTTGCGCCGCGTGGAGAACACCTGCCACTCCGCCGAACCGGCGCCCGCGGTGAGGTCCGCGGCCGGGCGGGCCGCGGGCAGGTACTCGACCGCGAACGGGCGGACCCACGGCCCGATCCCGGGCGCCTCGCCCTTGCCGGCACCGTCGTCGGGCTTCGCCGTCTGCGCAAGTTCGTCGATCATCTCGGCGAGCTCGCCGAGGCAGACCGTGGCGAAGTTCGGCATGCCCTCCAGCGCCGGGCGGCCCAGCGCGCGGGTGACGTCGTTGACCAGCTGGCCCACGGTGATCGACGACAGGTGCAGGTCGTCGAGCGGGTGGGTGTCGGCGGTGACCGACTCCAGCGGCAGCTCGACGCGTTCGGCGGCGAGCTTGCGGAGCAGATCGAGGGTGCTGCCGCTGTCGGCGGTGTCCACGGCCTCGGCCTCGGTGGCCTGGGCCCGCTCGGCGGCCAGCTCGGCAGCGAGGTCGGCGTCGATCGCGGGCGCGGCCTCGCAGGGGCTGGCCAGGAAGCGGAAGACCCCGTCGGCGGGCAGTTCCCGGACCACGCGGCCGGCGAACAGCCGCTCCGCGGTGACCGGCGCGCCCAGCGCGAACGCCGCGCCCAGCACCCGCAGCACCCCGGCGAGGGAGGCGTTGTCCGTGTCCAGCGCCAGCACCGGCGTGCCCGGTGCGATCTCCTCGAACAGCCCGGTGAGCACCCGGCCGGGGCCGACTTCGATCACCAGGTCGCTGCGTTCGGCGACCTTCGCCGCCGCTTCGCGGAACCGGACCGGCTGCACGATCTGGTCGCGCAACAGCTCGGGCAGGTTCTCCGCGGCGTGCAGAACGTCACCGGTCACCGTGGAGACCACCGGGCGTTCGAGCCGGGCGAAGGAGAACTCGGCGAGCCGTTCGATCATCGCGGTCGCCGCGGGCTCGACCTCCGGCGAGTGGAACGCGTGCGACACCTTGATCCGCCCCGCGCCGACGCCCTGAGCCTTCGCCCGGTCGACCACGCGGTCGACCGACGCCGCCGGGCCGGAGATCACCGTCTGCTGGGGGCCGTTGTAACCGGCGATGACGACGTCCGAACCCAGCCCGAGCTCTTCGGTCCGGCCGGGTGAGGCCGCGATGCTGGCCATCGCCCCGGTACCCGGGCCGACCTCGGTCGCCATCACCTTGCCGCGGATCTTCGCCAGCTGCAGCACATCCCGCTCGCCGACCGCGCCGGCCCAGTGCAGGGCGGTCAGCTCACCGAGGCTGTGCCCGGTGGCCGCGTCGGCCTCGATGCCGAACGCGCGCAGCACGCGCAGCCCGGCGAGCGAGCCGGTGACAATCCGCGGCTGCGCCACCTCTGTGGCGACCTGGTCGCCGGTCACCGGCAGGGCCGCCGCGTCGTGGATCTCGGCAGCCGTGGCGAACCTCCGGCGCAGCGCACTGTCGCCACCCCGGCCCGAACCCTGACCGGGGAACAGGAACCCGATCTTCGGCGCCGACGGGCGCGAGCTCGCGAAGATGCCGTCGGCCGCGTCGAAGACCGACGGGCCCTCCTCGAGCAGTTCGAGCAGCCGGGTCAGCTTCCGCTCGGCCTGCTCGGGGTTGGCCGCGACGACGGCGGCCCGGACCGGCTTGCCCGACAGTTCCCCGGCCAGCGAGCCGGCCAGGTCGGTCAGCTCGGCGAAGGACAGCTTGGGCACCAGTTCCAGCAGCGCGGCGATCCGGCCGCGCAGGGTGGCGACGTCGTCGGCGTCGAACAGCAGCAGTTCGGCGTCCTGGCGGCCGGCGACCAGCTTGCGGGAACGCTCGTCCAGGTCGGCGCGGCGCGCCGCGTTCGGCGCCTCGGCCACCGTGACGTGCGAGTTGATCCCGCCGAAGCCCATCGCGGACACCCCGGCGCGCACCGGCTGGTCCGACGGCCAGAGCGTGGCTTCACGCGGGACGTACATGCGGGCGGAATCACCGGTCAGCGACTCGTGCGGCACGTAGTGCCCGGTCGCCGGCGGGATCACCTGGTGGTAGACCGACAGCGTGGCCTTGATCAGCCCGGCGACGCCGGCGGCGGCCTTGGTGTGCCCGATGTTGCCCTTGATCGTGGACAGCGCGGCCGGCTTGGCCAGCGGGTCCGCCTCCCGGCGGGCGCCGGAGAGCGCCTCGATCTCCGTGGCGTCACCCAGCGCGGTGCCGGTGCCGTGCCCCTCGAAGTACGACACGGTCTCGACGCCGTAGCCCGCACGGGCGTAAGCGCGCTTCAGGGCCAGCTGGTGGCCGGCAGCCTCGGGCCGCGTGATGCCGCCCTTGCCGTCGGAGGAGATGCCCCAGCCGGCGACGGTGGCGTAGATCCGCTTGCCCTGCTCGATCGCGTCGGCTTCGCGCATCAGCACGAGCATGCCCGAGCCTTCGCCCGGCCAGAAGCCGTTCGAGTCGGCGTCGTAGACCTTCATCTCGCGCTTGGCGAGCGCCCCGGTCTTGGCGAAGCCGATCACCTCGAACGGGTCGATCGAGAGGTCGACGCCACCGGCGATGGCCACGTCGAGGTCGCCTTGGGCCAGCGCGTTCGCGGAGCTGACCACCGACAGCAGCGAAGACGAGCAGGCGCCGTCCACGGTGTAACCGCCGCCGGCGAAGTCGAAGTAGTTGCAGACGCGGCCGGCGATGGTGTTGGCCAGGCCGCCGGCCAGGGTGTCCTCGTTGATCTCCGGGAACGGCTCCTTGTACTGGACTTCCAGCTCCCGCAGGAAGTCGGCCGTCTCGTCGTCGGCCCAGCCGCGCTCGGCCAGCGCCGCGGCGACCGTGCGCCGGACGAAGGGCCAGCGCAGCCGCAGCACGTTGGCGCGGGAGAACTCACCGGTGAGGCTGTTGCCGATGACCACGCCCGTGGCCGTCTTCGGCGCTCCTTCACCCTCGGGGAACCCGGCGTCGGCGAGGGCCTGCTCGGCGACCTCGAGCGCGAGCCAGTGCGTCGTGTCGGTGGCCCGGAAGGTGCTGCCCGCGACCTTGTGCGCGACGCGGTCGAACTCGTAGTCCCGCAGGACCGCCGCGTTCTGGGCGTAGAACCGGTCCGGCGCCTTCGGGTCGGGCGAGTAGTAGTCCGCCCGGTTCATCCGCTCGTCGGGCAGCCGGCGGAACGCCCGCCGGCCGGCCAGCACGTTCTCCCAGAGCTCGTCCGGGGAACTCGCGTCCGGGTACCGGAGGCCGATACCCACGATCGAAATCCGCTCACCGCTCATGCCCACGCACTCCCACTGGCTCTTGTGCCCCGGTAACCGATCCGGTCCCAGCATGGCTCCGCCTGCCGGTCACGTCTTCTTTCTCCATGCCCGCGGCCATCTTGTCCGCACGCAGCGACAAACTTGATTCCACTGTGGACAGACTCCCGCTCAGTCGGCGAACTGCCCCGGCGCCCGGCCCTCGCCGGCCGGACCGCGATAGGCCTGCGCGATGTCGAGCCACGCGTCGGCCAGCGCGCCCTCGGCGCGGAGGTCGAGGTCGGCGCGGTGCCGGCGGCGGGTGACCAGCAGGCAGAAGTCCTCGGCGCTGCCGGTGATCCGCTCCTGCGAGTCCGCCGGCCCGAACGCCCAGACCGCCCCCGAAGGGCCGGTGATCTCGAACCGGAACTCGGCCTCCGGCGGCGTCAGCCCGTGCGCTTCGTAGCCGAAGTCCCGGACGCGCACGGCGAAGCCGACGAGGTGGCGCAGCCGGTCGGTGCGCTCCGGGCGCACGCCGAGCGCGTCGGCGACGTCCTGGCCGTGCCCGAACAGCTCCATCATGCCGGCGCACGCGAGGACGTACGGCGGCAACGGCCGCACCAGCCACGGCACGAGCTGGTCGCCCGGCACCGCGGCGAGCGCCTTGATCGCCTGGTCGCGATCGGCCCGCCACTTCGTCAGCAGCACCTCCGCCGGGTCGTGCTCGAACTCCTTCAGCGCCGCGTTGACGGCCACGTCGAGCCCGCCGGTGAGGGACTTCGTCATCGCGACGAAGGTTTCCGGCTGCGCCGCGGCCAGCCCGGCGATGCGGAGGATGAACGTGAGGTGGGCGATCTGCTCCCGGACGCGCCAGCCCGGCGCCGGGGTCGGCGTCTCCCACTGCGCTTCGGCGAGGCCGGCCACGAGCTCGTCGACCACGGCGGCCTCAGCGGTCAAGTCGGCGATCACGCCCGTCGTGTCAGTCACCTGTGCCGTCCTCTCGAACCTCGGATACGTCCTTGGGTGGGCCCGCAGTGGCCGCGGGGCGGGGGAACCGCCACCGCGGCCACCGGGGGACGGCGGATCGGTGCACCGGGGCGACGGCCTGACCCGGACTCGGGGTCGGTTGTCCCGGGGCTGCGAGGTCCCGGTGCCCGATCTGCCTCCCGGTCGTCACGTCGCGACGACCGGAGTCTTCACTTGACCAGCGGTTCAGCTGCCGGCCACCAGGTCCAGTTTGGACACCGCGCGACGGCCGGTGATGGAGCCGTCCGGCGCCGGGGCGCCGTACTTGACGTCGACGCCGCGCTCCTGCAGCGCCCGGACGATGCCGGGCACGGCCCGCTCGGCCAGCGCGGCGATCGTCATGGCCGGGTTCACCGTCAGCGCACCGGGCACCGACGCGCTGTCGGTGACGAAGATGCCCGCGTGGTCGCGCAGCTCGTGGCTGGGGTGCAGGGCCGACGTCGCCGGGTCGTCACCGATGCGGCAGGAGGCCAGCGGGTGCACGGTGTACGCGCCGACGACGTCGTTGGTCCACGGTGCGACCTTCGCCAGACCGTCCTTCTCGATGATCGCCTTGCAGTCCGCGTCCGCCAGCGCCCAGCCGCGCAGGGTGTTCGCCGTCGGTTCGTAGCGCAGCGACCCGCGGCCGAGCATCTGCTGCGAGATGCGGTAGGCGTTGCCCGTGGGCGGCGGAGTGCCGAACACGCCTTCGTTGTCGTCCTCGGTCATGAGGAAGATCGTCAGCCAGTTGGCCCACTTCTCGAGGATCTGCTTCTTCTCCGCGCCGAACCACCGCGGCTCCTCGCCGCCCGGTGCCTGCGCGAGGATCGTGCCGAGGCCGGGCGGGAAGTACAGCTGCTCCAGCGAATACCGCTCGTACTCCGGTAGCGAGCCGTCGAGCTTGTCCCAGTTCGCCACGGTCGGGCCCTTGCCGATGTGGTTGGCCGCGTAGACGGCACCATCCTCACGGGACAGTCCGAGCACCTCGCGCACCCGGTCCTCGTCGATGATCGCGGTGTTCAGCCGCTCCCCGTTGCCGGAGAAGTACCGGCCGACGCCGTGCGGCATCTTGCCCAGGTCCGCCTCGGAGCGTTGGAGGATCACCGGCGTGGCCCCGGCACCGGCGGCGATGATGACGATCTTCGCCTCGAGCACGCCGGAACCGGTGTGGATCCGGTAGTCCTCTTCGTCGATCAGGTCGAAGTGGACCCGGTAACCGCCGTCCTCGGTGCGCTCCAGCCGCTCCACCTCGTGCAGCGGCCGGATCTGCGCGCCGTGCGCCAGCGCGGCCGGCAGGTAGTTGGTGAGCATCGACCGCTTCGCGTCGAACCGGCAGCCCGCCATCTGGAAGTTGCAGTTGGTGCAGCGGTCGTTGTCCACCGCCACCGGGGCCGGGTTCGCCGTGCGGCCCGAGTGGTTGCAGGCCGCGGCCCACAGCCCACCCGCGTACGAGACGTCGTTCCAGTCCTGTTTGGACACGGGGATCGACTCGTCCACCCGGTCGTACCACGGTTCGAGGGAATCGCGGCTGATCTCCACCGGCCACATCCGGCGGCCGATGCTGCCGTGGCGGTCGAACACGAACTTCGGCGCCCGCGGCATCGCCGCGAAGTACACGACGCTGCCGCCCCCGACGCAGTTGCCGCCGAGCACGCTCATGCCGTCGCCGGCGACGAAGTCGAAGACCCGCGTGTAGGACGAGCCCAGCAGGTAGTCGTGCTCGAAGTCCTCCGCGGCCAGCCACGGCCCGCGTTCGAGCACGACCACCTTCGCACCGCCCGCCGCCAGATGGTAGGCCGGGATCGAACCGCCGAAGCCGCTGCCGACGATGACGACGTCGGTCTTTTCGATGGCGCTCATGCCGGGCTCCCCGAAGGTGTGGTGTCGGGATGGAGATCGGCCAGCTTGCGGCCGTAGGAGAACTTCGGGAACCGCCACAGCCCGTCGGCGTCCGGGAGCCGGTAGCCGAGGGCGAGCAGCCCGGGGTGACCGTTCTCGAGCGCCTCCTTGGTGTGCCGGTGCGGGGCGGTGTCGAAGGCCATGTTGCAGAACAGAGCCAGGCTCACCCACCCCTCCTTCTCCGGGTGCCCCGGTTTGGTCAGCCGGGTCACCAGGGCCCGCCGGTGCCCGTACGGCAGCGCGACGAACGGCGGGACGTCGGTGTCGAGCTCCAGCTCGACCTCGCCCGCGTACGACTTCGCGTGGTCGTTCAGCGACTGCACCAGGTAGGGCAGGCCGGCGGTGATGCCGGTGGCGTCGTGGTCGAGCAGTTCGAGCGCACCCGCCGCCACCGCGCCGGGCCCCGGTGCGGCCCCCGCCACCGCGCGGTCCTCCGGGTATCGCTTCTCCCCCGGCACGATCGTGTCGGCGTACGCCTCCAGGGTCAGCACCTGGACCTCTTCTTCGCTTGCCACCGGCCTACCTCCTCACCAGAATGTCCACATCGGAGCGATCACGCCGCCAAGGGCTTTTCGTCGCCGGACGGCGCGGGCGGCGCCGCGGCGAGCTGCACCTTCTGCGCCGCCTGCTCGGCCTCGAACTTGATCCGCGCCTTGTTCGAGAAGTGCAGGCCCCACAGGAACAACCCGCGGATCAGGCACACCGAAGCGGTGGCGAAGAACAGCCCGTAGGCGATGTGCGCGGCGGTGAAGAACCCGTACATCATCGCGATCCCGGCCCCGAAGGCGAACTGCGAGACCGGCTTCGACGGCGACGTACCCGGGTCGGTCACCATGTAGTTCGTGTAGAGCACGAACGCGATCCCGGTGCCCATCGCGAGCGCGCCCGGGATGGACGTGTCGAACAGCGCGCCGCGCAGGAAGGCCTGGACGACGAAGAACGACAGCCAGCCGAAGATCAGCCACATCCGGCCGGTCAGCAGCGAGTTGAGCACCGTGCCCGAGATCAGGATGACCGCCACGATCAGCCAGCCGACCCAGGTGTCGACCTTCTCCGAGAAGTGGTACGGCGGCGTCATGTTGACCCACGGGAACACCAGCAGCATCACGGTGATGCCGAAGTTCGACGGGTTCATGTAGTGGCGCAGCCGGCCGTACACCGGCGCCTGCAGCACCCACTTCGCGCCGACCGCGACGACGACCCCGAAGATCATCGCCCAGACGTGGTCGTTGACGTAGGTCAGCATGTTCAGCGCCAGGCCGCTGATGTGCGCGGGGAACAGGAACTCCACCAGCCCCCGGAACCCGTTGCCGCGGAAGCGGACGTCCCGCTTGGTGACCTTCGCGTTGATGATCTCCAGCAGGATCTCCGTGGTGTACGCGGTCCCCACGGCGATGAAGGGAAACAGCCACGGCTGCTCGAAGCCGAGCACGGTGTAGCCGAGGATGTTGAAGATCGTGATCGAGATGGCGAAGCGGCGCAGGGCCGTGATGACCTTGTTGGTCCGCTTCGGCGGTGCAGTGTCCACTTTGGTCGTTATGGGCGTCGCCATGACGTCACATCTCTTCCTTCGCCTGGGTACCGAGCTGGTACATGTGGCAGCCCGGTGCGAGCTTCAGGTCCTGCGAGCGCAGCTGCCCGGTGCGGTCCCGCCACTGCAGGTGCACCGCCAGCGGGCCGGAGACGTTCTCGCCCAGCCCGATCTGGACGTCGAAGCTGCGGCGGCCGGAGTGCCCGCTGCTGCCGTCGACGCGGCCCACGTACTTCTTGCCGTCCGCGGTGGTCACCGTGACCTGGGCGCCGATCGCCGGCGAGCCGGCCGAGGGCAGCGGGCCCGGCGCCACGGGGGCATCGGTGCTCAGCTTCAGCTGCAGGAACTTGCCGGTCTTCGGGCTGTCGTTGTGGTAGAAGACCGGCTGCTCCCACTGTCGCGCGACGGCGAACTCGGGCAGGCCGTCCCCGTCCGCGTCACCGACGCCGATGCCGCGGGTGGGCACCGGAACGGCCAGGCCGAGCTTCGGGCCGAGGTCGATGTAGGTGCCGTCCGAGCGCTTCACGAAGAAGTGCAGGGTCTGGTCGCCGGCGAGGTCGTCGCCGGGCCGGGCGTTCGGCCACCAGAACGGGTTCGACGTCAGGCCGTCGTTGGCCACCGCCAGTTCCTGCAGCTGCGGCCAGCGGTTGACCTGGCCCTTGATGAACCCGGTCGCCTGGGCGATCTGGACGTCACCGCTGTTGTTGAAGTCCTCGATCTTGGGGTCCCAGCCCCAGCCGGACCACGCCGTCCGCGTGTCGCCGCTTTCGTCGTGGAACGGGGCCACGCCGTCCTGCAGCTGCTTGCGCAGGTCCGTGAGGTCCTTGGCGGTGTTGACGAACTGGAGGTTCGACTCCTCGACACCCCACGAGGTGGTGATGTTGCTGACGAAGATGTCGTAGAGCCCGTCGTGGTTGAAGTCGCCGAAGTCGACGCCCATGCCCTTGAAGGAGTCGTTGCCGAGCACCTTCGACTTCGGTTCGGTGACTCCGCGGACCCCGGTGACCTCGCCGAACTCCACGTTCCCCGGCCGCGACTTGTTGTAGAGCAGGTGATCGTGGCCGAAGTCATTGGCGATGTAGAGCTCGGGCAGGCCGTCGGCGTCGATGTCGGTGGCGCTCGCGCCCAGCGTCCAGCCACTGCGGGCGGCCCCGGGGATGCCGGTCGAGGCGTCCACGAAGTTCGCCGTCGGGCGGGTGCCCGCGGTCGCGCCGGTCCAGCGGAAGAGGTACTTCCCGCCGCCGTTCTTCGCGTGCGACATCGACTGGTTCATCGTGATGCCGCCGTCGGCGTTCGGGTCGAGAACCTTGCTGTCCGGGAAGTAGTTGCCGATGAAGACATCCACGTGCCCGTCACCGTCGAAGTCGCCGATGGTGGCCGCGTTGCTGTTCCACAGCGGGCCGTTGTACTGGCCGTCCGGGCCGCGCTTGCTGCCCGGCACCAGCTCGACCGGCTCGTAGGCCGCGGGCGAAAGCTTGGTGGCGCCGGCCTTCTGCAGGAACACCACCGGGGTGCGGCCCCAGTAGTAGACCAGGACGTCCATCCGGCCGTCTTCGTTGAAGTCACCGGGGATGCAGCCCATCGGCGCCATGTACTGCCAGGTCGGCAGCGGCGCGGGATCGAGCGCGAACGGGGCGTAGCGCCCCTCGCCCTTGCCCGGCGCCGACGTGACGACGACCTGGTCACTGCGCGGGTCGACCAGGCACAGGTCGTTGGCCAGGCCGTCGCCGTCGAGGTCGTTCATCGCGATGGCGGCACCGGTCGAGGACATCCAGGCCGAGATGTGCTCGTACTGCTTGTTCAGCGTCCGGACGTACTGCGACTTCGCCGCCGTCGGCAGCGCGATGGTCATCGGGGTGAACTGGAACTTGCCTGCCAGCTGGTCCTGCTCGGCGGCCGAGACGCTCGGCAGGCGCGCGACGAAGAACAACGTCAGCACCAGCGCGATCGCCACGATGCCCGCGAGCTGCCGACGCAGCCAGCGTGTGGTCGCGGTCATGGGTTCACTCCTCCAAGGGTCAGCACTTCGCCGGCGATCCGCTGCCGCCAGGCTTCGAATGCCGGGACCTCGCCGTCGACGACGTCCGCCGGGCGCACTTCCTGGGTGATCGCCGCCGCGCGTTCGGCGGGCAGCCCGCAGATCGCCCGCGTCGCGATCTCGGTCTGGGGGATCAGTACGCCACCGCGCACTCGAGCGTCGGCCGCGAAGGCGCTGCCCTGGGCGAGCTGCCCGCGGTGTTCGCCCGCCCGCTCGGCGAGTTCGACCAGCTCGGCCTCGTCGACCCCGCACGCGTACGTCGACGCGAGCCCGACCCCGGCGTACAGGTCACCGTGGCGGGACGGGGCGAACCCGGCGATCGTCTTCGTCACCAGGTCGACGTCGGTGCCGCAGATGAACCACAGTGCCCGGCCGATGCCCTGGTCCATGGCCCGCAGCGAATAGCCGCTGTACTCCTTGGCCGGCCACGGGAAGCCCGGCTCCTGGTACTGCTGCCGCACGTACTTCTCGGTCTTGAAGTACGCCTGGTGGAAGCCGTAGCCGTCGAGCACCAGCCAGCGCAGCAGCGGGTCGAACCGGTCGGCCTTCGGCCAGGCGAACCGCGGCAGGCGCGCCATCGCCCAGCCGACGCCGACCAGGATGATGTAGTGCTGGTTCGTCCCGCCCGGGCCGGCCACGAAGTCGTCGATGTGCCGGCGGCCGCCGAACGGCAGGCCGTCGAGCATCGCGTAACCCATTCCGGCGCCCTCGTAGGCGAATCCGCGGAACTGTTCCGGAATACGACCCAGCCATTCTTCACACTGGGCGGGAGTCCGCGCTTCCACGGCGTGCGCGTAGCCGAGCAGGAACTTCTCCCCCACCGTTTCCAGCAATTCCTGAGCCTGCGGGCTCTTCTTGTGGAAACCACGCTTGTCCAGCGACGTCTCGGAGACGTCCGGTGTCAGGATGCGGCGCCTCAACGCGCGCCAACCGTCGCCCACGCACTTCCCCCTTACGGGTCGCATGAATCTTTTGCCTAATACGTCCACGGTCACAGATTCCGCACCGGCAGCTCTACTCCACGTTTGCCGCCGGCCCGCGGACGCAGGCGTTCAGCTCGCCAGCCGGCGGGCGTCGGGCCGGAATTCCGCCCGGATCCGGCCGCGCCAGACTTCGTACAGCGGCAGCGATCCGTCGTCGCCGCCGGCGGCTTCGGTCCGGTCGGAGATGTCCCGCAGCGCTTGCACGGAACAGCCGGTGAGCACCTCCGCGGCGAGGTGGGTGTGCGTGGGCACGTAGGCGGCGTAGGTCCGCGCCTTGACGGCGAAGACCACACCCAGTGCGAGCTCGTCGTGGTACTCGCCCGCCGCGCGGCGCAGGTCCGCCAGCCCGCGCTGGTCGGACCCGCCGGCGAAGGTCGAGGCGAGCCCGATCCCGCTCCACAGGTCCGCCCGGCGGTGTTCGGCGAACCGCCCCACCGCGGCGGCGGCCGCGGCCGGGTTCCCGCCGTGGATGAACCACAGGGCCCGGCCGACCCCCTGGTCGAAGGCGCGGGCGAAGTACTCCGGCCGCCCGGCCCACGGGTAGGGCTCCGGCTCGGCCTGCTCGTCCACCCACTTGCCGGTGTCGAAGTAGGCCCGGTCGAACCCGTAGCCGTCGACGGCGAGCCAGCTCATCGTCGGGTGGTAGGCCACCCCGGTCAGCTCCGGCAGGACGTTCTTCCACAGCGGCCGCGGCAGCCGGGCCATCGCGAAGCCGATCCCGATGTAGGTCAGGAAGATGTACGGGCGCGCCGGCCCCTCCAGCAGGGCGCGCGTGCGGTCGCGGCCGCCGCCGGGCATCGCGTCGAGGATGGTGTACCCCATCGTCGCACCCTCGTAGGCGAACCCGCGCTGCTCCGGTTCGATCAGCGCGAGCCGCCGCTCCACCTCCCACAGCGACGCACCTTCGATGGCCCACTCGAACCCGCAGATGACCGCTTGCGGCACCGCCTCCAGCCGGGCCGTCGCGTCGGTGTGGGTGACCGGGAAGCCGCGTTCGGCGAAGCCGACCGAGGCGAGGGAAGGTGCGAGAAAGCGCTTGCGCAGAACTCCGATTACGGTGGACATCTGTTTGGTCCCTTGGTCGGCGGGCTCAGGCGACGGCGCGCAGGTGCGGCCGGGCCGCAGCGAGCATGCGCTGGGTAAAGGGAGACTGCTTCGAGGCGAGAGTGATCGCGATCGGCGCGTCGATCGGTGCCGGTGGCCGCAACTCGATCCTCGCGGCGGACCGGCCGTGCGCAGCCACCCGCACGGTCGAGTAGGCGATCGAGAACCGCGGCCCGCGGGCACCCGGCTGGTGCTGCGCGACCGCGATCGCGGTCCACTGACCGGCCGGCGCGCCGTGGATGACCAGCTCGCCCGAGTTCATGTTCGCCATGCCGGTGAAGGCCACCGGGCCGCACTGGGGCACCGGGTCGGCGAACAGCCCGACCAGCGTGTCGGCGGGCGCCGCGCCGGCGGGCAGGTCAAGCTGGACCGCCAGCTCGCCGGTCCCCGCCTGCAGCGACGCGCAGTTGCGGCCGGCCGCGCGCAGGGTCTGCAGCGGCGGCAGCCGCTGCAGCGTCGGGGAGATCGCCACGAGCAGCTCGGCGACCTGCGGTTCCCGGTACTGCGTCGGCGTCATGCCGACCGCGCGCGAGAACCGGCTGGTGAAGGTGCCGACGCTGCTGTAGCCGACGCTGCACACGATGTCGGAGACGTTCAGCGACGTGGTCAGCAACAGGCGCTTGGCCTCGAAGAGGCGCACCGCGGTGATGAACCGGCCGGGTGTCACGCCGGTGGCGTCGGCGAACATCCGGGAGAAGTGGAACCTGCTGACGAACACTTCGGAGGCCAGTTCGGCGAGGGTGATCGGTTCGAAGTACCGATCCCGGATCGTCGAGATAGCCTGCAGTACGGCGGGCCGGGCCGATCTGTCCACTCGCTCGAGGGCCGGCTCGCGAGCCTGAGCCCGGAACTCGCTGTCGTCTCCGACAGCCGCAATTGAACGCAACATCATAAGTCCAACCTCGAACTTCCTTATGGCGGTTCTCCTGCTGCCAGGGAAGACTCCGGTTCTCGGAGATCGATTGACGCGCGATGGAGAAGTCCCGCAGTCCGGTTCACCCGTCCGCGGGACACCCGGTAGTGGCAGGGTGGTTCACCCGGCCGGCTCGTGCGGAACGCCCGGGTACGGCGTGCCGGACGCCTGCGGCCAAGATCGTCGGCGGTCCCGCGGGACGCGCGTCTGGTCCGATCCGGGGACGCCCCTGCCGGGCGCGCGACGGGCTCCACCAGATGGCGGCGGGTGCGATCCGCACCCGCGGAACCTGCGAAACGCACGCCGGGACGGGACCGATGCACGCCGTGTCCGGTGGGCGGCTCACTGGCCGCCGGGACGCCCCTCTGTCACATTCGGATAGGAGCCCGGAGTTCGGCCGTCCACCGACCCGCGCGGCATGACCTGGGGAGCGCGAGGACGCTTTGACGATGCTGGAGGCCAGCCATGAACTCCGAACCGCAGCGAACCGACGAGCCGGCCGACGGCGACGTCCGCTTCAGCGTGCTGGGTCCACTGGAAGTGCTGCGCGACGGCGTCGATTACGCGCCGAGCGCACCGAAAGTACTTTCCCTGCTCGCCGTGCTCGTCATGCGCCCGGGCAAGATGGTCCACATCGACACGCTGATCCGGGAGCTGTGGTCGGACAACCCACCCCGCACGGTGCGGACCACACTGCACACCTACGTTTACCACCTCCGCCGTTGCATCGTCGAGCACGGGCTCGCGGACGACGCCGAGAAGCTGCTGGTGACCAAGCAGTCCGGCTACACGTTCAACATCGATCCGTCCCAGGTGGACATCCACCGGTTCGTGCAGCTGCAGCAGACCGGGTACGAGCGCCAGGGCACCGGCGACTACGCCGGTGCCGCCGAAGCCTGCCGCACCGCGCTCGACCTCTGGACCGGGCCGCCGCTGGCGAACCTCCACTGTGGACCGGTGCTGTCCGCGTACCGGACCGAGCTGCTCGAACTGCGCCGCAGCGTCCTGCACCTGCGGATCGAAGCGGAGATCGTCAGCGGGCGGCACCGGGAGCTGATCGGCGAGCTGCGCTCGCTGGCCACCGGCAGTCCCCTCGACGAAACCCTGCACGGGCAGCTGATGCGCGCGCTCGGCCGCAGCGGCCGGCGGTCCGACGCGATGGCCGTCTACCGCATGCTCCGCACGCGGCTGGCCGGTGAGCTCGGCGTCGAACCGTGTGACGACCTGCAGTTGCTGCACCGAGACCTGATCTCCGAGGGCGACCACCGCTGAGCCGCCCGCTGCTTTCCCGGCGTTCCGCCGGGCCACCGCACCGCACCGCACCGCCCGAAGAAGAAGTGAGGAAGTTCGATGCCCACTCCGCACACCCGCTCCTACGGCCAGTTCTGCGGCGTCGCCCGCGCGCTCGAGATCATCGGCGAGCGCTGGTCGCTGCTGATCATCCGGGACCTGGTGCTCGGCGCGAAGCGCTACGACGAACTGCAGGCCGGCCTGCCGAAGATCCCGCCGTCCATCCTGTCCGCCCGGCTCAACGAGCTGGAAGCCACGGGTGTGCTCCGCCGCCGCGTCCGCGCCGAGTTCGACGCGGGCCTGGTGTACGAGCTGACCCAGTACGGCAGCGAACTCGACCACATCCTGCTGGACCTCGGCCTCTGGGGCGCCCGCTCGCTGAGCAAGCCGGCGGCCGACGACGTGGTCACCCTGGACGCGGCGATCCTGTCCCTCTACACGACCTTCCGCCCCGAGCGGGCCGAAGGCGTGCAGATCAACTTCGAGATCCGCTACGACGACCGCATGACGGTGCACGCCCTCGTCGAGGACGGCGCGCTCAAGGTGGGCGAAGGCCGCTTCCCCGGCGCCGAGCTGGTGATCCGGACCGGCCACAACGCCGCGCTGCTGGACCTGATGAGCGGCCAGCTGACCGCCGCCGAGGCGATCCGCTCGGGCAGGCTCGGCGTCGAGGGGGAAGCCGCGGACCTGGAGCTGTTCGCGCAGCTGTTCCACGTGCCGGCGGCGCCGGAGCCGGCGACGGGCATCGTGGTCCACTGACGCACGAGGCGGCCCGGCGCGCTCGGGATCAGCCAGTCCGACACCGCGAGCTGAACGTTGCCGCCCTGCACCCACCCCAAGCGGGTGGGTGCAGGATTCGCGAG
The DNA here is from genome assembly GCF_040629235.1 of Amycolatopsis sp. NPDC005961. NCBI lineage: Bacteria > Bacillati > Actinomycetota > Actinomycetes > Pseudonocardiales > Pseudonocardiaceae > Amycolatopsis > Amycolatopsis sp. NPDC005961. The sequence continues at coordinate 25,139 of NZ_JBEXVF010000032.1, read as the reverse complement.
TCCGGATCGGTCACCTCGCGCCGGAACTTGCCGTCCGTGCCACGACCGGCGCTGCTGACCGCTTACCACCGCCGGGGTCGGGTGACCAGCCGGCAGCCGCTCCGGAGTGCGGGTGGTGCCTTTCAGCGCACGCGCGGCCGCTGCGCGCCGACCCGCTCCGCGCGCTCCTCCAGATAGCGCCGTTCCGGGCCGCTCTCGGTCCGCTTCGCCGCCTTCAGGTAATACTCCTGGGCTTCCGCCGTTCGGCCCGCGCGCTCCAGCAGGTGCGCCCGGACCGCGTCCACCCGGCGGCCGACGTCCAGCTCGGCGTCGATGCCGTCCAGGACCGCCAGCCCGGCATCGGGGCCCGCCACCTGCGCGATCGCCACCGCCAGGTTCACCGTCACCACCGGCCCCGGCATGAGCTCGCCCAGCACGCCGTAGAGTTCGGCGATCTGCGGCCAGTCGGTCTCCTCGGTGCCGGGCGCCTCGTCGTGCAGCGCGGCGATCGCCGCCTGGACCTGGTACGGCCCCACCGGGCCGCGACCCAGCGCCGACCGCACCAGCGCGACCCCTTCGGCGATCATCGCCGCGTCCCAGCGGCCGCGGTCCTGTTCCGGGAGCGGCACCAGTTCGCCGGCCGGGCCGGTGCGCGCCGCTCGTCTCGCGTGGGTGAGGAGCAGCAGCGCGAGCAGGCCCGTCACCTCGCCCTCGCCCGGGATCAGCGCGTGCACCGCGCGGGCCAGCCGGATCGCCTCCGCGGCCAGCTCTTCGCGCAGCAGGTTCTCCCCCGACGTCGCCGTGTACCCCTCGTTGAAGATCAGGTACAGCACCTGGAGCACCACCCGCAGCCGAGCCGGGAAGTCTTCCGGCGACGGCTCGCTGAACGTCGACCCCGCCGCGGCGATGCTCTCCTTCGCGCGCGTGATGCGCCGGGTCATCGTCGCCTCGGGCACCAGGAAGGCGCGCGCGATCTCGGCCGTGGTGAGGCCGCCGACCGCGCGCAGCGTCAGCGCGACCTGCGAAGGCGGGGAGACCCCGGGATGGCAGCACAGGAACAGCAGCGACAGCGTGTCGTCGGAGTCCGGCGGCCGCTCCTCGCCGGGACCGGCGACGACCGCCTCCGGCTCGCGCACGGCGACCATCTCCTCACGCCGCCGTCGCGCGCTCTCGCTGCGCCACTGGTCGGTGAGCCGCCGGGTCGCGACCGTGATCAGCCAGCTGCGCGGGCTGTCCGGGACACCCTCGGCCGGCCACTGTTCGCTCGCCGCGAGCGACGCCTCCTGCACGGCGTCCTCGCACGCGTCGAACTGGCCGTACCGGCGGACCAGCACCCCCAGCACCTGCGGCACGAGCGGCCGCAGCACCTCGGCGACCCCGGTCACGCCATGGGTACTTCGGATTCGGCGTCGGCGAAGAAGACCACCTCGCGGACCTCGATGCCGAGGCCTTCGACAGCGGCGTCCGGGATCATCGCCGCGAGCTCGACGGCGCGCTCCTTGCTCGCGCACTCGACGAGGTAGTAGCCGGCCAGGAACTCCTTGGTCTCCAGGAACGGGCCGTCGGTGACGGCCGGCAGGCCGCCGCGCACGCGGACGACGCTGGTGTCGCCGACCGCGCCGAGTGCCTGGGTGCTGATCATCTCGCCGGACTCCCGGATCGCGCGGATGAACTCCTGGTGCCCGGTCATGATGCCGTTCATGTCCTCCTCGGACAGGTTCGCCATCACGTCGGGGTTCAGGTACATCGCCAGCAGGTACTTCACGTCCGGGCTCCCTTCAGCCACCCTCGGCACGTCCGTGGCGAACATAGCCGACCACGCCGCAAGCGCGGAGTGGAGCCGCGACGCGGCCGCCTGCCAGCCTGGATGCGGGCAGTCCGGGCTGCCCGGACCAGGAGGCTCCGATGGCCGACGTGTTCACGGATCTGACGACCGAAACCGAGGCGCTGGCCGAGCTGGCCGAGCGGCACGGGTACGGCCCCGGCCCGGATCTCACCGGGTACTTCGCCCGGCTGACCTCGACCGCGCGGCTGGTCCGGCTCAGCGTCGAGAACCCGGCCGCGTTCGGGGTCACCCCGCAGATCTCCTACGACTCGCTCGACGAGGCCGTCCTGGGCTGGCTGATCGAGCAGCGGAAGGCCACCGCGCTGCTCGCCGGGGCCCCGGCGGAACCGGAGCTGCCGTGGAGCGACGGCCCGCTGCGCCCGTCGGTGCTCGCCGCGGCCGTGCTGACCGAGCTGTTCGCCTGCGGCCAGGACATCGCCGACGCGGTCAGGATCCGCCTGCGGCGCGACGACGCCATCGGGCACGTCGCCTACTACGGCGTCCGGACGCGCGACCGCGTCTACCACCGGCACCAGGAGATCGCACCCGGGCCGTTCCGGTTCGAGCTGCACGCCCCGTCGGGCGAGCTCTGGCACTTCGGGCCGGCGGACGCCCGCGATCGCGTCACCGGGCCGGCCGAGGACTTCTGCCTGCTGGTGACGGGCCGCCGCTTCGCCGAAGACCTCTCGCTGGTGTTCGCCGGCGGGCACACCGCCGAATGGCTGGAACTGCTGGAACGCTGAGCGCCTACTCGAACGGCGCGGGATCGCCCGCGCCGACACGCAGGATCTCCGCTTCCCCGGAGGAGAAGTCGACGACTGTCGTCGGCTCGACACCGCAGTCTCCGGAGTCGAGCACCGCTTCCAGCTGGTTGTCCAGCTCTTCCTTGATTTCCCAGCCCTGCGTCATCGGCTCGCCCTCGCCGGGCAGCAGCAGCGTGCTCGACAGCAGCGGCTCGCCGAGTTCGGCCAGCAGCGCCTGGGTGACGCGGTGGTCGGGGATGCGCACGCCGACGGTCTTCTTCTTCTCGTGCATCAGCCGCCGCGGCACCTCCTTGGTGGCCGGCAGGATGAACGTGTAGCTGCCGGGCGTCGCCGCCTTGATCGCGCGGAACACCGCGTTGTCGATGATCACGAACTGGCCCAGCTGGGCGAAGTCCTGGCACACCAGCGTGAAGTGGTGGCGGTGGTCCAGCTTGCGGATGGACCGGATGCGGTCGAGCCCGTCGCGGTTGCCCGGCCGGCACCCGAGTGCGAAGCACGAGTCGGTCGGGTAGGCGATCAGCCCGTCGCCCCGCAGGATCTCGACGACCTGGCGGAGCGCCCGCTTCTGGGGATTGTCCGGGTGCAGGTCGAAATAGCGTGCCATGGGCAGAGCCTAGGGTCGGCGGCGCGACCCGGCACGGCGGCCCCGCGCGTCTCCCAGCTTGCGGTACCCGGGCCGGATGCTGGGCCCGCCCCCCGGATGCGGCCCACAATCCGCAGGGGAACCACAGCCAGGGAGGCCCGTCTGATGGAGCTGACCGTGCCGGAACTCGGACACCCCCGTGTCGTCGCCGGGTGCACGTACTCGTTCGAAGGCCCGCGAGGGCGGGTTTCGCTGAGCGACCTCTTCGACGGCAAGCCGCGGCTGGCGGTGCACCACGCCATGCCCGACCACAGCGGCCCCGACGACGTCGCGCCGGTCGCCGACGTCGCCGCCGCGTTGCACGACCCGGACCTGCGCCTGGTGCTCGTCTCCCGTGCGCCGTACGCCAAACTCGAGCGGTATCGCAGGCACTTCGGCCGCGGCCTGCCGACGTATTCGGCCGGCGGCAGCGCGTTCGCCGAAGACTTCCCGGCGTCCCGGCGGCTGCCCGGCACGGCGGGCGAGGATGCCTGGGAGCTCACCGAGACGGGACTCAGCTTCTTCCGGCAACAGCCCGGCTTCGTGGTGCACACCGGATCGGTCGCGTTGACCCGGCTGGACTTCCTGCTCCTGCTCGGCGTCCCCGACCGCCTCCGAACGGACACCGGCCACTGCTGATTCCGCGTTCTTCGCCGTCCCCGGCGCCGGTTCTGCCCGGTCATGCGCCGGTGTGGCCTCTTTTCGGCCCACGGCGCCGTACCCGTTGTGAGTTAGGATCGCCACGCACGCACGTCGGCCGGGCCACCTGGGGCGCCCGGTTACCGTCGAGACGCCAGGGGGTCGACACTGATGTCTCCGGTCGCCACGCTAGAGCCTGCCGCGGAGCTGTCCGCCACCGCGGAACCCCGCGGTACCACCGGGATCGACCGACGCCCGCGGCTGGCTTCCCGGCTGGCCGGCGCCGTCATCACCGTGGTCATCGCGGGTTTCTGCGTGACCGGCGCGTACAGCGCGATCCTGGCGACGCCGGTCGGCCTGGTCACCGGCGCCTACGGCATCGCGGCGGCGACCGCCATCCTGGCGATCCAGCTGCTCCACTTCAGCCGGGCCACCACCCGGCTGCACTCGACGACGAGCCGGGTGCTGCTGGTCGTCCTGGCGCTGCTGGCCTACGTCCCCGTCCTGACCTTCGGTGCGCCGTGGCTGGCGATGCCGACCTTCGTCGCCGCCAGTGGGCTGCTGACGCTGCGCCCCTTGCTGGCCTGGCCGTTGTTCGCGCTCGTCACCGTCACCGCCACCTGGCTCTACAGCCTGTACGACACCTTTCTGACCACCGTCTACACGGCCCTCGCGACGGTCTTGTACGGCCTGGTCTTCTATCTCCTCGCCCGTCTGGTCCGGATGGTCAGCGAACTGCACCGGGCCCGCACCGAGCTCGCCCGGCACGCGGTCGCCGAGCAACGGCTGGCCTTCGCCCGGGATCTGCACGACCTGCTCGGCATCAGCCTGTCCGAGATCGCGCTCAAGGGCGAGCTCGCGTCCCGGCTCCTGCGGAGGTCGGACGAAGGCACCAAGGCCGAACTCGCCGAGATCACCGCGACGGCGCAGCGCACGCTCACCGACGTCCGTGCGGTGTCTCACGGGTACCGCGAGCTTTCCCTGGCCCGGGAGTCGCGAACCGCCGAGTCCCTGCTCGCGGCCTCGGACATCGCCGTCAAGGTCCACCTGGACCAGTCCGACCTGCCGGTCCAGGCCCGGACGCTGCTGGCCAAGGTGCTGCGCGAAGGCGTCACGAACGTCCTCCGGTACAGCGACGTCGAACACTGCGAGATCGACGTCCGCCAGCACGATGGCACGGTGTCCCTCGACATCGTCAACGACGGCGTGACGGCCGGCGACCTGCTACCGGAATCCGGGAAGCTGCTGACCCGGCTGCCCGACGAGGTGGAGGCACTCGGTGGCCGGGTGAACATCGGCACTGCCGCGGACGGCCGGTTCCGGCTGCACGTCGAATTGCCGGTGGTCACCACACCGGAGACCGCGGTCGACGACGTCGGCCGCCAGTCACAGGCCGAGTCCAAGTGGGCCGCCAGGCTGCTGCCCGCGGTGTTCGGCCTGATGGGCCTCGTCGCGGTCGTCCACGCGATGCTGATCACCACGGTGGCCTGGGAAATCGCCCTGAACGCCGGGGCGGTCGTGGGTCTGCTGGTCCTGCAGTTCTCCTACTTCGACCGGCCCACCACCCGGCTGCGCTCGGCGCAGAGCTACGGCATGCTGTTCGTCCAGGCGTGCCTGATCTACCTGCCGCTGCTGGCGTTGCAAGACCACTGGGTCTCCATGCCCGCCCTCCTGATCGGCAGCGCGCTGCTGGTCATGCCACCGGCGGCGGGCTGGCCGTTCTTCGCGTTGAACGTCGCCTTCTACGCCTGGATGCAGCACGTGGGTGAGCTCGGCCTCGAGAGCGCGATCTTCTACACCACCGGCACGGTGATAGCCAGCCTGATCGTGTTCAGCCTGCTCTGGCTGGTCCGGCTGGTCGCGGAGCTGGACAGCGCCCGGCGGCGGCTGGCCGAGATGGCGGTCGCCGAGGAGCGCCTGCGCTTCGCCCGCGACCTGCACGACCTGCTCGGGATGAGCCTGTCGGCGATCGCCCTCAAGAGCGAGCTGACCGCCCGGATGCTGCCGGTCGACCGGAACCGCGCGGCGGAAGAGCTGCGTGAAGTGCTGGGGCTGACGCACCAGGCGCTGTCGGACGTCCGCTCCGTGGCCAGCGGCTACCGCGAACTGTCGCTGGACAGCGAGTACCGGACGGCCCGGTCCGTGCTGACGGCGGCCGACGTCCGCGTACGGATGGAAATGCTCGACGACGAGCTGCCGTCGCCGGTGCGGACGGTTTTGGCCGTCGTGCTGCGCGAGGGGGTCACGAACGTGCTCAGGCACAGCAACGTCGAAAGCTGCGAGATCGCTCTGCGCCGCACGGACGGGGGCGTCAGCCTCGACATCGTGAACGACGGCGTGGAGCGTGAGGGCCCGGGGGCACCGGTGGCGGAGCCGCCCGGCCGGCAACCGGCAGTCCACCGTGCGGTACCCCGCGACACTTCGCCCGGCACCGGCATCGGGAACCTCTCGCACCGGGTCGCCGACCTCGGCGGCGAGCTCACCGCGGGGGTGGAGCCGGACGGCCGGTTCCGGCTGCGCGCGGCCGTACCGGTCTGACGGCGAAGTCCGGACCGACACCGTGGTCCGGACCTTTCGCCGTCACAGCCAGCCGGCCTCCTCCGCGATGCGGATGGCGTCCACCCGGTTGCGTGCGTTGAGCTTCGCGACGACGGTCGTGAGGTAGTTCCGGACCGTTCCCGCGGACAAGTAGAGCTGCGCGGCGACCTCCACCGTCCCGTACCCCTGTGCCGTGGTGCGCAGCACGTCGAGTTCCCGGCAGGTCAGCGGGCAGTCGGCCGAGTCCCAGGCGGCCAGCGCCAGGTCTCCGTCGACCATCCGGCGGCCGGCGTGCACGCCCCGCACGGCGTTCGCGAGCTTGTCGGGTGGGGCGTCCTTGAGGAGGAACCCGCCGACCCGGGCGTCCAGGGCGCGCCGCAGCGTCCCCGGGCGACCCAGGCTGGTGAGAATCACGGTCCGGCACTCCGGCAGCTGTTCGTGCAGCTCACCGGCCGCGGTCAGGCCGTCCTTGCCGGGCAGGTCGATGTCGATGATGGCCACCTGGGCCTGCTCGGCGCGAGCGACCGGCAGGATCTCGAGGCCGGAGGCGACCTCCCCGACGACCTCGATGTCGGGTTCCAGCCGGAGCAGTGCCACCAGTGCGCCGCGCACAATGTGCATGTCCTCGGCAACGAGCACTCTGATCACAGGTGCCTCCGTGCTCACGATTCCCCAGAAGACGATTCTTACATTCTGTGCGACGAATCGCTTGCACCATCCGGGCAGCATTCGGCGCTGTCACGTCGAATGCGCAGACCAGAAAGTGGGAGCGGCAGTTAAAAACCATCAACCGGCGACCGTGTGACTACCTGCCGTGATCGGTCGCTCCGTCTGCCGACGGCAGCCGGCCGATCACCGCGACCGCCCGTTCGCCGCGGTCACCGAGCCGGTCACGACCGGACCGACCGCATCGGCGGTGACCAGTCACCGAGGTCAATGACCTGGTGAGCGTCAGGCCGCGTCGAGCCAGGCCTCGTCGATGCGCGTGATGGTGGTGGCACACGGACGAGCCGGGCGGCCGGCCGGATTGCTCCAGTGCTCGAACCGGTCGATGACGAGAACCCCGGCAGACTCGGCACCTGTGCACGAGACACCCAGTTCGGAAAAAAGAGCGCGTACGTTCGCGGAAACCTGCTCGAACATTGGTACTCCCCAGTGGCGAAGATGAAAGCTGCATGTGCCACAAATCGTCGCCCGGAGACCCGTTTACAACCAGTGCCCGCATCACCGCGAAGCTGTGGTTTACAAATGGTCCGTACGGTTTGAAGACCGGCTCCGAACGGGCTAGTAAGCCGGCGAAACGCGGAAAATCACGGGTTTTTCGTCACCGCGAGCGATCACTTGACTGCGGTACGCTGCCACAGAAGATCACCATGTGCATTCATCACATGCCCGAATACCCCGTTCGACACCCGGCGAATCCCGCATGTGCAAAACGCATGTCGACCATCGGTGAAATCCATCCACACCGGTGCGCAGAGCACTTAAGAAGTAGACGCCCGCGGACCTACAGTCTTAGCCGGAATCAATTCTGCACCGTCGACCGGAGGGGACGGCCACCATGGATGAGATCGTCCGGCAAGCCGTGGCACGCGCCATCGTGACCATGCGAGACAACCTGGGCGAGCGGCTCACGATCGACGACCTCGCCCGTGCGGCCATGTTCAGCAAGTTCCACTTCACCCGGGTGTTCCTGCGGGTCACCGGGCTGTCACCGGGGCGGTTCCTGTCGGCCCTGCGGCTGGCGGAGGCCAAGCGACTGCTGGCCACGACCGTGATCTCGGTGGCCGACATCAGCCACCAGGTCGGCTACAACAGCGTCGGCACGTTCAGCGCGCGGTTCAGCGGCAGTGTCGGCGTCTCGCCTTCCGGGTACCGCCACCTGCACGGCGCGGCGCCGCGGATCGCCGACCGGCAGGCACCGGGTTCCGGCGCCACCGTGCGGGGGCAGCTGCGGGTCTCCTGCCCCGCCGACGTCGGCCCGGTGTTCGTCGGGCTCTTCGCCGCCCGGATCGCCGAGGGTGCGCCGGCCCGGTACGCGATCCTGCCCGCACCGGGGCCGTACGCGCTGGCCGACGTCCCGCAGGGCTCCTGGTACGTGCTGACGCACGCCTACGGGACCACCCCGCTCGACAACCACGGGCTGCGGCCGTTCACCGGGCTCACCGGGCCGGTGACCGTCCAGCACGGCGTCACGGCGAGCCTGGCCGACGTCCGGCTGCGCCCGCGGCACGGCTTCGACCCGCCCGTCCTGCTGGCCCTGCCGGACCTGCGCCAGGCCGCCGTCGCCCGCCCGCTGGCGAGCTGAACGCGCAATTGGGGCCTGCCGAATCCGCCGTCCGTTAATCCGCGGGCGGCGGACTCGCCGGTTCGGGTGACGGCAGCCATTCGGCGTACCGACCGGCATTGCCGGGCGGCATTGCCCGTCCGGCAGAACTCGGGTGGTGACCGGGGAAATTCGGTATTCCGGCGGTCGTGATGATGCGGAAACACCGGCACCGGCACGTCATGGCGTACAATTGCCGTTCGGGGTCGCCGAACTGGGGTGCGAGGTACGGTCGTGATCAAGGTATTGCTGGCGGAGGACATGCACATGGTCCGCGGCGCCTTGGTTGCCCTCCTGAACCTCGAATCCGACATCGAAGTGGTGGCCGAGGTGTCTTCGGGCGACCAAATCCTCCCGGCCGCGAAGGCGGCCCAGCCCGATGTCGCGATCATCGACATCGACCTGCCGGGCAAGGACGGGCTGTCCGCGGCGATCGAGATCCACGAAAGCCTGCCCGCCTGCCACACGCTGATCCTCACGAGCCTCGGCCGCCCGGGCACGGTGCGCCGGGCGCTGGACGCGAAGGTGAACGGCTTCCTGCTGAAGGACTCGCCGTCGGACAAGCTCGCGAACGCCGTGCGGTCGGTCGCCATCGGCCGCCGGGTCATCGACAGCGAGCTGGCCCTGGCCGCCTGGGAGACCGACGACTGCCCCCTCACCCCGCGCGAGGTCGAGATCCTGGGCCTGGCCGCGAAGGGGCGCACGGTCTCCGACATCGCCTCCGAGCTGTTCCTCTCGGCCGGCACGGTCCGCAACTACCTGGCCTCCGTCGTGACGAAGCTGAACGCCCGCAACCGGGTCCACGCCATCCGCATCGCCACCGAGGCCGAGTGGCTCTGATCCGCGGCCCCGCCCGGAACATCCGCCACCGCCGCTGAGAAAGCGCTTCCGGATCACCGGGTGGCTACGACGCGCGGTGTCCCAGCGGGATCGCCACCAGCAGCCGGTGAGTACCGTCAGGCCCCGCTTCGGTCGTCAGCGTGCCGTTCAGGCCGTCGACGCGGTCACGCAGGTTGCGCAGTCCCGAGCCGGAGTCCACGCCGCCGTCGGGCGCGCCGGCCGCCCCGTCGTTGACGATCTCCAGCCACGCCGTCCCGTCCTCGGCGCTCACCGAAAACGCGCACCAGCTCGCGGTGCTGTGGCGGACCACGTTCGTGACGCCTTCGCGCAGCGCCGTCCCCAGCGTGGTGGCAACCCGCGGGGGCAGGTCGTCGACACCGGAGCGGGCCACGGTCACGCGGGTCCCGGCCGCGCTCAGCACGTCGGCCGCGGCCCGGCACTCCTCCTCGAGCGACAGCTGGCGGTACCCTGCGGCGATCGTGCGGACATCGGCCAGCGCGCGCCGCGACATCACGAGCAGCTCAGCCAGCTCTTCCCTCGCCTGCGCGGGCCGGTCGGCCAGCAGCCGGTCGACGAGTTCACCCTTGAGGGTGATCGCCGAAAGGCTGAGTCCCAGCAGATCGTGAAGGTCGCGGGAGAACCGCTTGCGTTCTTCGGTGACGGACTGCCGCTTCAGCTCCCGCACTTCGTCGTCCCGTTCGTCCACCAGCCTCGCGGCCGTGCCGAGCCCGAACAGGGTGAGCGCGGCGACCCCGGCGGTCACCGCGGCCGCCACGCCCGTCTCCACCGCGGGACCGGGCCAAGCCGTCACGACCCCGGCGACGACGCACGCCGGCAGCGCGCCGGCCACCGCCTTCGCCGGCGGGTACACCAGCAGCAGCCCGCCGGCGAAGAACCCGATCGCCGTGCTCCACGAGCCGCCGAACGGCAGCATCGGCCCGAAACCCAGCGCGGCTTGGACGACGAGCACCAGCGCGGGACGGACAACGCTGCCGTAGGCGAACCAGATCAGGTGCCCGCCCGACAGGGCCACCGCGCAGGCCAGCGCGGCCAGCCGCGCGAGCCAGGACCCGCCGGCGGCCAGCACGGGCAGGAACGCCAGCAGCGCCACCCCGACCGCGCCCGCCGCCTGGGCGCCGAGTACGAGGGCGCGGATACCGGGCCGCTCCCGCTTGAACGGAGAGGCCTGCCCGTCGTCCCGTCCCCGGAACCCTGCACCGCGAATACGCACCGGCCGAACCACGGCCCCCTCCCGGCAAGCCCCCAACCCCCAGGGTTACAAAGGTAACAGGGGCAGGAGGTTCCGGGCGGGGCAGTCGGCCGGGGCCGGTACCGAAATCACCCGGTGGCCGCGACGGGATGGGCCGGAGGAGCCATCCTCGCGTCTGATGAGACGAAGGGCCCGCACCGCACCGGCTCGGCTCCGACAAGGGCCCAGTGTCGCGCGTCCGAGGTTCGTTGACGGGCGGCGCGGGCGAACGTCCTGAACTAGGGGGCGACCGGGAAGTCCAGCACGCACTCGCCGACGCTGACCTCCGCCGGCCACTCCAGTTTTAGGGAGCGGTCCACCCGGTCGCCGGCGTCGACCGGGACGGCGTGCGCGGTCAGCCCCATCGCCTTGGCCGCGAGGTAGAGGACCTGCTGGAGGGCCCCCACGTGCACGAGGGTCGTCGCGTACGCGGCATTGCCGAGCACCCAGGCAACCCGGGACATCCGGGCGGTCATCGTCAAAAGCACCGAGGGCTGCCGGCGGCTGCCGGCGCCGACCATCGCCAGGTCGAGCATGCCGTCCAGGACGCCCATGTCGTCGTTGATCAGCGTCAGCGCGTGCCACAGCGGGTCGTAGTGGTAAATCCCCCGAGCCAGCCCTGCGCAACGATTGATCCCGACATAGATCTCGAGCTCGTACAGGCAGGCGACGCTGAAGTACGGCCGCTGTGACGCCTCGTGGCCCGGGCCGCCAGGCAGGTAGGCCGGCCCGACCGACTTCACCCGCGCCGCGCGGTAGAGCAGTTCCCCGACCTGTTCGACCGACAGCGCACGCTCGGTGACGTCCGGGCACGTGTGGTCGTGTTCGAGGAGCGTGCTCAAAGGCGGATCGGTCGCCTCGATCGCCGCCCGATCGGGTCGGCGGAGCGGGAAGGTGGGACCGGCGGTGATCTGCTTGACCACCGGCGGTTCCGTGCCCGCCCGGCGCGCCTCCCGGTCCGGCGGCGGGCCCTTCTGCCACGTCCGGCTGCGGGTGTGGAACAGCAGGTCCTCCGGCGACCAGACAGCCAGTTCCGCGTCGGTGTCCTCGGCGAACGACGCCCAGTCGTCGGCCACCAGCACCACGCCCGCGGCCACCAGGAACACCACGACGTCCGCGACGAGCGGCTCGGACAGCCCGGTGGCCGCCGCGACCTGCGCCACCGTCACCGGACCGGCCAGTGACGACGCCACGGTCATGGCGGGCGGCCGCAGCAGCGCGACCCGGTACCGGGCGCGGGGCGACTCGAGCAGCAGGCCGCCGTCGTCCGGGCGCATCGCCGAGAACCGGGAGAGCTTGATCAGCCGTCCGGCGGGCACCGGTTCGGCCGGGAAAACCGGGAACTGGGTCACCGGGATCGCCGAAAGCACCGGCCCGCGACCGTCGTTGAGCGCCAGTGAATGCACGACCGAGCCGGACAGCCGGTTGAGCACCTTGCGCAGCGGGCCCGCCCACGCTTCCGCGCCGCCGCTGACCGACGACGCGAGGTTGCCCATCGACACCGGCCCGAGCACCATCCGGCTCAGCGACTCGCGGACCGGGCCGGGGATCCCCGCCAGCTCGTACTCGCCCCACCACGTGATCGCGACGACCGTGTCGTCGTCGCCCGCCTCCAGCAAGGTGTCTTCGGTGAGGGACCAGAGCCGAACGGTCTCCGGGCTCCCTTCCGGGCGGTCAGCAGGCAAAGCCAACTCCTCTGGCGAACAGCGAACACCGGCGCCCGTGGGCGCCTCACAGGAACATCGGGAACGGGTTGAGCTGCTCGTACGGGGTCGGTGCGGCGAGCCGGCCCAAGCGGACCGGGACGTCGAAGAGCCGGCCCGGTGCGAACCGGGCCCAGAACGGCCGGAGCCCGGGCACGAGCACCTTGACCACCGGGATCCCGACGTCCGGCCGGGTCTGGTCGAGCACCAGCAGTTCCAGCCCGTCGCGGCCGAACACCCGGCCCAGTGCCTCGACATCGTCGCGGACGTCGGCCCGGCTGACGAACGGGAAGTCCGCGGCGGTCCGCATCCGCTGCCCCGCCGCCGGCCGCAGGTACGGCTGGTTCGCGACGGTGGCGTGGGCGAGCCAGCGGCGTGCGTCCGGGTCTTCGAGGCCGTGGCCGGCGACCTGCACGATGGGCAGCATCTGGTTGAGCTCGGTCACCGCGCGGCGCACCGCGATCCGCGGGTCGAGGTGCGCGCCGAAGCCGAACATGATGTCCTCGTGCGGGCTGTCGATCCGCCGGGACAGCGCAGCGGCCACCGGGATCCCCAGGTCCGAGGTCACGTCGAGGACCCACAGCTCGCGGCCGATCGCCTGGTAGTTCCGGGTCATTTCCGCCAGCCACGGATCGGCGAAGGACGCGAGGTCGACGCCGGGCACGGGCGTGCGGTTGTACCACCACAGCGCGACGGCGTCGCGCTCGACGAGCTCGAGCGCACCCTGCAGGATCGCGTCCTCCAGGCTGCTGCCGGCCGCGGCGCCGTTGGAGTCGGCGAGGGCGCCGCGTGCCGCCCCTTCCCGTGGGGTGCCGTAGTACAGGTAGGAAGTCGGCAGCAGGCGGCGGCCGGACTGCGACCACACCGGCGTCCAGTCGATCCGGGCGGTGCAGTCGAACGGTTCGCCGACGTGCTGGAAGTCCGCGTGCTCGCGGTTCCAGACCGCGCGCTCGGCGTACTGCCGGTCCGCGAAGAGCATGCATTCGTTGGGGTGGACGGCTTCCTCGCCCAGTTCGTCGTAGGACCCGCGGATCCGCAGTTCGTCACCCTGGAAGTTGCCGGAGAACCGTTCCGCGGCCTCGCAGAGCGCGCCGACCTCGGCGTCGAGCGGGCTGACGCCCTTGCCGCCGTTCTCGCAGCGCAGCCCGGCGCGCAACCCGGCCATCCCCGTGACGCCCCGGGCGATGTTGGGGCCGGAGCGGTAGACGTTGGCGAACGAGGGTGCGTCCGGGTCCGGCCGGATGTCCTTGATGATCCCGGTGACCGGGCTGACCAGGTGCCGGTGCCGTTCGAGCATCTGCGCAGGTGTCGCCGTGCGGTGCCCGCCGCCCCCGGTGGTCGCCTTCTTGGCCGGCTGCAGCACGACCGGGCGCATCGAACGCCACGCCACCAGCCACGGGTCGCCGCAGCGGGGGCACTGCGGGCGGCGGCGCAGCTCGTGCAGCGTGCCCTGCAGGTCGAGCGTGTCGAGCGTCCACACGCACTGCTGGCCGCGGTGGCGGTACCCGGCCACCCACTTGGCCGCCTCCAGCGCGATGAGGTGTGCCGCGGCCGCGGTGAGCGGCGGCAGTGTCGAGATCGGGCGGCGCGCCGGGCCCGCGTGGCCGAGCTCCTCCTGGACGCACGCCTCCGCGTGCCGGTGGCCCCACAGCCGGTGCGTCAGGCAGTGCCAGCAAGCGCCCTCGGGCTGCAGCACCGGCCCGATCCAGACCTGGGCCCCGAACGGGCGCGCCAGCAGCCACGGCCGCCCCGCCCGCCGGTGCTCCGCGTCGATCCGGGCCAGCCGCGGGTCGAGGTAGTCGGCGCACAGCACCACCGTCAGGTCGGCCGGGCCGGCGTCCGGGTGCACCACCTCGAGTCCGGCGCCGGCGAGTGCCCGTTCGACCGCTCCGCGGTCGACGCCGTCGGCGGTGTCGCCCACCGCGATCAGCTGCACGGTGCCCTGCCGCGCGGCGACGATGTCGGCGTCGACGCCGCAGGCGTCCCAGTAGGCCAGCGCGCGCTCGTCACCGGCCCGGGGCTCGGCGGGCCGGCTGCGCAACGTCACCAGCCCGGCGTCGACCAGCTGCGCCAGCAGCGCGGCGACCTCCTCCGGCGCCATCCCACCGGGACGGCCGCGCAGCAGCCGCTCGAGGTCGTGCGTGCCGTCCAGCAGCGCCGCCAGCGACTCGATCTTGGCGCCGCGCATCGCGATGACGCCCTGCTCGGAGAACAAGTACGCGCCCTTGCCCGCGCGGACCTCCGCCCGCAGGTGCCGCCGGAAGGCGGGAGCCGGGCCCACGGCCGGCGCGGAATCGCCTTCGTTGTCCGGAACCCTCGCGTCCACCGCTGAATTGCGCATGCGCTCTCCTGTCGGTAACAGAGTGGGCAGAACGGAAATTCGAATCCTGCTCCCCCCCGGTGACCTCGGGCCAGTGCCGTGAGCACGACGAAAACGTGCGATACGCACGGCCGGACATGGAAAACGCATGGGGTGGGAGTGCACGGCTCACTGGCCGGGCGCGGTGGGGAACCGTCACCGTAGACAGCGACGCCCGTGCGGCACGGCGCACCGTAACCGAACTCGCGGCCCTGCGCGAATCGGGCCGGTCCGCGGCCGGCACTCCGAGACAAGTGAGGACCCGAGTATGCCTACTTCTGCTCGCACCTACGGACAGTTCTGCGGCCTCGCCCGGGCGCTCGAGATCGTGGGTGAGCGGTGGTCGCTGCTCGTCGTGCGCGACCTCATGCTCAGCCCGAAGCGGTTCACCGACCTGCAGCGCACCCTCCCGCGGATCCCGGTCAGCATCCTGACCTCGCGTCTCAACGAGCTCGAGGAGGCGGGTGTCATCCGGCGCCGGGTCCTGTCGCAGCTGGACGCCGGCGTCGTCTACGAACTCACCGAGTACGGCGGCGAACTCGACCGGATCGTGCTCGACCTCGGCCTCTGGGGTGCGCGCTCGCTGAGCTACCCGAAGGCGGACGACGCGTTCACGCTGGACACGGCCATCATCTCGCTGTACGCGACCTTCCAGGAGGAGGCCGCCGCGGGCGTGCGCCTCAACTACGAGCTGCACCACCTCGGCGGCGAGATGATCGTGCACGCGATGGTCGACGACGGCGCGCTCAAGGCGTCCGCCGGCGCGCTGCCCGACGCCGACCTGGTGATCGAACCGCAGGGTCCGGCGTTGTTCGACCTCCTCACCGGCAGCCTTTCGGCCCGGGAAGCCATCGACGGCGGCAAAGTCCGGCTGGAGGGCGACCCCGCCCACCTCGACGTGTTCACCCGGCTGTTCCACATCCCGCCGGCGCCGGAACGCTCGACCGGCCTCGCGCTCCACTGACCCGGCGTCTCGGGGCGGGAGCGGCCGCGCCCGGCGGCGCAATCCGCCGGGTGCCGCAATTCCCGTTCCGAAATCAGCATTCTGGAGTAATCGACGGCGGACCACGGACCGATATCGTCGACGGGCCACCGAAATGCCGCATTCGCGAAACTCTGGGGTCAGCATGTCGACATCCGAAATCGCCCGGTCGGGCGGGTTCCTCGGCGGGCTCAACAGCCGCCACCACCACCGCGCCCTCGCCGTGTTCATGATCATCGTGCTGGCGCACTGGGCCGAGCACATCGTGCAAGCCGTCCAGATCTACGGGTTCGGCTGGCCCACGTCGCGCGCCCGCGGCGTGCTCGGCATGCCGTTCCCGTGGCTGATTTCGCAGGAATGGCTGCACTACGGCTACGCGCTGGTGATGCTGGTCTTCCTCTTCGCGCTCCGACGCGGGTTCGCCGGCCGGTCGCGACAGTGGTGGAACCTCGCGCTGGGCATCCAGTTCTGGCACCACATCGAGCACCTGCTGCTGTTCATCCAGGCGCAGAGCGGCTGGCGGCTGGCCGGGCAGAAGGTGCCGACCAGCATCATCCAGCTGCTGGTGCCCCGCGTGGAGCTGCACCTGTTCTACAACACGATCGTCACCATCCCGATGATCGTCGCGGTCGTCCTGCACCGGCGCGCCTCGGCCGCCGAGCGCGAACTGACCGGGTGCTTCTGCGGCGCGCCGAGCCGGCCCGCGCTCGCCGCGTCGTGAGACGGGCGCTGGCACTGCTGGCGCTCGTCGCCGGCTGGCTCGTGTTCAGCGCCGGCCCCGCGTCGGCGCACGTCGAGGTCATCTCCTCCACCCCGGGCGACGGCGCCCGCCTGAGCGCGGCGCCGTCGCAGGTGTCGGTCACCCTGTCGGAGAACATCGGCGTCCAGCCCGGGTCGATCAAGGTCGTCGACCTCGAAGGCCACCAGGTGGACTCCGGCCCGGTGTTCCAGCCGGGTGACGTCGCCGAGCAGGTCGGCGTGCGGCTGCGGCCGGACCTGCCGGACGGCAGCTACCTCGTCGAGTACGCCTTCGTCTCGGCCGACTCCCACCCGGTGCGCGGCACCTTCGCGTTCGTGGTCGGCACCGGGCCGCTGGTGACTTCGGCGGGCGCGGTCTCGGCGGCGACCGGCACCGACCCGGTGGTGGACGCGACGGCGACAGTGGCCCGCTGGCTGGCCTACCTCGGCGTCGTGCTGTTCGGCGGGCTGGCGTTCGTGGTGCTCTGCCGCCCGGCGGCCCGCATCGATCCCCGGGCTCGGCGCCTGCTGACCGCCGGCGCCGGGCTGGTGGCGGTGACGGCGATCGCCGCGTTCGTCCTCCAGGGGCCGTACGCGGCCGGCCGGAACCTCGAGGCGGTGTTCGACACCGGCCTGCTGGCGGACACCTTGCGCGTGGCGTACGGCAAGCTGCTCCTCCTGCGGCTCGTCGCGGTGGCGGCGTTCGCGGTGCTGGTGCCGCGGCTGCTGCGACCGGACCTGTCGGACCGGCTGCGGGCCCGTCACGAGAACCTCGCCATCGTGACCGGGTTCGTCCTGCTCCTGACGTTCTCCGCGACCGGCCACCCGGTGACGGACCCGGTGATGTTCTTCTCGGTGGGCGCGGACCTGGTGCACTTCGGCGCGATCGCCGTCTGGGTAGGCGGCCTGTTCCAGCTGGCCCTGTGCCTGCACCGCCCGACCCCGGACGAGGACCTGGCGCCGGTGGCGACCCGCTTTTCCCGCCTCGCGGCGAGCGCGGTGACGGCGATCGCGATCAGTGGCGCGGTGCTGACGATCCGCATAATGCCGTCGCTGACGACGCTGTGGACGACGAAGTTCGGCTTCCTGCTGCTGTTGAAGGTGGCCGGGTTCGCGTTGCTGCTGGCGGTGGCGAGCCGTTCGCGCCAGGTGGTGAAGCGGAGCCTGACGACCTCGGCGTCGACGTCGGCCGGGACGGTGGTGACGGCCGACCTGCGGAAACTCCGCCAGGCGGTCGCGGTCGAGGTGCTGTTGAGCGTCGTGGTCCTGGCCTTGGCGGCACTGCTGACGGTCACCCCACCGGGAGGCTGAGGTCCGGGTGGGCGCCCCCTCCACGGCCGGGTCACCCCGGGCCGGGGTGGGGGCGCGAACGGGCCCCAGGTGAACGCCGCCAGCCACGGTTCCGGCGCCGCGTTCCACTCCAGTGCCACCAGCTGGGCCGTCGAACGGCGGCCCGCCAACGCCCGGTACAGCTCGTGCGCCGGAGCCGTCAGCGTCGCCGTCGGACGGCCCACGCCGACCGTCCACCGCGAGCCGCCCGTCGTGCGCAGGCGCAACGCCGGCAGGCCGCGGCCCGCGACCGACCCCGAAAACCCGCGGACCAGCACCTCGAAGCTCGGCGCCCAGGCCGCGTGCTCGACCGGCGGGGGCACCCCCAGCGCCGCGCGCAGGTCCAGCTCGTGGGTTTAGGCGTCCATCACCATGATCTCGCCGCTGCGGCCGCCCGCCTCCGCGAGGCGCCGGTCGAGATCCTCGCCGATGTCGTCCCAGTGGTCGAGCAGCTCCGGGACCGTCGACGCCGTCGAAGCCGGCACCACGCCGCCGTGGCGCGCGAGCACCCGCTCGGCGATCCCGGTGAGGTGGCCCAGCAGGTCGGCGACGGTCCACTCCGGACACGCCGGCACCCGCCGCCGGTGGCCGTCGGCGTGCGCGCCGAGCAGGGCGCGGACCCCGCGCCGCACCTCCGGGTAGCCCACGAAGTCCGGGGCCGGCCGACTCGCTGTCACGCGTCCCACCTCACCTGGCACGATCGGGGCTTCCGGCCCAGTATGCCCAGGTGACGGCCGCGGCGGTTCTCCCCGCGTGCCGACACCGACGACTCCGGGAGGTAGTGATCTTGACCACCTTGTGGACCACGTCGGCGCAGTGGCAGCTGCTGCCGCCGGTCCTGCTCGCGCTCGTGCTGAGCGTCGCCATCGGGCTCGAACGCGAAGCCGGCATGAAGGCCGCCGGGCTGCGGACGCACGGCCTGGTCGGCGTCGGCTCGGCCGTGTTCATGCTGGTGTCGAAGTACGGCTTCGCCGACCTGCTGAACAGCGACCACGTCTCGCTCGACCCCTCGCGGATCGCCGCGCAGATCGTGTCCGGCATCGGCTTCATCGGCGGCGGCCTGATCTTCGTCCGCCGCGACGCGGTCCGCGGCCTGACGACGGCGGCGACGATCTGGCTCACCGCCGCGGTCGGCACGGCGTGCGGCGCCGGGCTGCCGGTGCTCGCCGTGGGCACCACGATCGCGCACTTCGTGGTGACCCGCGGCTTCCCGCCGCTGCAGCGGTTCGTCGCGCGCCACCGCCGTCAGCCGCCGATCGTGCAGCTGAGCTACCTCGACGGCCACGGCGTGCTGCGCGCGGCGCTCGCCGTCTGCACCGGGCGGGGCTGGAGCGTGCACAAGGTCGACGTCGACCACGAGTCGCTTTCCGAGGAAGGGCAACGGATCGCGGTCGTGACGCTGCGCCTCGACGGCCGCGGTGACCTCTACGACCTGGCCGCCGAACTCGCCGAGCTGCCCGGCGTCCGGAGCACGTCCACCGGGCCGGGAGAACCGCTCGACGAATGATCAGCCGCCCGGGCAGCGCGCGGGGCCGGGTTTGCGGCACACTGGGGTGGACGCGGAATTCCCCGGCACCGCAAGGAAAACGTGCGGCCGAGGAGAAACCATCCAATTCGGAGGTGAGGCATGGCCCCCGGCGGTGGCGAGGACGTGGAGCGCACGCAGCCCGGATTCGACCTGGCGTGGCGCGGTTTTCACCGCGCGCAGGTCGCGGAGTACGTCGCGTGGGCCGAAGCCGAGTTCAGCAGACTCGCCGCCGAACGCGACTCCGCGAGGCAGCGCGTGGCCGCGCTCGCCGAGGACAACCGTGAGCTCCGGGTGAAGATCGACCGGATCTGCCGCACCCCGATCGAGCCGGACGCGCTGCAGGAGCGGTCCCGCCGGATGATCGAGCTCACCCGCGAGGAAGCGGGCGAAATCACCGCGCGGGCAACGGAAACCGCCGAACGCCTGGTCCGCGAAGCCGAGCGGGAGGCGGTCCGGCTCACCGAGAAGGAACGCCGCCTGGTCGCCGAAGCCGAGGCCGAGGCGGAACGCCGGCGCGTCGAGCACGAGGAATTGCTCCGGGCGGCCGAACAGCGCCGCCGCGAGCTCGACGAAGCCGCCGCGCACCGCCGTGCCCAGCAGGAAGAGGATCACACGCGCGCGATGACGGTCCGCCGCGCCGACGCGATGCGCACGCTGGCCGAGGAGGAAGCGGCCGCCCGCGCGAAGGCGGACCAGCTGGTCACGGCGGGCGAACGCAAGCTGGTGGCCGCCGAAGCCACGGCCGAACGCCTGGTCAGCACCGCACAGGCCGAGGCGAAGGCGCAGGTCGAGGCCGCGGAGGCCAAGGCGGCGAAGCTGATCAAGACGGCCAAGACCAAGTCCGAACGCCTGGTCACCACCGCCGAAGGCAAGGCCGACCGCCTGGTGACGACCGCCGAAAGCAAGGCCGACCGCCTGGTCACGACCGCCGAAGCCCAAGCGAAGAAGCAGCGCGCGACCGCGGAAGCCGAAGCCGCGTCCCTGGTCGAAGCGGCCCAGCGCCAGGTCACCGCCCTCACCGAGGTCCGCGACAAGCTCCGGGCGAGTCTCACCGGCTGCCGGTCCCTGCTGGCCGACGCGACCGTCGCCCTCGACGACCGGCCCGCGCCTTTCGATCCGGAGGCCACCCTGCCGATGTCGAAGAGGGTGCCCGTGCAGCGGCGCCCGCCCGCCAACCTGACCGACGCCGTCGGCTGACCCTTGCCCGCCGGCCAGGCAGCCCCCATGATCGTCGGGTGATGCCCCGAGTACCGCGCTGGGCACGGCCCCGGCCGCTCGCCGCGCCGATCGACACCACCCGCGAGCCCCAGCTGAACTCCCTGGACATCATCCCTTGACGCGGACGTTCGCCCTGGTCACGTCGGTCGTCGTGCTGGCCGCGTCGACGACGCTGGCCAACCGCGTGCTGCCCGGCTGGGCCTACCCGGTGTGCGGGCTGGTCGCGGCGGCGGTCCTGGTGGCGCTGGGCCGGGCCGCCGGGTGCACGTGGCCGGACCTCGGCCTGGGTACGTTCCGCCGTCCCGCGCTGGTCGGCCTGGCCGGGGCCGGGCTGGTCGCGGTGGTGTTCGGGATCGCGCTGGCGGTGCCGGCGCTGCGCACGGTGTACCAGGACGGCCGCGTCGGCGACCCCGACTTCGGGCAGCTGCTGTGGCTGACGTGCGGCCGCATCCTCTTCGGGACGGTGCTGATCGAAGAGGTCGCGTTCCGCGGCGTGCTGCCGGGCCTGCTGGGCGCGACGGACGACCGGTGGCGCTGGCCGCCGATCCTCTGGTCCGCGGCCCTGTTCGGGCTCTGGCACGCGCTCCCGGCGCTCGCGATCGGCCGCAACGCCGCCGTGCACGCCGTGTTCGGCTCGACGCCGGTGGTGGTGCTGCAGGTGCTGGCGATGGCCGCGGCGGGCGTCGCGGGGATCGTCCTGCACTGGTGGCGGCACACGGGCCGCGGCGTGCTGGCGTCGGTGATCGTGCACTTCACGACGAACGCCGGCGGCCTCACCCTGGCGGTGCTGGTGCGCTAGGACCGCACCAGCCGCGCGATCGCGTCCGACGCCTCGCGCACCTTCAGGTCCGCCTCTTCACCGCCGGCCGCGGCCGCCTGGACCACACAGGTGGCCAGGTGCTCGTCGAGCAGCTCGAGCGAGAACGACTGCAGTGCCTTCGTCGCCGCCGACACCTGGGTGAGAATGTCGATGCAGTACTTGTCCTGCTCGACCATCCGCTGCAGCCCGCGGATCTGCCCCTCGATCCGGCGCAGGCGCTTGAGGTAAGCCTCCCGCTCGGTTCCGTAACCCGTCATCGCCCACCTGTGCCCGTCGTCGCCCGTCCCGGACCCCCGACTATACCCTCCGGGGGTTCAGCGAAACCGGCGCAGCCGGAGGCTGTTGCTCACCACGAAGGCCGACGAGCACGCCATCGCCGCGCCCGCGATCATCGGGTTGAGCAGGCCGAGCGCCGCCAGCGGCAGCGCCGCGACGTTGTAGGCGAACGCCCAGAACAGGTTGCCCTTGATCGTGGCGAGGGTGCGGCGGGCCAGGCGGATCGCGTCGGCGGCGACGCGCAGGTCACCGCGCACCAACGTCAGGTCGCTCGCCTCGATGGCCGCGTCGGTGCCGGTCCCCATGGCCAGGCCCAGGTCGGCCTGGGCGAGCGCGGCCGCGTCGTTGACGCCGTCGCCGACCATCGCGATCACGCGGCCCTCGGCCTGCAGCCGCTTGACGACGTCGACCTTGCCCTCGGGCAGCACCTCGGCGACGACCTCGTCGATCCCGGCCTCGGCGGCGATCGCCCGGGCCGCGGAGGCGTTGTCGCCGGTCAGCAGGATCGGTGTCAGGCCGAGTTCCCGCAGCTCGGCGACGGCCTGGGCGGACGTCGGCTTGATCGTGTCGGCGACCACCAGGTGCCCCCGGACCTCGCCGTCCCAGGTCACGCCGATGGCGCCGTCGGCTCGCCCGACGCTGACCGCGCGGCCTTCGACCACGCCGCTCACGCCGACCCCCGGGGTGCTGCGGAACTCCGTGACGGCCGGGAGCGCGCCGAAGCGCTGCCTCGCCGCGTCCGCGATCGCCCGGCCGATCGGGTGCTCGGACCCGGCCTCGACGGCGCCCGCCAGCCGGAGCGGCTCGCCGTCGCCCTCGACCAGCGTCATCCGGCCGGTGGTGACGGTGCCGGTCTTGTCCAGGACGACGGTGTCGACGCGGCGCGTGTTCTCGAGCACCTCGGGACCCTTGATGAGGATGCCCAGCTGGGCACCGCGGCCGGTGCCGACCAGCAGCGCCGTCGGCGTGGCGAGGCCGAGCGCGCACGGGCAGGCGATGATCAGCACGGCGACGGCCGCGGTGAACGCGTCTTCGGGAACTCCGCCGGTCGCGAGCCAGACGACGAGCGTGGCCAGCGCCGCGAAGACGACGGCCGGCACGAACACCGCCGACACCCGGTCGGCGAGCCGCTGGACCTCGGCCTTGCCGTTCTGCGCGGCTTCGACGAGCCGGGCCATCTGCGCCAGCCGGGTGTCCTCCCCGACGCGCGTGGCGCGCACGAACAGCCGCCCGCCGACGTTGACGGTGGCACCGGTGACCGCGTCTCCCGGCCCGACCTCGACCGGCACCGGTTCCCCGGTGAGCATGCTGGTGTCGACCGCGGAGCCGCCTTCGGTGACCACGCCGTCGGTGGCGATCTTCTCGCCGGGCCGGGCGACGAAGACGTCGCCTTCGCGGAGATCTCGGATCGGGATCAGTCGCTCTTCGCCGCCGCGAAGCACCGTGACGTCCTTCGCGCCGAGATCCATAAGCGCGCGGAGGGCGGCGCCGGCGCGGCGCTTGGCGCGGGCCTCGAAGTAGCGGCCGGCCAGGATGAACGTGGTGACCGCGGCGGCGACCTCGAGGTACAGGCTCTCGCCGGTCATCCCGTGGCGCATGCCGACCTCGCCGGCCATGCCGAAGAAGAGCGCGTAGAGCGACCAGGCCGCCGAAGCGACGACGCCGAGCGAGATCAGCGTGTCCATCGTGGCGGTGCCGTGGCGCAGGTTGAGCGCGGCGGCGCGGTGGAACGGCCACGCGCCCCACGTCACGACCGGGGCGGCAAGGACCAGCGAGACCCACTGCCAGTAGTCGAACTGCCAGGCCGGGACCATCGCGAGCACGACCAGCGGGACGGTGAGCACCGCCGACAGGAGCAAACGCTTGCGCAGCGTGGGCGTCTCGTCGGGCTCTTCGGGCTCGGGGAGCCGCGCGGAGTACCCGGCGGCCGCGACGACGGCCGTCAGGTCGCCGATCGTCAGGTTGTCCGGGTAGCTGACCTGGGCTTTTTCGGTGGCGTAGTTGACGGTCGCCGTCACGCCGTCGACCTTGTTGAGCTTGCGCTCGACACGGGCGGCGCAGGACGCGCACGTCATGCCGCCGATGGCGAGCTCGACGCTGGCTGCGGACTGCGCGGTGGTCATGGCGATCAGGCCACCAGGCGGTAGCCGGCCTCGGTGACGGCCGCGGCGACGGCGTCGGCGGCTAGCGGCGTGTCGCTGGTCACGGTGACGCGTCCGCTCTCGACGTCGACGTCCACGCTCTGGACGCCGGCGAGCTCGGAGACCTCTTCGCGGACCGACGTGGCGCAGTGTCCGCAGGTCATGCCCTCGACGGTGTAGCTCGCTTCGGTCATCAGCAGCTCCTCTCGTTCCCCTTCCTTTATACCCATCGGGGGTAGGGGTTCACTCGTGACCCCCGTCAGACTCGCGCCATGCGCAAGCTCTACGCGATCGGGATCGGTGCCGGTGACCCGGAGCACCTGACGGTGCAGGCGATCGACCGCCTCAACCGCGTCGACGTCTTCTTCGTGCTCGACAAGGGTGCGGAGAAGTCGGACCTGGTCCGGTTGCGCCAGGAGATCCTCGACCGGTACGTCACCCGCCCGTACCGCGTGGTGCTCGTCGCGGACCCGCCCCGTGACCGGACGCCCGACGACTACCGGGCGGCGGTCGCGGACTGGCACGCGGCACGGGCGGCGGTCTACGAGCAGTTCCTGCGGTCGGAGCTTTCGCCGGATTCGGCGGGCGCGTTCCTGGTGTGGGGCGACCCGTCGCTGTACGACAGCACGATCGCGTTGATCGAGGCGGTGCTGGCGCGGGGGAACGTGGAGTTCGAGTACGAGGTGATCCCGGGGATCAGCAGTATTTCGGCGCTGGTGGCCCGCCACCGGACGACGATGAACCAGATCGGCCGGGCGGTCCAGCTGACGACGGGCCGCCGGCTGGCAGCGGGCTGGCCGTCCGACGTCGACGACGTGTTCGTGCTGCTGGACGCCCACACGACGTTCGACCGCTTCACAGCCGAGGGGCTGCACATCTACTGGGGCGCGTACGTGGGCACGCCGGACGAGATCCTGCTGTCCGGCCCGCTCACGCCGGCTCTCGCGGCTCAGATCCGCACGGTGCGAGCCGAGGCCCGGGAGCGGCACGGCTGGATCATGGACACGTACCTCTTGCGGCGCCCCGCCGCGTAGCCGCCCGGCTGTTTCCGGGCATGAAGAAAGGCCCCGGGAGACTTACGTCTCGACCGGGGCCTTTCTCAAGTAAGTTCGGCGGTGTCCTACTCTCCCACAACCCTTCGGTTGCAGTACCATCGGCGCTATCAGGCTTAGCTTCCGGGTTCGGAATGGGACCGGGCGTTTCCCTGACGCTAAAACCACCGAAACACTACGAAACAACACACACCCCCCAACCAACAAAGGG
>NZ_JBEXVF010000031.1:0-101582 GCF_040629235.1 Amycolatopsis sp. NPDC005961 | reverse complement strand
CGAGGTGCCGGACCTCGACCTCGCCCGGCGGCGGCGTGACGCGGGCGAGGTCGCGCACGGCGAGGACGACCCGGTGTCCCCGGGCCGCGAGTTCCCGGGCGGTGATGGCGCCGAGGCCGCCGCCGGCCCCGGTGATGAGGTAAGTGGTCATGGCATCAGCGTCGCCGCGTCGCGGACGCCGTGGCAGAGCGCGCCGATCGGGGGATCGGCGATCCCTGGCGCCGGCCGTGAGAGCGCCGATAATCGACGGCGTGGACCGTGCCGAGCTCGCCGACTTCCTGCGCCGCCGCCGCGAGGCCCTGCGCCCGGACGACGTCGGGCTGCCGCTCGGGCAGCGTCGCCGGACGTCCGGCCTGCGTCGCGAAGAGGTCGCGACGCTGTCGGGCATGTCCACCGACTACTACACGCGGCTGGAGCAGCAGCGCGGGCCGCGGCCGTCGGAGCAGATGCTGGCCGCGATCGCCCGCGGCCTGCGGCTGACGCTGGACGAGCGCGACCACCTGTTCCGGCTCGCCGGGCACACGGCGCCGTCGCGCGTGTCGCGCGCGGACCACGTCAGCCCGGCGCTGATGCGCGTGCTGGACCGGCTGCACGACACACCCGCGCAGGTGATGTCGAACCTCGGCGAGACGCTGGTGCAGAACCGCCCGGCTCAGGCGCTGCTCGGGGACGAGACCGGCCACGCCGGGCCCGCGCGCAGCGCCGCCTACCGGTGGTTCACCGACCCGGCGGAGCAGCTCTTGTACCCGCCCGCCGACCGCGGACGTCACGCCCGGTTCCTGGTGGCGAGCCTGCGCGCGGCGTCGGGCAGCGACCCCCGGGCCGCGGAGCTGGCGCGGCTGCTGGCGGCGAAGAGCGCGGAGTTCGCGAAGCTGTGGGAGGCGCACGAAGTCGCGGTGCCGTTCGAGCGGCGCAAGACGCTCGTGCACCCGGACGTCGGCGAGATCGCGCTCGACTGCCAGCTGCTCCACACCGACGACTTCGCCCAGGTGCTCCTCGTCTTCACCGCCACGCCCGGCACCGAGGACGCCGAGAAGCTGCAGCTGCTGTCGGTCGTCGGCCCGGAGCTGTTATGAGTGCTCGGCGTGCACCTGCCGCCGCCACTCGGCGAACCGCAGGCGTTCGAAGCCGATGAGCCCGAGCACGAGCCCGGCGACGACCAGCAGCAGCACGGCCGCGGGCACGTGCTCCAGCAACGGCGTCGCGGCGACCAGCAGGACGCCGGCGGCCAGCCGCTGGACGTTCCAGCTGCCGAGGTTGCGCTTGCGCAGGGCGCTCAGCGCGACCAGGTAGAGCGCGAGACCTCCGGTCAGCGTCCAGATCGGCACGCCGTGCAGCGCTTCGCCGGGCGTGTGGTGCTCGGTGTCGGCGAGGTAGAGGAGCGACTTCTTCAGACCGAGGGCGACGAGCACGATCCCGGCGATCAGCGGCAGGTGCAGGAAGGTGTAGGAGTCGGTGGCGAGCTTCGTCCGCTCGGTGCCGGTGGCCTGGGTCAGCCGGTGTTCGGAGACGCGCGCGACGACGTCGAAGTAGGTCCACCACATCCCGGCGGCCAGCGCCAGCCCGCACACGGCGCCGCCGGCGACCAGCCACGACATCGGCAGCGCCCCGATCCCGATGCCGATCGCGACGATCGACTCCCCGAGCGCGATGATCACGATCAGCCCGAACCGCTCGGCGAAGTGCGCGGGCGAGTTCAGCCGCCAGCCCTCGGGCCCGGCGAGGTAGACGTTGAGGTAGTCGGCCAGCAGCGCGACGACCCACAGGCCCAGCTGCCACGGCCCGCTCAGCGCGGTGCTGACGGCGAGCAGCGCGACGGAGGGCAGCAGCCCCACGAACATCTTGAGCAGGACTTTGCGCAACCCGGGATCATGCCGCGCGGCCCCGAGGTAGGCGACGAGGTGCAGCAGCCGCACGAGCGCGTAGCAGACAACGAACAACCCGGGCGCGAACAAGCCGCCGGGATGGTCGACGAAGGCCTCGGGGATCGTGAGCGAAACGAGGAACATGACGGTCATGGCCCCGAACATCGCCAGCCGCGCGATCCCGTGGTCGACGTGGATGGTGGTCCCGAGCCAGGCATAGGAGCACCAGCACCACCACAGGACGGCGAGCATGGCGAGCCCCTGCCCGACACCCATGGGGCTCAGGTGGTCGGCCATCAGCTGAGTGGTCTGGGTGATGGCGTAGACGAAGACGAGGTCGAAGAAGAGCTCGATGGTGGAGACGCGGTGGTCCTCATCCGCGCTCACCAGGTGCAGGCGTGTCGTGGGCACGCCGAATTATGGCCGTCGCGGTACCACCGGCGTCGCGTTTCGGGGTAACGCCCTGCGCGAACATGGCCGAGCGTGCATACGTCTGGGACACTGAGTGCGGGACGTGGGGAGGTGGATCGTGCATTCCTATGCTGCCGCACACCACAAAACGATCATGGCCGTCGACATCGCCGGCTACAACAACCCGAACCGCACGCTGGTCCACCTGCACGAAGTGCACGAGGGACTCTGGGCGGTCCTCAAGGGGACTTTCGCCGAAACGGGCATCCCTTGGGACGTCTGCTTCGTCGAGAACACTGGCGACGGCGCGATGATCCTGCTGCCGCCCGAGATCGCGAAGGCGGACCTCGTCGCGCAGTTCCCGGAGCGGATGCACGCGGAGCTGCGCCGGTACAACGCGGTCCACTCCGAAGCCGCCCGGATGCACCTGCGGCTGGCGCTGAACGCCGGCGAGGTCGGTCAGGGCGGGCACGGTTCGGTCAGCAAGGCCGTGAGCTTCACGTTCCGGCTGCTGGACGCGCCCGAGGCGAAGGCCGCGCAGAAGGCCACGGGTGCGGAACTGGCGCTGATCGCCGCCGACGCGTTCTACCACGACGTCGTGACCGAGGACCCGGCCGCGGCTCCGGATGAGTACCGTCGGATTCCGGTAGCCGTCAAGGAAACCACGACCACGGCGTGGTTACGCCTTCTGGGTGCCCCGCCGATCGCACCCGTGGTGCCGGTATCGCGGTTCGATCCCCGCGGCGGACCGGCGCCTTTCGCGGTGCTGGTCGAAGCGCTGCTGGCGGTCACTTGCGTGCGGAACGCGGACAGCCGGCGGCTCCTGCTGGGCATGGTTCCCCGGCGGGAAATCGCGGCGGCGGTTCCGCACCAGGCGGAAGACAGGCTGCACGTGATCGAATTGGCGCGCACGTGCGAACGGTACGAGGGTGGCCTCGAGGAACTGCTCGCCGTGGTGCGACTGCTCGACCCGGGATCGCCGCAGGTGGAAGAGCTGGCCGCGGTGGTCGCGAGCCGCTCGGGTCCTCGAGTTCGTTAGCAGTTGTCCGGCTTTTGCCCCTTTTCCGGCGTCGCCTGATAGGTAGACTCCCGATCTTCGGGGCACTTCGCGGGGGCGGGAGGTGGTACGCCGGTGTCGGCAAGGCAAGGGCGTCCCCCCATCGGCATCGCGATTCGCCGCGCACTCGTGGACGTACTGGTGGTCGCGGGTTTCGCCGACGACAAGTCCATCCGCACATTGATGGTCGCGGAGTTGCGACGAGCTCTTGACAATCCCTTCACCGTGCCGGATCAGCTGGCGCCACGTGCCCAGTTGATCGAGATCGTCAACGGGTGCTGCTTGATCGAGGAGGGGCTGCCGACGCTCGCCGACGTGCTCGAATTCCTCCGGCCGGGTACGAAAGAGTGCACACAATTCCGCGATCTGGTGGATTCCCTGCCGCTGCGGGATGTGGTATCGGAATCGGAGCAGGAGCGGTTCCGGCAGCAACTGGAAGGATTCGCGCCGCCCGGCCTCCGGGCGGCCGTTCGCCGCGCCGCCCGGCACGTCTTCCCGGTGCCGGTCTTCCCGGACGCGGCGGAGGCTTTCTCCGGCCTTGCGGACTTCAACGCCGCGCCCGGAGAGCTGCCACCGGTGGTGGCTTTCGCCGAGCTGATCGCGGCCGAATGCGACGAACAGCCGGCCGCGAACCTGCGCAGGTGGGCCGATGGACAGGCTCACCGGCTTCGGCTCGAAGGGGCCCTTCGCGAACTTCGTTCGCAGGTCACTCCATTGCGGTCGGGCCGGCTGCACCTGACGATCATGATCAGCCCGGACCCGGTCGACGCCGATCGACACGAGATCTCGCACTGGCGGCAGGACGATCCGGACGAATGGCCGCCACCTCGCGGGGAAACCGTCGTGACCACGACGGCGGAACTCGAAGCCGAAGTGGCGAAAACGATCTCCGCGGCGGAAGAGGCGTGGTCGGAAAGCGACGCGGAGGTCGCCATCGAGTTCGTGCTCCCGCGCGCTTTACTGGATCTTCCGGTGCACACCTGGCGCACGGAGCGCGAGTTCGGTGGGCCGCAGCCGTTGTACATGACTTATCCGACGGTTATTCGTTCACTGGAGCGGATGGGTTCCCGGCGTTCGCACCGGGTTTGGCGACGACGCTGGGCCTCCTGGACGGAGGAACCATCCGTCGAACGGGTATATTTCTGCGAGCCCGGCGACACCGAAGATCAGCAGCACCTCGACGCGGTTTTCAGCGACGAGCGGTGGCTCATGACGGTGTTGACCACTACGCCGCCGGCGAACCCGATTCCCGGCCGGGACGAGCTTTTCGCCGCTTTGCGCGCGGGGTTGCCGGTCGTCGTTTGGCACCCTACGGTCTCTTCGGAAGTTGTGCGTGAGGTGGTAACCTGGTTGGCCGGAAGTGACGATTTGGGGAATTTGCCGGCACTGACCAGGAAACACCGGCTCGACGTGCTCCGAAATCGGTCGTCGTCCCCGGATGGCGGCATCCTGGGGGATCTGGTGGTGCTATGGGACGACCCGAACCGGATGCTCCCTCTCGCCGACGGCGGAACCGGTCCGGTTCCGGGAGGGGGTGCCGATGAGCACGACCGAGCGTCCTGAGAGCACGCATGACTGGTGGATCTATCGCGGTACCGGTCGTCCGCTGCAGGACACGCACCTGGCCGATCGGCTGCCGCCACCACCGCCGTGGCGCGACTTCCGACGGGACGACGATCCGCCGGCCGCCGACGTGCCCCAGGACGACGCCGAGACCGACCGGCGCCTGGGCGTGGAGCTGAGCTTCACCGCCGGGCACGCCGACCGTGCCGAGGTCGACATGGTCAATGCCGCCTTGTACCTGCGCCGTCCGCTCCTGGTGACCGGGAAACCCGGCAGCGGGAAATCGACCTTGGCCTACCGGATATCCCGTGAGCTGCGACTGGGGCGCGTGCTCCGCTGGCCGGTCACTTCGCAGACCACGCTGAGATCCGGGCTCTACGACTACGACGCCCTCGGCCGCCTGCAGGCGTCGCAGGCGCGTGGCTCCGGCGCGGAGGATCGGCCCATCGGTGACTTCTTCCGGCTGGGCGAACTGGGGACGGCGTTCTTGCCGCGCCGGCTGCCCCGGGTGCTGCTCGTCGACGAGCTGGACAAGGCCGAATCCGACCTGCCCCACGACCTGTTGTCGATCTTCGAGGACGGCGAGTTCCTCATCCCGGAGCTCGCGCGAGACGCCGGTCGCACGCCCATCGCCGAAGTGTTCACAGCGGACCCCGGCCACACGGCGGAGATCGAGAACGGGGTCGTCCGGTGCTCGGCGTTCCCCGTCGTCATCATCACCAGCAACGGGGAACGAGACTTCCCACCCGCGTTCCTGCGCCGGTGCCTGCGCCTGGAGATGAAGGATCCCGGGCCGGCGAAGCTGGCTGAGATCGTCGCCGCGCACGCGCTCGACCCGAAGCACCGCGCGGTGCTCATCGAGGACTTCGTCGCACGGCGGACCGCGCTCGGGGGACTGCCCGCGGACAAACTGCTCGACGCGATCTTCCTGGCGACGTCCGGGGCCTACCGGCCGGACGACCCGGGCTGGCCGGACCTGGTCGAGGCACTCTGGCAGCACCTGAACCAGCAGGGGCACTGAAATGCCGGAAATCCCGGGTGGTCCTGACGACCGCGAACTGACGGCGAGCGAGGTCGCCGACGGATTGTGGCTGATGGCCGCCATCGCGGCGAATTCGGCGGACGAACCTGAGCCGCCTGCCCCGACGGACCCTCCAACCCGGGACGAGCCGCCTGAGACAGCCGCGGTGCATCCTCCACCGATGGTCCCGCGAGAAGAACCTGGGCCCGGCGGTGATCGGCTGCCGCCCCCCGACCTGCCGCCGGTCGTCCTGACCGAACTCGGGAACCACCGGGCATCCGCGAGTGCGGGCGGTCTGCTCGACGGCGGAGAGGAATCACCGTCGGCCGGCGCGACGTCTCCGTTACCCGACATCGGGAAGCTCGTCCGCGCATTCCGGGCGTTCAAGCGGAAGGTCCCCTCTGGCCATCCGGAAGACGTCGAACTCGACGAGGAGCTGACGGTCGACCGCAGCGTGGAAGCGGGGATGGTCTTCCCCGTCACCAAACGGACACGCGTGCCTTGGCTGCACCTGACCCTGGTGGTCGAGCAGGCACCGTCGATGGCGCTCTGGACTCCGACCATCGCGGCGTTCGTCGCACTGTGCCAGCGGCGGCTCGGGATCTTCCGCTCGGTCCAGGTGCGGCTGCTGGAGACGGGAAAGACCGGGCGTGCCGAGGGCGGCATGGTCCTGGGACCGGTGCTCCGCGGCGGGACGCCGGACAGCCCGGCGCGTGGGGCAGGCGAACCGGTCGGCTCCTCCGGACGGCGGGTGATGCTCGTCCTGACCGACGGGATCAGCGATGCGTGGCGGCGCGACCTCGTGCAGCCCTTGCTGGCACGGTGGGGGCGCAAGGTCCCGGTCGCGGTGGTGCACCTGCTGCCCCGGCGGCTCTGGGCCCGTGGCGGCGTCGACGCGCAGAACGCCGAGATCACGACCAAGGGACCGGTGCGTCCCAACGCCTCGTACCTCGTCCGGTTGACCGATTTCCTGCTCGACGAGCTCGACCAGGCGGAACTGACCGCGAACTCCGTCGCGGTGCCGGTTCTGGAACTGGAAGAACGGTGGTTCCGCAGGTGGGCGGAGGTCGTCACCGGCCGGGCCGATGTCCCGCGGAAATGTTCGGTCATGGTGATTCGGGACCGGACGGCGGGAACAGTAACCGAATCGAGTGAAAATCCGGCTTCGGGTGAGAATGAGGTGAACTCGAGCGATCGAGTGAGGGACTTTCACAGTCAGGCTTCGCCGTCGGCGTTCCGGCTGGCCACCCTCCTCGCCGCGGTTCCGGTCGACCTCGACGTCGCGTCCGCGGTGCAGGCGGAGATGCTGCCCGGGTCCGGCCCGGATCACCTCGTGGAGGTGTTCACGAGCGGTCTGCTGCGACACGACGGTGATCGGCAGCCCTGGGACCGCAACACCCCGTGGGAATTCTCCGGTCAGACCAGGAGAGTACTGCTCAGCGGGGCGCGGAGATCGGATACCGCGCACGCGGTGCGGGCGGCGTCCCGGCAGTACGGTGAGCAGAACCCCACGCTGGCCCGGCTGCAGGCGGCGCTGGTCGAACCGGACTCGACGCCGGACCCGGAACCCGAGTCGGCGTCACGCGCTGAGATTGCCCTCGAACGAGATGTGATGAGTGCGTTGTCAGGTCCTTACTTATCGCGAGCCGATCGTTTGGCTAAACTGAACACGGGTTCTCCGGGTTCACCCGGTTTGCGGGGTTCCCCTACTATGGATAACGATGTTAGCGCTGCTAACATCCCGGCGGTGACGATGTCGCAGGAACTCAAGCAGTCGGGTATCCCTGGCGAGCCCGCAGCCACGGACGTGGCGGACCCGGACCAGACGGAACGCTCTTCGGAGACGAAAGACAAAACTGCGGGTCATACGAGTGTCGTTGCCAGCGTAGGGGTGTCCACCTCGCGCCAGGTAAGGCGTTCGGGTGAAGAGGTCCCGCCGGTCTGGGGAGCGATCCCACCGCCGAACCCCAACTTCACCGGACGTGGCGACCTGCTCGCTCAACTGAGTGACCGACTGGGCGCCGGTACCACCGCGGTCCTTCCCGCGACTTTGCACGGTATGGGCGGCATCGGCAAGACGCAGATGGCCATCGAGTACATCTACCGGCATTTGCAGGACTACGACATCGTCTGGTGGATCCAGGCCACGCGGCCGACCCAGATCCACGCGTCCCTCACCGAACTCGCTCAGCACCTCCGCCTGCCCGGCGCCGACGAGGCCATCACGGCCGTGCCCGCGGTCAAGGAGGCACTCCGCCTCGGCCGGCCGTACCGGCGGTGGCTGCTTGTTTTCGACTCGGCCGAAGATCCGGAAATGGTCCGCCCGTTCTTCCCGGTCGGCGGCACCGGCGACATTCTCGTGACCTCACGCAACCCGAACTGGGCGGGGGTGGCACGTCCGCTCGAGGTCGCCATCTTCGAGCGCAGTGAAAGCAAGATGCTGCTGAGCCGGCGTGGGCCCCAACTCGACGACCTGGACGCCGACCGCATCGCCGACAAGCTGGGCGACCTGCCACTGGCGATCGAGCAAGCCGCGGCCTGGCTGGCCGAAACCGGTATGCGGGCCGGTGAGTACCTGCAACTGTTCGACGAGAAGGTCGCGGAAATCCTCGAGACCTCGAGCCCGCAGGACTACGAAACATCGGTCGCCGCGGCGTGGAACGTGTCGTTCGACCAGCTGAGTGTCAGCAACCCGGCGGCCCATCAGCTGCTGCAGGTGTGCGCCTTCTTCGCCCCCGAACCGGTGTCGCGCAACTTGTTCGCCGGCGTTCGCGGGCTCACGGTGTCACCCGAACTCGACACGGCGTTGCGTGATCCGATCAAGCTGAGCCGCGCCATTCGCGACATCAACCGGTTCGGACTCGCGAAGATCGACCACCGCACGGACACCATCCTCCTGCACCGGCTCGTGCAGCTGGTCCTGCGCAACCGCATGTCGGAGCAGCACCGCAACGACATGCGACACGGCGCGCACCAGCTGCTGGCCAACCTGGATCCCAGGGACCCGGAATCACCTCAGCAGTGGCAGCGCTACCTCGAGGTACTGCCACACATCTACGACGCCGAGCTGATCGAGTGCACGGACCAGTGGGTGCGGCAGCTGGTGATCAACCTGATGAAGTTCCTCTACCACTGGGGTGACCACGACGGCGCGGTCACGCTCGCGGAACGCGCGGTGGCAGCCTGGCAACAGGATCGGCTCGAACGGCAACGCAGAGGCGAAGCGCCCATCGAAGACCCGCCGTTGCAAGAGCTGGCGGCGTCCGAGCGGCTGGCGTTCTTCCAATGGACTGTCGGGCGCTACGAAGACGCGGCGAGGATCAGCCATGACACCTACGACCGCTACCGGGAACTGATCGGTCCGGACCGGGAGGAGACGCTCGAAGCTGCTCTGACCTATGCGGTGATCCTGAAGGCACGGGGGGACTTCGCGGAAGCCGCCCAGCGCAATGAAGAAATTTACGTCAAAGCACGAGGCTTGTTCGGTAACGACGACCCGATCACGCTGAACGCCGGCCGTGACTACGTCGCGGCCTTGCTCCTGGTCGGCGACTATCGGCGAGCGAACGATTTGGGCATCGATACCTATCGCAGGCGTGTCGAGGTCTTCGGGTACGACAAAGCGACGACTGTCGCCACTCAGGTCCTCATGGTTATCGCCCGGCGCGAGCTGGGTGACTACCCGTGGGCGCGGATCGAGCAGCAGCAGATCACCGACCGGGTCGAGCAACTCTACGGTGCGGACAGCATCAGCACTCTGCGCCGCAAGTACCATCTGGCGGTCGCGTGCCGGAAGGACGGCGACCATGACGCGGCTCGCGCGATCTCCGAGGACGCGCTCCGCCGGTTCCGCATCCGATACGGTGACAAACACCCGAACGCACTCGCTTGCGCGCTCGGCTACTCGATCGACCTCCGGCACGCCCGCGAGTTCGCTCGGGCACGTGAAGTGGGCGAGGAGGTCTTCGATCTCTACCGCGAAAGCCTGGGGGAGAAGCACCCGCACACGCTTTCCGCGGCGCTCGATCTCGGCGTGACCCTGCGGCTGTCCGGCGACCCGTCGAGCGCGCGACTCCTGGACGAACGTTCGCTGGAGGAGTTCCGAGAGCAGTTGGGTGAGGACCACCCGCACACGATCGTGTGCGCGATCGATGTCGCGAGCGATCTCGCCGCGTTGGATCGCGTCGAAGAGGCCTCGGATCGCGACGCCGAACTACTCGAGCGTTCACGCCGGGTCCTAGGTGAGGACCACCCGACGACGCTGGCGGTTCAGCTCAACTATTCTCTCGACCTCAGAACCCAGGGGCAGGTGGAACAGGCGGATGAGCTGTACAAGGACGTCATGAACCGCTACCGCCGAGTCCTGGGTGAGGCCCACCCCGGCACGGTGGCGGCGTCGCGCGGCGTCCGCGCCGACTGTGATATCGATCCGATGCCGCTGTAAAGCCATGGTCAGTGGGTGAACCGGCCGATCCACCCGGCGACGGTTTCGATGTCGGGGGTGGCGTCCGCGCTCGTTCGCAGCACTCGGTGCACCGCCCGGACCAGTTCCGGGCGGTGCAGCAACGCTCGTGCCGCGGGGCCGGTGCCGCGCGCCGTCAGGGCCAGCCCGAGACCGACGAGCGCGGTGGGAAGATCCGGGTCTGCCACCAACAGCTCCCGGTAGCCGTCCACCGCCGACTCGTTGGCTCCGCTGATCAAGGCCAGATCGGCGCCGGTGACGCCGGGAACGTCAGGGCCGTGTTCGGCCAGCGTCGCACCGCCGTCCCGGCCCAGCCGGAGCCGGATCAGGTCGGTCCGGGCGTCGGCCCAGCCGCCGTCCGGAACCGGCGTAGGTGTCCGTGGTTCCGGTAGTTCGCCGAGCTTGGGCCACGAATCCCGGTAGCGCCAGGCCTCGGCGAGCGCCGAGACGGTGCGGACAGCCGGACGCAGATGCCGAAGACGCCAGGTCGCGTAGTGGTCGAGCGCGGCCGTCGTCGCCCAAGCTGCCGGTCCGGCCGCGACCGGTTCTTCCTGCCAGGGTTCGATTTCGGTCGCGATTCCGTCGAGGAATCGGCGTCCGGTGTCAGTCAAGCTTTCGTCCGAGTACACCGCGCGCAGAGTTCGCCAGGACGCCGATCGCCAGAAGGCGAACTCGAACGACGCGAGCGCGTTGTCCGGTTCGGTCGCGGCCAGCGCACGCCAAAAGGCGGTCACACCGAAGAACGCGTAGATCCCGTGCAGCACACCACCGATCGGCCGAGGATCGTCTCGCCAAGGCGCGTAGAACCGCTCGCGGGGATCGTCGGTGTGCAAACTGGCCAGGTGCTGGACACCGCCGAGCCGGATGTGCTGGAACTCGTGGACGAGGGCAGCAGCGAGCTGTTCGGGATCACTGCTGTACGCGACGACCGCACTGCCGAATGCTTCACCTGTCGACGCGCTGGGCAACCGGAAGGCGACCGCCGGGGCCGGTACCACCGACTCGAGACACTCGGGCAGCGTTTCGGCGACACCCGGGAGGTGGGTGGTGAGCAGCCGCCACGCGTCGTCGACGACGGTCCGCCACGACTCCACCTCGAACGTCGTGAGCCGTCGCGGGGGGACCGGTTCGTACAGCCCACGGTACGGATCGAGGTCGTCGAGCCTGATCGTCAGCTGGCGGTCGCCGTGCCGGCTGGTGACCCCGCGGATCGGGTGCCAGCCTGTGGTTTCGACGCTGAGGTCGTCCGGCAACCGGACCGTGTTCCGCCGGTCGAGGAAGGTGATCCCGTTGTCGTCGGCGACTACCCTCGCCACCCCGAATGCTTCCCCGCTGTGAAACCGAACCATCCCCAGGGTCGGTAGTGACACGTTTCCCTGCCAGATCGGGAGTTCCGCCTCGAAGAGGAGACCGGCGCGAACCGCCGCGGCCGCGGCCAAGCAGTGCAAGTGGCCCAGGTGCACCCAGAACGGGCAGACGCCGGTCACGTCCTGTCTGCACAACCGGGTGGTGTAGCCGGCCCAGGTTCCGGTGTACGGGTGGGCCAAAATCGTCTCGACCGCTTCGGGTGCCAGACGCTGTACGCCGGCCAGTAGTTCCCACGCCGACTCGGGCGACGGCAGCGGCTCGGACGCCTCGGGGGATTTCGCGGCCTGATCGACTATCCCTCTCAGCAGGAGCAGTCGCCTGCTCCGCTCGGTCGCGCGAAGCCGCCGCACCGGTTCCAGGCCGCCGGCGCCGTGAGCGAAAGCGTCGAAATCGGTCCACGACAGGTGATGGGGGACGAGTCCGTCGGAAGTCACGGTCAGTCGACTCGTTTGGCTCCTCCGCTCCCACTCGCCGTCACCGGGATATAAGAAACCCGCTCCGCTGCGTGTCGCAATGCTTTGCGCAATTCGCTGCCGTCCAAGGTGCGCAGCTCCGACAGTGGTACCGCACCGAGATCGAGGACTGCGGATTCGATTCCCGCTTCCTTGCCGGAGCGTGCAGCCTGCATCGCGATTCCCCTCTCACAGGGAGAACGGACCCCGTCGGCCCGCTTGGTATTGTCCCGCATTCCCGGCGATTGCGATAGGGACGGAGGCCGTACGCCGTTCGGGCGATGCCGCGACGTCGGTGGAGCGTAGCCGCTGACGGCTTGACCTGTGACAATGACAGCCTGCCGCGAACTCGGGGAGGTCCGGTGGTCATGGACTCGGCCGCGTACCACAAGACGATCATGGCGCTGGACATCGCCGGTTACAACGATCCCAGGCGCACCACGGCGCACCGCCTGGTGGTGCACGACGGGTTCTGGAACCTCTTGCGCACGTCGTTCGCGGAGGTCGGTGTGCCCTGGGACGTCCTCTTCCGGGAGAACACCGGTGACGGTGCGATGATTCAACTGCCCGCCCAGGCGGCGAAAGCGGATCTCGTGGCCGCGTTGCCCGACCGGATGCTGGCGGAACTGCGGCGCTACAACGCGGTGCACGCCGAAGAAGCGCACGTGCAGTTGCGCGTGGCCTTCCACGCCGGCGAGGTTTACCAAGCCAGTCACGGCACGGTCAGTGACGCGACCAGCCACGCGTTCCGCTTGGTGGACGCGCCGGAAGCGAAGAGTGCGTTGAAGAGGTCCGGTGCGGCACTGGCCCTGATCGTTTCGGATTCGTTCTACCAGGATGTCGTGCGCGCCGACCCTGCGGCGGACGCATCCTCGTACCACCGCATCCGTGTTTCGGTCAAGGAAACGAAGACGGAAGCTTGGCTGCGTCTGCTGGGCGCTGCCGTCAACGGGTTCCCGGTTCGTGAAGTGCCGCACCCGGTGGTGGCAGACGTGTTTTCGGCGTTGGTGGACGCTTTGCTCGCGGTGCCGTGCGTCCGAAAGGCGGAAAGCCGCCACCTCCTGCTTGACCTGTTTCCGCGCCGGGAAATCGCGGACCTGGTTCCGCACCACGCCGAAGACCGCCTGCACGTGATCGCGCTGGCCAGGACCTGTCAGCGGTTCACGCGTGGCCTCGCCGACCTGCTGGACGCGATCAGGACGCTGGAGCCGGAGTCTCCACAGGTCGACGCGCTCGCCGCGATCATCGAAGGGTTGTGACGCAACGGGTATTCGGCCGGTTGTCCCACCGCGCAGTACCTTGTGTCCATCTTTTGCCCCTATTCCGCCCGGGATCGATGGGTAAAATCACGGGTCCCGGGCACCCGGGCGGGGAGGTGGTTCGTCAGGTGTCGGCCGGTGAGCAAATCCGCGGACCGGGCCGGGAGCTGCACCTCCCGTCCACGGTTCGAGTAGCGGTCCGGGAGGCGATCGTCAATCTCCTCGCCAACGCCGGACTGGCCGCCGACCGGCCGAGCCGGTCACTGATGCTGGAATTGATTCACGACAATCTCGGGTTCCCGCTGACGCTTTCGGAACACGCGACCGGACGCGACCAGCTGATCGACATCGTCAACGCCTGTGCCCGTGCGGATGGTGGGATGCACGCACTCGATTACGCCGTGCGCATGTTGCGGCCGGCTTCCCCGGAATTCGAGCTCCTGCACCGGCTCGTGCATGAACCGCGGATGCACGACCTCCTGCCGGATTCGGAATTGTCGTGGTTGCGTTCCGTGCTGGTCGGATTCACTCCGCCCAGGCTCGGCATCCTGGTCCGGCGCGCGGCGAGCCCGGCGACGTGCCCGGCCGCCGAGCCGGGTGACGCCTGGGATGCGTTCTGCCTGTTGACCGAGCTCAACACACCCGCGCACGGGCTCCCACCGGCGCTGGCTTTCGTCGAGTTGGTCGCCGCGAAGTGTGCCCGCCCGCTCGGTGACGAACTACGGGAATGGAACACCTGGCAGGCTCGGCGGGTACAGGGCGAGGCGCGGCTGCGGGAACTCCGCACCGAACGCGAGCACAACGGCGGCGGTGAACTCCGCCTGCACCTGGTGATCATGGTGGAGCTGGACGGGATCGACCCCGACCGGCACGTGGTCTCCCACTGGCGCCAGGAAGATCCGCAAGAGTGGCCGCCGGCCCGAGGTGGCATCGCCACCATCCGCGGCGCGGACCTCGAGTACCACGTCGACCAGTTGATCGTCGACGCGGAACGAGCTTGGTCGGAATACCGCGAAGAGGTGGCACTCGAATTCGTGCTGCCTCGGGCGCTCGTGAACCTTCCCGTGCACCGGTGGTGCAAGGAACACGAAACGGGCGATCCCCGGCCGCTGTTCCTGGATTATCCGATCGTCATCCGGTCACTGGAACGGATGTTCTCCCGGCAGTGGCACCGGGCATGGCGAATCCGATGGGAGGCGATGAGCGGGAACCCCTCCGTTGAACGGGTGTACTACTGCTCGCCGCAGGAGACCGCCGGGCCCCATCGGCTCGACGCGATTCTCAGCGACGGAAAATGGTTGATGATGGTCCTCGCCGGTCCGCCGCCGACGCGGCCGCGCCCCGGCGGGGACGAGATGGCGACGGGGTTGCGTTCCGGGATTCCCGTGCTGCTGTGGCACCCCGACGCCACCACCGACGTGCTGCAGGAGGTCGTCGCCTGGCTGCTCGACAGCGGTGGTCTCGGTGACCTGCCCGCACGGACCCGGGATTCCCGGCGAGCGGCGTTTCGCGAGGTGACCATTCCCGTCGACCTGCGGATCGCCCGTGATCTGGTCGTCCTGTGGGACGACCCGAGCAGACTGCTTTTCCTGGACGACGGTCCTTACCTGCCGGACTCGATACGGGAGGATTCAGATGAACGCGGTAGAGCATCCTGAGCGGCCGGATTGGTGGATCTACCGTGGCACCGGCCGTCCCCTCCCCGGTGCCTCCCTGGCCGATCTGCTCCCACCGCCGCCACCGTGGCGGGCGTTCGACGGCGGCCCGCTGCCGGTAGAGGACGTCGTACCGCAGGACGAGGGCGAGGCGGACCGGCGGCTGGGTTCCGAGCACCGGCTGCCGGCCCGGCACGTCGACCCGCACGAGATCGACATGGTCAACGCGGCGCTGTACTTGCGTAGGCCCCTGCTGGTGACCGGCCGCCCGGGAAGCGGGAAGTCGAGCCTCGCGTACCGGGTCGCGCGGGAGCTGAGGCTGGGCCGGGTGCTGCGGTGGCCGATCACCTCCCGTACCACTCTCAAAGGCGGTCTCTACAACTACGACGCGATCGGCCGCGCCCAAGCGGCCGCCGGCCGCACCGCCGACCGGGAACCGCCGATCGGCGAGTACCTCAGACTCGGCGAACTCGGCACGGTCTTCCTGCCGCGACGGCAGCCGCGTGTGCTGCTGATCGACGAACTGGATAAGAGTGAAGCGGATCTGCCCAACGACCTGCTCAGCCTGTTCGAGGACGGCGAGTTCCTGATCCCCGAGCTGGTGCGGATGCGCACCCGCAGCCGCGAAGTCGAGGTGTTCACGGCGGACCCGGACGCGACGGCCACGATCCCGGACGGCCGGGTCCGGTGCGCCGCGTTCCCCTTCGTCGTGATCACCAGCAACGGCGATCGCGACTTCCCGCCGGCCTTTCTGCGCCGGTGTCTCCGGCTCGAAATCCAGGATCCGGACATCGAACAGCTGGCCGCGATGGTGGCCGCGCACGCGCTCGACCCGAGCGACACCCACCGGTCCCGCATCATCGAAGAGTTCGTCAGCCGCAGTGAGGCCTTCGGCGGGCTGCCGGTCGACAAGCTCCTCGAAGCCGTCTACCTCGCGACTTCGGGGGCCTACCACGAGGAAGGTGAGTCCTGGCCCCGGTTGGTAGACGCGATTTGGCGGCAGTTGAACTCCGTGGTGCCCTGAGATGGCCGGGGAGCCGTCCGAACGCCCGGCCCGCGTCGGGGCGTTGTCGTGGAGTGAGGCCGCGGACGCGGTCTGGCTCGCGGCGGTGCTCGGGGAGCCCGTGGCGCGACGAGCCGGCGAGTCGGTACCGGAGTCCGACCCACCCGAGCCCCAGCCATCGCGGGAGCCGCCGCACCCGGCTCCCGAGCCGGCTCCGGCCGGGGATCCGCCGTCGT
The DNA here is from genome assembly GCF_040629235.1 of Amycolatopsis sp. NPDC005961. NCBI lineage: Bacteria > Bacillati > Actinomycetota > Actinomycetes > Pseudonocardiales > Pseudonocardiaceae > Amycolatopsis > Amycolatopsis sp. NPDC005961. The sequence continues at coordinate 85,230 of NZ_JBEXVF010000031.1, read as the reverse complement.
CGTCACCGGTCACGGAGCCGGAACCGGCCGCCGGGCATCGTCGACGGCCGGTCTTCGGGGGATTCGCGCGGGACTTTCAAGAGCGCGGCGCCTGGTCGCCGGGAAACGGGCGGGCGCCTGGATCGTCGACGATGCGTGGTGGCCCGGACATCCTGCGGGCCCTCCGGCCGTTGAAGCAGCTGCGTCCCTCCTCGTGGGACGACGACGTCCAGCTGGACGAGGAACTGACCGCTGAACAAGCAGTCCAGGACGGTCTCTGGCTCCCGGTGCTGAAACCCGCCACGACGACCCGCGTCCTGGATCTGACGGTGGTGGTCGACGCCGGGTCGTCGATGGTCCTGTGGCGGCCGGAGGTCGGATCGTTCCTCAAGCTCGTGCAGCAGCTCGGAGCGTTCCGGACGGTTCGGATTCGGTACCTGGAAACGGAGACCCGGGCGACCGATGGCTCCCTGGCCCCGGTGCTGCGTGGCGGCACTCCGGACGCGCCGCAGCACAGTGTGGCCGAACTCCTGGACTGGTACGGCGACCGGCTCATGCTCGTCCTGACCGACGGGGTCGGCGAGGCGTGGCGACGCGACCTGGTTTCGCCGCTGCTCGCGCAGTGGAGCAGGGGCATGCCGGTCGCGCTGGTGCACCTGCTGCCCCAGCACATGTGGAAGAAGGCCGGCATCCCGCTGCACCGGGCGTTGCTGACGTCACCAGGTCCGTTCCGGCCGAACCGTCGCTACGGGTTCGACCTGCCGGACGCCTGGATGACCATGGCGGAGCCCGAAAAGGCCCTCAACGGCGCGGTGCCGATCCCGGTCCTCGAGCTGGGCGGGCGGTGGTTCAGCTGGTGGGTGCGGCTCATTTCGCGCTCGGTGACCGAGGCGGTGCCGGGTACCGTACTGCTCGCGCGTGACCAGCCGATGCCCGAGACGGGGGACGACGAAGAGCCGGTCAGACCGCCGACGGCCCAGGAACGGGTCCGCCGGTTCCTCGGTACCGCGACGCCACCGGCGTTCCGCCTAGCGACCCTGCTGGCCGCGGTTCCGGTCAGCCTGCCGATCGCCCGGTTCGTTCGGACGGAACTGGTGCCCGAGGCTGACACGTCGCATCTCGCAGAGGTGTTCACGAGCGGGCTTCTCGGTCCGCAGACAGACCGTCCGGATCTCGCCGGGGACGACGCCGTCTTCGCGTTCTCGGCCTCGGTCCGCGAGGCTCTGCTCACGGCTGGACGGCGCTCGGAGACCGTACAGGTCGTCATCGCGGCCGGAGAGCGGTTCGGCGAGCAGCACCCCGTTCTGCTGAGGATCGCGGACGCACTGGCCGATCCCGACCGGGCGGACCTGCCCGAAGAGGGCGCGGACGTGACCCTCGAGCGCGTGGTGATGCGCGCGCTTTCCGGGCCGTACGCCTGGCGCGCCGAACGGTTGCACGAGCGAGAGCTCGCGGTCGCGGCGGCGGAGACCGACACCGCCGGAGAGGACGACGCCGAGGACGCGGTGGGCCTGCCGGTGTCGGTCGAACCGGAAGTCGCGGACGAACGGCTGGTCGCGAAAGTCCGGGAGGAAGCAGCCACTTCCCTGCGCCGCGTCCGGCGGATCACCACCGACGCACCGGTGATCTGGGGCGCGGTCCCCGCGCGCAACCCGGAGTTCATCGGTCGCCGGGATCTGCTCGACCGGCTCGGAGCGAGCCTGGATTCGGCCGGCAGCGCGATCTTGCACGGGCCTGGTGGCCTCGGCAAGACCCAGCTCGCGGTTGAGTACATCTACCGGCGGCTCCGGGACCACGACCTCGTGTGGTGGGTCAGCGCGACCCAGGAATCCCAGATCCGGGCGTCCTTGATGGAACTCGCCCGGCAACTGCGCCTGCCGGGCACGGACGAGACGGTCGCCGCGGTACCGGCGGTCCTGGACGCGCTCCGCGCCGGCAAGCCGTACCGCCGCTGGCTGATCGTCTTCGACGCGGCCGACGAACCCGAGTTCCTCCGGCCGTTCCTCCCGGTCGGCGGTCCGGGACGGATCCTGGTCACCGCACGCGACGCCGCCTCCGGCTCCTTCCCTGCGGAGCCGATCGAAGTCGACCGGTTCTCCCGCGCCGAAAGCGTCGACCTCCTGCGCCGCCGGGACGGCACAGTCACCACGGCGGATGCCGATGCTCTGGCGGAGAAGCTGGGTGACCTGCCGATCGCACTGGCCCAGGCCGCGGCTTGGCGGGCCGAGACCGGGATGCCGGTCGCTGCCTACACCCGGCTGCTCGACGAGAAGATGGCCGAACTCTTCACCCTGTCCCCGCGGCCGACGGATTACGAGATTTCCGTGACCGCGGCGTGGAACGTCTCCTTCGACGGGCTCTCGACCCGCAACCCGGCCGCACATCAGCTGCTCCAGGTGTGCGCGTTCTTCGCCGCCGAACCGATTTCCCGCAGCCTGTTCGCCGGGGTCCGTGGCGTGTCGATCGCGCCGGAGCTGGACACGGCGATGCGCGACCCCGTCCTGCTGGACCGGGCGCTCCGGGAGATCAACCGGTGCCGGCTGGCGAAGCTGGACCACCGCAGCGGCACGCTGCTCCTGCACCGGCTCGCGCAGCAGGTGTTGCGGGCGACGATGACGGACGAGAACCGCGCCCGGATGCAGCACGGCGCCCACCTGCTGCTCGGCAACCTCGATCCGAACAACCCCGAGGCAGCCCTGCAGTGGCCGCAGTATCAGCTGGTGCTGCCGCACCTCCGCCACGCCGAGCTGATCGACTGCGACGATCCGTGGGTCCGGCGGCTGGTGCTCAACCTGATGAAGTTCCTGTACTTCTCCGGGGACCACACGGGTGCGCTCACCCTCTCCGAAGAGGTTGTCGCCGCCTGGACGGAGCGGTACGGCGCCGAGGACCCGCAGACACTTGCGGCGGCGGAGCAACTCGGATTCGTGCTCTGGGTGCTCGGCCGGTACGAGGCGTCGTCGGAGGTCAGCAGGCGGACGCTCCGGCTCTACCGACGGACCTTCGGCCCGGAATCCGAACAGGCGCTGGGTGCCGAGGTGCTGGTGGCGACCGGGTTGAAGGCCAACGGCGACTTCTTCGCAGCCCGTGACCTCAATCGGCAGACCTACGAAAAGGTCCGTTCACTGTTCGGCGACGACGATCCGACGGCGCTCGAAGCGGCCCACGACCTCGTCGTCTCACTGCTGCTGGCCGGCGACTACGAGCAGGCTCGCTGGCTCAGCGAGGACACCTATGAGCGCCGGTCCGAGATCTTCGGGTACGACAACTGGGAGACCATCGGGACACTGAACATCATGATCATCTGCCGACGGGAGCTTGGCGATTACTCGTGGGCGCGGATCGAACAGGAAAGGGCCGTGGAGCGCGTTCGTGGCCTGTTCGGCTCGGGAACCGACGGTGTCATCCGCCGCGATTACCACCTCTCGGTGGCCCAACGCAAAGACGGCTACCACGAGGCCGCGCTGAGCCTGTCCGGCAGCGCCCTTCAGCGTTTCCGGCTCAAGTACCGGTCGGACCACCCCAACGCGATGGCCTGCGCGCTCGCCCATTCGATCGACTTGCGCAACGCCGGCGAACTGACGGCGTCGCTGGAACTCGGCGAACAGGCGCTGTCGCTGTACCGGGGTAGCCTGGGCGACCGGCACCCGCACACGCTGGCTGCTGAGGCCGACATCGGCGTCACCCTGCGTCTGCTCGGCGATCCGGCGAACGCGCTGGTCCGGGACGAGCGCGCGCTCTCCGGCCTGCGTGATCGGCTGGGTCCGGCCCACCCGCACGTCTTGGCCTGCGCGATCAACACGGCGAACGACTGGTTCGCGCTCGGCGACGTGCAGCGATCGCTGCGGATGAACACCGACACGCTGGCGCGGTTGCGCCGCGCCCTGCCCGAGAGTCACCCCACCACTCTCGCCGCGCGACTCAACCGGGCCCTGGACCTCGAGCGGCTCGGCCGCGTCCGCGAAGCATTGAGCCAGCACCGGGACGTGCTCGTGGTGGCCGACCGGATGCTGCGCCCCGGCCATCCCGCGATCACGGCAGCGGAGAACGCGGTTCGTGCGGAGTGCGACATCGACCCGATGCCGTTGTAGCCAGGGTCAGGCCGGCGCCTCGCCGATCCAGCTGGCCACCTCATCGACGGCCGGTGACGTTCGCGCATCGCGCAGCAAACGGTGCACCGCGCGCACCAGTTCCGGCATTTCGAGCAAGGCGCGCTTGGCCGGCCCGGACGGCAGGGAAAGCCCGAGACCGATCAGCGCCGCGGCGTGCTCCGGATCCTGATCGAGCACGGCGCGGTAGGCGGTACGGGCTTCATGGTCCGAGCCGGCGATCAGCCAGCGGTCACCCTCGAGCACACCCGGCACCTGCGACCACACCTGCGACAGCCGGCGTTCGCCGTCCCGGCCGAACCGGACCCGGATCAGATCGGCACGGGCGTTCGCCCACTCCCCGTCCGAAACGGTGTCGAGACGGCCACCCGACGCCACCCGCGGGCAGGGCTCACCTTCAAGCCAGGTGCGAGCGAGATCCGCGGTCAATTCCGGCTCGGGGCGGATGTGACGGAGCCGCCAGCCGGCATAATGGTCCGCGGCCAGCTTCTCCGCCCAGTGCACTGCTTCAGGGGCGCCTGGTTCGTTTTGCCACGGGCCGAAAACGGTGGCGAGTTCGTCCAGGAACCGTCGTCCCGCGTCGGTCAGCGCGGCGTCGTCCCGGATTGATTCGAGGGTCTGCCATGTCTGCGCGCGCCAGTGAGCGAACTCGAAGGCGGCCAACCGGTCTTCCGGGTGCGCTCGTGACAGCGCGCGCCAGAAGGCCGAAACGCCGAAGAACGCATAGACCCCGTGCACCAGCCCACCGAGCGGGCGTGGGTCTTCCCGCCACGGGGCGTAGAGCCGTTCGGTGCGGTCGTCGTCGTGCAGCCGCGCCAATTGCAACAAGCCGCCAAGTCGGATGTGCTGGAACTCGTGCACCAGAGCCGCGGCGAGAGTGGCGGGCTCTTCAGCCTCGGGCGAGGCGATGACCGCGCTCCCGAACGCTTCGCCGGTCGAAGCGCTGGGGAGCCGGAACGGGACGGCCGGGTTCGGCACGATCGACGTCAGGTCCGCAGGTAGGATCTCCGCGTACTCAGGCAGATGCTCGACGATCAGTCGCCACGCTTCGCCGAGCAGGTCGTGCCAGCCCGACGCTTCGGTCTCCGTCAGCCGATCCGGCGGAATCGGGTGGTAGAGGCCGCGATGCGGGTCCAGGTCGTCGAGGCGCAGCGCCAAAACCCGGCCCTGGGACTCGAAGCGGAATTCTCGGAGGGGGCTCCAGGCCGGCGTATCGGGCGTGGCCTGGGAGCGATCACCGCCGATCGTGAAGGACCCGGCGGACCCGCGCACTTCGGCGGTCGTGAACCCGCCGCCTTCGGCCAACTGGGCGGCGCCCAGCGTCGGCAGCACGACGACGTCGTCCCAGACCGGGACTCGGATGGAGAAGTCCAGGCCCGCGTGGATGGCCGCGGCCGCGGCCAGGGTGTGGAGGTAGCCGTAATGGACCCAGAGCGGGCCTTCGCCCATCAGGTCCTGCTCGATCAAGCGGGTCGTGTAGCCCGCCCAGCTTCCGGTATACGGGTGGGCGATCACCCGCTCCAGCGCGTCCGGGTCGGTTTCCTCGGCCCGGACCAGCAGATCCCAGGCTGTTTCGACGGACGTGAGCGGACCTGTCAACCGTTCGTCCGCCTCGGCCAGGTTCACGAGACCGGACAGCAGAAGCAACCGGCGGCTGCGATCGGCGCTGCGCAGCACGCTCCCGGTGCTCATCCCACCGGCACCGACCGCCAGCTTGTCGAAGCTGTCCCAGGAAACCGAGTGCAGGTCCGGAACGGACGTCACATGATTCTTCGTGTGCACCATGAGCTCTCCGGAGCGCTTTCAGTCGACGCGTTTGGCGCCTTGGCTGCCGCTCGCGGTCACCGGGATGTGAGCGGTCCGGTCCGCAGCGTGACGAATCGAACGACGAAACGCGGCGGGGTCGAGTTTTCGCAATTCCGACAGCGAGAACGCACTCAGGTCGAGGAGTTCGGATTTGATCCCCGGTTGCTCATTGCCATCCGGCGACCGCATGCCGATATTTCCTCTTCCGTAACTACCGAATCGATGGGAACGCGCGTAAGTTATCACGCCGCACATTGCTCCAATAGGGTGGCCCCGGTTAGGCGTTTACGCTGGTTGCAGGGGTTTGCGAGCCACGTCTTGATCGAACGTGTATTCGATACACGCGCCGGCTCGGCCAAGCTGACCAAAATTGGGTACGCAGTGTTATGGATAGGTTGCGCTTGGGTACGACCGGGTGGGTGCAATTCCCGGTTGATTCCACCTTTGCGACGGCAAGGATCTTCTGCGGCTGGGGCTAGTCCTCGATGCCGAGGACGGTGTGCAGCAGCGTCGTCAGCTCGGCTTCGAAGTTCGGCCGCGCAGCCAGCCGGCGGGTGCGGGCCAGGTCGTTCGCGATGGTCAGCGCCGCGTGCACCGTGATCTTCGCTTCTCGCGGGGGCAACTCAGGTCGCACTGACGAAAGCAGCGTCACCCACTGCGCCACGTAGTCCCGCTGCACGCGCAGCAGATCGGCCTTGTCGCGATCGGGCATCGTCACCCGGTCCGCCGAGAACGACACCAGCAGCTCCGGCGTGTGCAGGATCGTGTGCACGTACGACGCCGCCAGCCGGCGCAGGGCGGAAAGCTCGTCGGACGTCTGCAGGGCTCGTTCGGCCGCCAGCGCCAGGCGGTCGGCCGCGCGGTGGCCGATCGCCACCATCAAGGCTGCCTTGCTTGGGAAGTGGCGGTAGACGCTCGGGCCCGCGATGCCCGTCGCCGCTCCGATGTCCTCCATGCTCACGTCGTGGAAGCCGCGCTGGGCGAACAGGCCCGTTGCCGCCGCCAAGACCTGCTCGCGGCGGGAGGGCGTGCCCAAGCTCAGTGCCGAAGAAGGCGATGGTGAAGACGGCGTCGGCAGTGTGGCGTTCAGCACACCCAAGGCCAGTTCGACCAGTAGCGCGGCGAACCGGCGGCGCGCCACCGACGTGTGGTGGACGCTCACGCTGCCGAACACCGACAGCGCCGCCCAGCAGAGCAACTCGGCGTCCTCGGCCGGCAAGTCCGGGCGTCGAGTCATCAGCGCTTTCGACCACGTCGTCAGCGCCAGCGTCGAACGTCGGGCGATCTCGCGCTGGTCCTCTTTGGGGAGATGACGTCCCTCCCAGCGCCACAGCGCCGCGATCTCGCGGCGCTCCACGGCCTGCGCCGCGAGTCGGCCGAGGAGGGATTCCAGCTGGTCAGCGGGCGAAACCGAGTCCGACAGGGCCTCCGCTGTCGCCGCCTCGAGGTCCTCGAAGCCGCTTAGTACGACGTAAGCCAGGATCGCCTGCTTGTCCGCGAAGTGACGATAGATCGCCGGGCCGGTGACGCCCGCCGCGTCCGCTATGTCCTTGATGCCGACTCCGGGGAAGCCGCGCGCGCGGAACAGCTCCGCTGCCACCGCGGCCAGCTGGGCCTTGCGGTCGCGGGGGCGTGCACTACGTACGGAGTCGGTCATGGTGAGTCGACGATAGCGGCTAACGGCACACCCGCAACCCATTGACACCATGGGGTTATCCGGCGATATGTTAATGGCCATTAGCGCTACTGGTCGGTATCATCGGCCAAGGTACGAAGACGTCCCACCCGCTCGCGAGGAGTTGTTCTGTGAGTAGCGAGGCCTACATCTACGAGGCGATCCGCACGCCTCGCGGCAAGAACAAGGGCGGTGCCCTGCACGGCACCAAGCCGGTCGACCTGGTGGTCGGCCTGATCAACGAACTCAAGGTCCGCCACCCGAACCTCGACCCCGCGGTGATCGACGACGTCGTACTCGGCGTCGTCTCCCCGGTCGGCGAGCAGGGCGCCGTCATCGCGCGCACCGCCGCGCTGAACGCGGGCCTGCCCGAGACCGTCGCGGGTGTGCAGCTCAACCGCTTCTGCGCCTCCGGCCTGGAGGCCACCAACACCGCCGCGCAGAAGGTCCGTTCCGGCTGGGACAACCTGATCATCGCCGGCGGCGTCGAGTCGATGTCGCGCGTGCCGATGGGCTCCGACGGCGGCGCGCTCTTCATGGACCCGGCCACCGCGTACGACAACTACATCGTCCCGCAGGGTACCGGCGCCGACCTGATCGCGACCATCGAGGGCTTCTCCCGCGAGGACGTCGACCGCTGGGCCGTCCGCTCGCAGGACCGCGCCGAAGCGGCCTGGTCCGGCGGCTACTTCGCCAAGTCCGTCGTCCCGGTCAAGGACATCAACGGCGTCACGGTCCTCGACCACGACGAGCACCGCCGTCCCGGCTCCACCGTCGAGAGCCTCGGCAAGCTCAAGCCCGCCTTCGCCGGCATCGGCGAGCTCGGCGGCTTCGACGCCGTCGCGCTGCAGAAGTACCACTCGGTCGAGCGCATCAACCACGTCCACACCGGCGGTAACTCCTCCGGCATCGTCGACGGCGCCGCGCTGGTGCTTGTCGGCTCCGAGCAGATCGGCAAGACCTTCGGGTTGACGCCGCGCGCCCGGATCGTGGCGACGGCGTCGATCGGCTCCGAGCCGACGATCATGCTCACCGGCCCGACCCCGGCCACCGAAAAGGTCTTGAAGACCGCGGGCCTCAAGCCCGAGGACATCGACCTGTGGGAGCTCAACGAGGCGTTCGCGTCCGTCGTGCTCAAGTGGATCAAGGACCTGCACCTCGACGAGGAGAAGGTCAACGTCAACGGCGGCGCGATCGCCATGGGCCACCCGCTCGGCGCCACCGGCGCGATGCTGGTCGGCACCGTGGTCGACGAGCTCGAACGCCGCCAGGCGCGCCGCGCCCTGGTGACCCTGTGCATCGGCGGCGGCATGGGCGTCGCGACCATCATCGAGCGGGTGTGAGGACCACAATGGCCGAGAGCAAGACCATCCGCTGGGAGCAGGACTCCGACGGCATCGTCACGCTGACCCTGGACGACCCGAACCAGTCGGCGAACACGATGAACGCCGACTTCCGCGAGTCGCTCGGCGTCACCGTGGACCGCCTGGAGGCCGAGAAGGACTCCATCACCGGCGTCGTCATCACGTCCGCCAAGAAGACGTTCTTCGCCGGCGGCGACCTGAACGACCTCATCCAGGCCAAGCCGGAGAACGCGGTCGAGCTGACCGAGGGCAGCACCCTGATGAAGGGGCAGATGCGCCGCATCGAGCAGCTCGGCAAGCCGGTCGTCGCGGCGATCAACGGCGCCGCGCTCGGCGGTGGCCTGGAGATCGCGCTGGCGACGCACCACCGCATCGCCGCCGACGCCAAGGGCAGCCAGATCGGCCTGCCCGAGGTGACGCTGGGCCTGCTGCCCGGCGGCGGCGGTGTCGTGCGCACTGTCCGATTGCTGGGTATCCAGAGCGCGCTGCTGAACGTCCTGCTGCAGGGCCAGCGCCACCGGCCGCGCAAGGCGCTCGAGCTGGGCCTGGTGCACGAGGTCGTCGACACCGTCGAGGAGCTCGTCCCCGCCGCGAAGGCGTGGATCAAGGCGAACCCCGAGGGTGGCGTCCAGCCCTGGGACGTCAAGGGCTACAAGATCCCCGGCGGCACGCCGTCGAACCCGAGCTTCGCGGCCAACCTCCCGGCGTTCCCGGCGAACCTGCGCAAGCAGATCAAGGGCGCGAACATGCCGGCGCCGCGGGCGATCCTGGCCGCCGCGATCGAGGGCGCGCAGGTCGACTTCGACACCGCGATCCTCATCGAGACGCGCTACTTCATCCACCTCGCCACCGGCCAGGTTTCGAAGAACATGACGAAGGCGTTCTTCTTCGACCTGCAGACCATCAACTCGGGTGGTTCGCGGCCGGACGGCTTCGAGAAGTACACCGCTCGCAAGGTGGGCGTGCTGGGCGCGGGCATGATGGGCGCGGCGATCGCGTACGTGTCGGCGAAGGCCGGCATCGACGTCGTCCTCAAGGACGTCTCGCAGGAGGCGGCCGAGAAGGGCAAGGGCTACGCGGCCAAGATCGAGCAGAAGGCTCTTTCGCGCGGCAAGACCACGCAGGAGAAGTCGGACGCGCTGCTGGCGAAGATCAAGCCGACCGCCGACCCGGCCGACTTCGCGGGCGTCGACTTCGTCATCGAGGCCGTGTTCGAGAGCGTCGAGCTGAAGCACAAGGTGTTCGGCGAGATCGAGAGCGTCGTCAACGCCGACGCGGTGCTGGGCTCCAACACCTCGACGCTGCCGATCACCACCCTCGCCGAGGGCGTGCAGCGCACCGAGGACTTCATCGGTATCCACTTCTTCTCGCCGGTGGACAAGATGCCGCTGGTCGAGATCATCTGCGGCGAGAAGACGTCGCCGGCGACGCTGGCGAAGGTCTTCGACTACACGCTGCAGATCAAGAAGACCCCGATCGTCGTCAACGACAGCCGCGGCTTCTTCACCTCGCGCGTGATCGGGACGTTCATCAACGAGGCCGTCGCCGCGCTGGGCGAGGGCGTCGAGCCGGCGTCGATCGAGCAGGCGGGTTCGCAGGCCGGTTACCCGGCGCCGCCGCTGCAGCTGATGGACGAGCTGACGCTGACCCTGCCGCGCAAGATCCGCAAGGAGACGCGCGAAGCGATCGAGGCCGCGGGCGGCACGTGGAAGGCGCACGCGTCGGAAGGCGTCATCGACCGGATGGTCGAGGAGTTCGACCGCAAGGGGCGTTCGACGGGCGCGGGCTTCTACGAGTACGGCGAGGACGGCAAGCGGACCGGGCTGTGGCCGGGGCTGCGCGACGCGTTCAAGTCCGGCTCGACGGAGGTCCCGTTCGAGGACCTCAAGGAGCGGATGCTGTTCGCCGAGGCGCTCGAGACGGTGAAGTGCTTCGACGAGGGCGTGCTGACGTCGGTGGCGGACGCCAACATCGGCTCCATCTTCGGCATCGGCTTCCCGGCGTGGACCGGTGGTGTCATCCAGTACATCAACCAGTACGAGGGTGGCCTGCAGGGCTTCGTCGACCGGTCCCGTGAACTGGCTGCGCGGTACGGCGATCACTTCGAGCCGCCTGCTTCGCTCGTGGAGAAGGCCGCGAAGGGCGAGATCTACGAATAAGCGCTGAACGTCGAAGGCCGTCACTCCGGTGGCGGCCTTCGTCATTTCACGACCAGATTCACTTCCTCGGCGGCTTCGGTCTCGGTCTTCCAGACGGTGGCGCGGGTGTTGTCGCCGGCGTGGAAGCCGTAGCGGGCTTCGCCCTTCTCGATACCGGTGAACCTGAACGTGAAGGTCCGGTTGTAGAGATCCAGGCCCGCGAGTTGCGGGTCGTCGAGTTTCACCAGCTTCAGCGTGGTGACGCCGATGATTTCGTTCTTCTCGTTCGCGACGGTGACCTGGGCGCCGTCGTCGATTTCGTCGTGACCCGACAGTCCACACGGGTAGCAGTTGTAGCTCACGCTGCCCTTGATCTCGAAGGTCGCCGGGCGGGCCGTGGCGATCGAGACGAGCACCGCGACCGCGATGGCCAGAACTGTGCCCAGGGCGAAGGCGAGGACCGGTCTTCTCGTCAGCAGCCGGGCTGGTGTGACGACTTCGGTTTCGGACATCGACGGCCTCCGTGATCGAACTTCACCTGAGGTCGCGCCACCGAGCCGGGTTGTTGCCGGAGTGATGGACTTGTTACGCGGTTGGCCTGCCCCGCGTTTCCGAGCGGAAGCTGCGCCCGAGTTCCGGGCCCAGCCCGAAGTAGTGCCGGAAGTGGTAGATCAGCGGACTCCACGCCGCCGGGCACGACCGCGGCTGGGGCAGTGTGCAACGCGACATCGGGGCCAGGGTCGGGCTGCTGTCGTCGTTTTCGCCGCGGCCCGAAGTGTCCGGCAAGCTGTCCACCCGGAGTTCGCCGCGAAGCCAACAAAGCGGGTTAATCTCCGCCCATGCGCCGTTCCGTCACGGTGGCACTGGCTGCCGCCTTGTTCGCCTCAGCTTTGACAACGATGTCAGCCGCCGCCGATCTGAGTCCCGCCGACTTCGTTGATCCGCTGATCGGTTCGGCCGGGGACGGGAACACCTATCCCGGCGCTACTGCACCCTTCGGCATGCTCTCCTGGAGCCCGACCAGTACGCGTGGGGACCAGACGAGCACCGGCGCCGCAAACGGCTACCAGTACGACACCACCCGCGTCCGCGGCTTCGCGTTAACGCACGTTAACGGCGCCGGCTGCAACCCCGGCGCCGCGGGTGACGTGCCGATCCTGCCCTTCGCCGGCGACGTCACCTCCTCGCCGACCGCCGACACCACCGACGCCGTCTACGCGAGCAACTTCAGCCACGCCGACGAAGCAGCGTCGCCGGGGCGGTACCGTCTCGGCCTGGCCAACGCCGTGACGACCGATGTCGCGACCACCGAACGCACCGCGATCGGCACCCTGCAGTACCCCGCGGACAAGCCCGCCAGCCTGCTCTTCCGGACGTCGAACTCCCTCAACGGCAGCGAGGACGCCGAGACCCACATCGACGCGCAGCACGGCAAGGTCACCGGGTCCGTCCTCACCGGCGCCTTCTGCGGTCGCCGCGCGAACGGCGGCGTCAACAACCGCAAGTCCTACTACCGCCTGTACTTCACGGCGCAGTTCGACCGGCCCGTCACCGGCACCGGGACGTGGAAGGACGCGACACTCCAGCCCGGCGGCACCGACCAGACCGGCGGCGAGGGCTACGCGACCGGCAAGGACCGCGCCGGACGTGGCTCCGGCGGCTATGTCACCTTCGCGCCCGGCAGCAAGGTCACCATGCGGATCGCGATCTCGTACGTGTCGCTCGAAGGCGCGGAACGCAACCTCCGCGCCGAGCAGCCGGCCAGGTCCACTGTGGACAGCATCGCGAACAAGACCAAGCAGGCCTGGAACTCCGAGCTGAGCCGCGTCGATGTTCAAGGCGGCACCGCCAACCAGCGGATCGTCTTCACGACCGCGCTTTATCACGGCCTGCAGCAGCCCAACCTCGTCAGCGACGTCGACGGTCAGTACCTGGGGATGGACCGGAAGCCGCACCGCGTCGAACGCGGGCAGGACGCGCAGTACTCGAACTTCTCCGGCTGGGACCAGTACCGCGCACAGATCCAGCTGCTCGCGCTGCTCGAACCGCGCGTCGCCGGGAACTTCGCGCAGTCGCTCTACAACTACGCGAAGCAGAACGACGGCGTCTGGGACCGCTGGGTGCACGTCAACGGCGCGACGCACGTCATGACCGGCGACCCGTCGGCGGCGACGATCGCGACCTTCTACGCGATGGGCGTCCGCAACTTCGACTACCGCGGCGCGTTCGACTCGCTGTACAAGCAGGCGACGGTCCCGCGTCCGGAGGGGCTGCAGGACGGCGGCTGTCCCGGGCAGTGCGTCGGCCAGCGCCCGAACCTCGCGCAGTACCTTACGTCGTACTACGCGCCCAACGACGTCTGCCACTGCTGGGGCGGCGCCGCCGAGACGCTGGAAGACGCGGTCGCCGACTCCGCAATCGGACATTTCGCGGAGCAGCTCGGCCGCTCTCGCGAAGCCGCGGAGATGCGCGCTCGAGGGGCTTACTGGCTGAATGTGTTCAACCCGGGGACCGGGTACATGCAGGCCCGGAACGTCGACGGCGGCTGGGTGACACCGTTCGACCCGGCGAGCGACCGCGGCTTCGCCCAGGGCAGTGCGGCCGCCTACACCTGGATGGTCCCGCAGGACGTCTCCGGCCTAGCCGACGCGATGGGCGGCAAAACCGCCGCGGTCACCCGGCTCGATGGCTTCTTCCACGACGCGAACGGCAACTGGCAGCTCAAGGGCGGCGGCCCGCTCAAGTATGACCCGACCAACGAGCCCGACATCCACGCGCCGTGGCTGTACAACGAACTCGGGCAGCCGTGGAAAACACAGGAAACCGTGCGGCAGCTGGTGAACTCCGTCTACGCGACCGGACCGTCGGGGCTGCCCGGCAACGACGACCTCGGCACGATGTCCGCCTGGTACGTCTTCGCCGCGCTCGGCATCTACCCGCGGACGCCGGGTTCGGGTGACCTGTTGCTCTCGAGCCCGCTGTTCCCGAGCGCGGTGATCCGGCCGGCGGGTGGCGCGCCGATCCGGATCACGACGTCGGGCAGCGGAAAGTACGTCCAGGACGTCCGCCGTGGAGGCAAGCCGCAGCGCGACTGGAAGGTCGACGCCTCGTTCCTGCGCGGCGGAAGCCTGGACTTCCGCCTGTCCGAGACCCCGACCGCCTGGGGGAGCTGAATTCCGTGAAGGGCACCTTCATGGCGGTGAAGGTGCCCTCCGGCGGCAATTCAGGAGCGCGGTTCCAGCGCGAGGTGCGGCAGCCGGTGGTCCAGCCACCGCGGCAGCCACCACGCGCGTTCCCCGAACAGCCGCATGATCGCCGGGACCAGCAGGCACCGGATCACCAACGCGTCCAGCAGCACCGCGACCGCCAGGCCGAGGCCGAACTGCGCCAGCATCCGCGACGGGTCCAGCAGGAACGCGCCGAACACCAGCACCATGATCGCGCCGGCCGCGGTGATCACACCGCCGGTCGACGCGAGACCTTCGCGCACCGCGAGCCGCGCGTCGCCGGTGCGCCGCCACTCCTCGTGCATGCGCGACACGAGGAACACCTCGTAGTCCATCGACAGCCCGAACACGATCGCGAAGATCATCACCGGCACGAACGCCTCGATCGGGCCGGGCTGGGCGCCGAACCAGCCGTCGCCGAAGACCAGCGTCATGACACCCAGCGAAGCGCCGATGCTCAGCAGGTTCAGCAGCGCGGCCTTGAGCGGGATGAGGATCGAGCGGAACACGACCATCAGCAGCAGCGCGGACAGCCCGACGACGACCAGCACGAACAGCGGCAGCCGGTCGGCGACGGCGCCGGCGAAGTCCGTCGCGGCCGCGACCGAACCGCCGACCAGGTAGTGGCCCGGCAGCGTCGGCAGGACGTCGGTGCGCAGGCGCGTCACCAGTTCGGCGGTCGCCGCGTCCTGGGGTGACGTCGTCGGGAACGCGAGGACGGTACCGTTAACCGGCGTTAACACGCGCGCGACTCCGGGCGTCTCGGTGAGCTTCTGCTGCAGCGCGACGGGGTCGCCGTCCTCGGTGACGATCGCGAGCGGTCCGCTGAAGCCCGGCCCGAAGCCCTCGGCCAGCAGGTCGTACGCCTGCCGCGTCGTCGAGCCGGCCGGGTCGGTGCTCGCGTCGGCGAACCCGAGCCGCATGCCCGCGGCCGGGATGGACAGCCCGACGAGGAGAACCAGGCCGATCGCGAGCGGCGCCAGCGGACGCCGCTGGACGCCGTCGGCGAGTCGTCGCCACCAGCGGCCGTGCTCACGGCGGACGGCGTGCTTGCGGATGCCGCGTTCGAGCCGCTTGCCGAACAGCGAGAGCAATGCGGGCAGGAGCGTCACGGACGCGAGCATCGTCATCAACACGGTGAGCGCGACGGCCACCGCCACCCCGCGCAGGCCACCCAGCCCGAGCGCGAGCAGGCCGAGCAGCGCGATGATCACCGTCGTCCCGGCGAACAGGACCGAGCGGCCGGCGGTGTCGAGCGCCCGCCGCGCGGCCGTGTCACGGTCGTGGCCGGCGAGGATTTCGGTGCGGTAGCGGGAAAAGATCAGCAGTGCGTAGTCGACGCCGACGCCGAACCCGACGAGCATCATCAGCGGCGAGGTGTAGCTCGCGATGTCGACGTAGTGCGAGACGACCGTGATCACGCCAAGCGTGCTGCCGACGGCGAACACCGCGGTGAGCACCGGCAGCCCGGCCGCGAGCAGCGACCGGAACAGGAACACGAGGATGACCAGCGCGGCGAGCAGCCCGACGCCTTCCGCGGGGCCACCACCTTCCGAGATGCGCTCGACCGGGTCACCGGCCAGCGCCACCTCGACGGGGCCTGCCTGCTTCGCCGTGTCGGCGAACTTGACGATGTCGTCGTACGGGAGGTCGGTCGAGGCCGCGTCGAAGGTGACGGTCGCGTAGCCGATCCGGCCGTCGGCCGACAGCGTCTCGAACGGCCCGGTCACCGACCGCACGTGCGGCTGCAATCGGACATTTCCCAGAGTGGTTTCGACCGCGGCACGCTGCGTCGCGAGCCCGTTGTCCTCCTTGAACACGATCTGCGCGCTCGCGCCGGACTGCGCGGTGTTCTTCAGGAGGTCGACGACCTGTTGGGACTCGGTGCCCGGCAGCGAGTTGTCGTCGTGGAACGCGCTGCCGGTGAGGCGGGAGGTGACCGTGACGCCGATGAGGACCAGCGCCCAGAGCGCGACGGCGAGCCACCGGTGGCGCTGCGCCCAGCCGGCCACGCGGGCCAGCGTTCCCCCGGTGGGGCGAGTGATGGTGTCCATGGGGACAAGGATTCGCCGCGGGGGCACTGCTTCGCGTCGAGCGGCGGAGGACACTTGACGTGCTCCCGGCGGTGTCCCTTAAGGCGATTCCCGTACACCCGGGGGAGTACGGCTAGGGGGTGAGCCACCTCGGCGTCACCGCGCCGGACTCGTAGGCGAGGACGACGAGCTGCGCGCGGTCGCGCATGCCGGTCTTCGTCATGATGCGGCTGACGTGCGTCTTCGCCGTCGCGGGACTGAGCGTGAGTTCGCGCGCGATCTCGTCGTTGGACAAGCCGGCCGCGACCAGGGAAAGCACTTCGCGTTCGCGGTCGGTGAGCCGGTCCAGCGCCGGAGCCGGCGACGGACGCGTGACGCGCGCGGCGAACTCCGAGATCAGCCGCCGGGTGATCGACGGCGCCAGCAACGCGTCGCCGCGCGCGACCACGCGCACGGCGTGGATCAGCTCCGCGGGCTCGGTGTCCTTGACCAGGAACCCGCTCGCGCCCGCGCGCAGGGCGCCGTAGACGTCTTCGTCGAGGTCGAACGTTGTAAGAATGACGACCTTACTGTGTACGGCAGGGTCTTCGAGCAGGTGCCGCGTGGCGGCGAGGCCGTCGAGCACCGGCATCCGGATGTCCATCAGCACGACGTCCGGGCGGTGGTCGTGCGCGGCCTGCAAGGCCTCGCGGCCGTCGGCGGCTTCCGCGACGACGTCGATGTCGGCCTCACCGTCCAAAATGGACCGGAAGCCGGCGCGGACCAGCCGCTGGTCATCGACGAGCAGGACCCGGATCATCGGCTCATCATCGCACCGGCAGGCGGGCGCGCACCCGGTAACCGCCGCCCTCGCGGGGCGCCGCGGTCAGCTCGCCGCCGAGCGCCCGCGCGCGTTCGGCCATGCCGCGGATCCCGGTGCCCGGCGGGGCGTCGCCGCCGCGGCCGTCGTCGTCGACCTGCACGGACAGCGCGTCGGTGCCGTAGCCGAGCCGGACGACGACGGTCTTGGCGCCGGCGTGCTTCGCGACGTTCGTCAGCGCCTCCTGCACCACGCGGAACGCGGCGTGCTCGACATCCGGCGGCAGGTCCCGGGCGACGCCGTCGATCTCGGTGCGCACGGTCAGCCCGGACGCGCCGACCGACTCGGCGAGCTCGGCGACCCGGGACAGGCTCGGCTCGGCCTGGCGGAGCATGCCGAGCGTCGCGCGCAACTCCTGGAGTGCGGTCTTGCTGGCGTCCTTGATGGTGCCGAGGGCTTCCTCGGCCTGCGCGGGATCACGCCGGTGCAGCGCGGCGCCCGCCTGGACATTGATCAGCGAGAGATGGTGACCGAGGACGTCGTGCAGCTCGCGGGCGATGCGCAGGCGTTCGTCGGTGGCGCGCGCCCGGGCTTCGGCCTCCTTGGTGCGCTCGGCCTCGGCGCGGTAGTGCGCGACGGCACCCCCGGCGACGAGCGCGACGAACCAGCCGGTCATCAGGAAGAACGCGAAGTTGTCGACGTGCCGGCCGCTCCGCGAGCTGATTTCCCCGGCGGCGACACCCGCCATCGCGGCGACGACGAGCAACGCGGCCCCGCGGATCCGCCCGGCCGCGGCAGCGTTGTAGAGCGTGTAGGCGAAGGCCAGCAGGACAAGACCGTCGGGATCGGTTAGCGGGTAGTAGAGGGCGCAGCAAACGAGCGTTAACCCGGCGACGCTCAGCGGATACTTCCGGCGGAAGAAGACCGCGGCGCAGGCGAGCGCGGTCAGGACCCAGCCGAGCGCGGCGTGGTGGGCCGGCTTCGCGCCGTCGTTCAGGACGGCGAACAGCGAGCCGACGAGCACCGCGACGGTGACCGAGGACTCGGGCGCCCAACGCCGCAACCGGGACATATGCCGAGTCTAGGACCAGGAACTCGAGGTAGCGGTGCGAAGGTGTTGACGACGTGGACGGGCGTAATGACACGACCTGGTGGGAGGTCGATGCCACGATCGAAGCGGCGCGACTTCGGTGTGTAACAGCGCATCGCTGATGTGCGACTGTTCAGCGACCGCTCGGGGTGCCCGGACGTGGAGGTGTGAGCATTGCGCAGCCGAATTCACTTCTCGGCCGATTTCGCGTGCGTGTCAACTGGCGGCTCGTTCGCTACCCTCTTCTACGCTGGTCCATAGTGGACGACGAAGGGAGGTGAACGGGGTGGACAACTAGCAATGGGGGAAGTCGTGGCTGGCAATGATCAACCCGGTGCGCGTCGAGTGAATAACCAGCCGAAGCGTGCGGTCGTGGTTCGGTTGATACTTGTCGGCTTTCTCATCGCCTCGGGCATCCTCTACGCACTGGTCTTCACTGTGTTCCATGAGGGCGTCGCTTACGAGGCGTTGCACTCCATCGCGGAGGCGCTGCTCGTTGCGGTGGTGCTGGGTGTGGCAGGTGACCTCTACCTGAAGTTCCGGCTGGCGGAGGACTCGGTCAGGCGTGGTGTGCAAGCGGCGATCTCGGAGACCTTCGGGTTTCTCGATCCCGCACAACCCGCCGCACTTCAGGCTGCGGTGAAAGAGTTCGCTTCGGCACGGCTCTTTGCCAGGTCCACGCGTTGGACACTGGTCTTCGACTGGGAGGATCGCGAAGCTCAGATCCTCGGCATAAGGCTTTCGGTCGAGAACAACGGCTTGAGCCTGCACGACGACGGCTATCTGCCGGACTCGGAACTCTGGGCTCTTCAGTCGACCATGAGCTACAAGACGAAGTATCTCAAGTACAGCCTGCATTGTCCGGATTGCGAGATCAGCGTCGACGAGACCGAGGCGACGCTCGAACCCTACTTGGATCCCCAGGACAACCGACTGGTGCTGGATCAGGTGAAGTTGCTCCGCGATCGTCTGGGTTCATCGGGGAGGATCGTCTACGGCAAGTCGTTCAACAGTGGCCGGGCGACCCAGATGTACCGGCATGCCTGGGGACATGTTCCGTTGATGCACTCGAACTTCGAAATCGAATGCAGCCTGGCCATCGACGGTGGTGCGCTGGACGACTTGAAGATCGCCGTCTTCCAGCCCAAGAGTGGCAGCAGCGAGCAAGAGTGGCACTTCATCGGTCGTGAAGCCGCAAACAAGCCCATGCGACGTGTCTGGCGAAATGTCACTCCTGGTCAGGCGACGATCGTGAGCTGGGGCTTGGTCGACTCCGAAGCGAAACGCGTCATGCCGATGGCTCGTCCTCAAGATGAGGACCGGCTCTAGCCAGCTTCGATTGCAGACAAGTCCTGGCGGCCGCGCGGAAATTCCTCTCGCATCGCGAGTGAAGCGTCGGTGTGGCCGACGACAGACGATCTCGACGTCGAGCGCGAACAGTCGCCCAAACGACTCGAGGAGGGTCTCCCGGTCGGCGTTGAACGCCCGGTGATGGCCCGGTCGTCCATCTGCGCGACGATGTCGCCGATGAAGGGGACGCCGTGTTCCGGGGGGTGTGCGGCAATGCGGCCGGGATCGCCAGGGCGGCCGCACCGCTGCCGAAGTCGAGGACTTCGCTACACGGTGACCGCGAAGTGATCTCCATGGTTGCACGACTGGGGTCGGCGTCGCGCAATCGGGACGGGATTTGCTCACGGTGTAATCGCCGTCCGCGAACAGGATTTTCGTCTGTAACAAAAGGTTTCGGTACGCCGACTTTGGCGGCATTGGTTCGTGCTGCTAAGGAGTTCTCGTGGGAAAGAAACTGGGGTTGATCCTGGCCGCCGGCCTGCTGGTCGCGGGCTGTGGCGTCGGTGCCCCGCAGGTCAAGGACACGGGCAACGTCGGCGTCCTGGACGCGCCGTCGTCGACGTCTTCGGCGCCGGCCTATTCCGTTCCGGTCACGACGGAAGCGCCGCCCACGACTTCCGAAGCCCCGGTCGTCACGACCGCGCCGACGCAGGCGCAGGCCGTCGCCCCAGCGCCGAAGACGGCCGCCGCCAAGCCCAAGGTGGCGCCGAAGACCACCGCGCCGGCCGCCCCGAAGCCGGCCGAGTGCGGCGCCGACTACTACGTGAACTCGTCCGGCAACTGCGTCCACCGGCCCAGCGACAACCCGGCCGGGGCGACCGCGATCTGCAAGGACGGCACCTACAGCTACAGCCAGCATCGCTCGGGCACGTGCTCCGGCCACGGCGGTGTCCGTAGCTGGTTGTGACGAGAGCACCAATCGAGCGGAAAACCCCCCAGTGCGTAGGTACAGTGCATGAAGTTGCATGACGTGTACTAACTACACACTGGGGGTTGCTGGTGTCCCGACCCGGACGGTCCGATCGCGCGATCGTCGTGGTGCTCGCCTCGTGCGGGCTGGTCGCGTCGTTCATGCAGACGCTGGTCGTGCCGCTCATCCCGGTGTTCCCCCGGCTGCTGAACGCCTCGGCGGCCGACGCGTCCTGGGTCGTCACCGTGACGCTGCTGGCGGCGGCCGTCATCACCCCGGTCAGCGGGCGGCTCGGCGACCTCTACGGCAAGCGGCGGATGATCCTCGTCAGCCTCGCGCTGCTCATCGCCGGCTCGATCGTCTCGGCCACGACGAGCGAGCTCGCGTTCCACATCATCGGCCGCGGGCTGCAGGGCTGTGCGATGGGCGTCATCCCGCTCGGCATCAGCATCATGCGCGACGAGCTCCCGCCCGAACGCGTCGGCGGCGCGATCTCCCTGATGAGCGCGACGCTCGGGGTGGGCGGCGCGATCGGGCTGCCGGTCGCGGCCGTCGTCGCCGAGAACGCCGACTGGCACGCGCTCTTCTGGATGGCCGCCGGCCTCGGGCTGTTCTTCGCGCTGCTGATCGTCAAGTTCGTGCCGGAGTCACCGCTGCGCACTCCCGCGCCGTTCGACTACTTCGGCGCGCTCGGGCTGGCCGCCGGCCTGGTCTGCCTGCTGCTGCCGGTGGTCAAGGGCGCCACGTGGGGCTGGACCAGCGTGCCGACGCTCGGGTTCGCCGCGGCGGCCGTCGTCGTCCTGGCCGGCTGGGGCACCTACCAGCTGCGGCGGCGCGACCCGCTGGTCGACCTGCGGGTGTCCGCGCGCCGCCCGGTGCTGTTCACGAACCTGGCGTCGATCATGGTCGGGTTTTCGATGTACGCCATGGCGCTGTCGTTCCCGCAGTTGCTGCAGGCGTCGTCGTCGACCGGGTACGGGCTGGGCCAGACGATGGTGGAGTCCGGGCTGTCCCTGGCTCCGAACGGCCTGGTGATGATGTTGCTCTCGCCGGTGTCGGCGCGGCTCATCAATCGTTTCGGCCCGCGCCCGACGCTGATGAGCGGCGCGGGCGTGATCGCCGTCGGGTACCTGTTCGCGATCGTGCTGATGGACAACGCGGCCGAGCTGATCACGGCGTCGGTGATCATCGGCGCGGGCGTCGGGATCGCGTACGCGGCGATGCCGGCGTCGATCATGGGCTCGGTGCCGGTCACCGAAACGGCGTCCGCGAACGGCCTGAACTCCCTGATGCGCTCGGTCGGCACGGCGGTTTCGAGCGCGGTGATGGCGGCGATGCTGGCCCAGCTGACGATCACGGCCGGCGGCCTGACCGTGCCGTCGCTGTTCGGCTTCCGGGCGACGTTCGCCGTGGCGGCCTTCGCCGCGCTGACGGGTGTGCTGCTGGCCGGGCTGGTGCCGAAGACGAAGGCGACGCGGGAACTGGTCGCCGTCTAGTTCTTCCGCGCCACCAGGGCCAGCCCGCCGCACTCGGCCGGGTTCGCCGGCACGTCGGCCGGGTCGTCCGGCCGCCACTGCGGGATGAAGACGACGCCCGGGTCGAGGATCTCGAAGCCGTCGACGAGCGCGCGCAGCTCGTCGGCCGTGCGGGGCGTCACCGGGTTGGCGCTCTTCTGGTACATCGCGACGGCGCGGGCGGTGCCGTCGCTCTGCTGCTCCGGGGTCGCCGACGACATCGCCAGGTAGCTGCCGGGCGCGAGCGCGTCGCGGTAGGCGGAGACGATCCGGGCGGGATCGCGCTCGTCCGGGATGAAGTGCACGAACAGCGCCATCACGACCATCACCGGCTGGTCGAGGTCCAGCATCATCTCGGTGGTCTCGTGCTCCAGGACGTCGTCCGGGAACTCGGCGTCGGCGTGCACCATCACCGCGTTCTCGTTGTCTTCCAGCACGATCTCGCTGTGCGCCACGGCGACCGGCTCGTTGTCGACGTAGACGACGCGCGCCGTCGGGTCGATCGCTTGCGCGACCTCGTGGACGTGCCCGACGGTCGGCATGCCCGAGCCGATGTCCAGGAACTGCCGGATGCCCTGGTCCAGCCCGAACCGGATGGCCCGGCGCAGCCACTGCCGGTTCAGCTGCGCGCGCTCCCGCGCGTTCGGCTGGGCGGCGAGCACCTGGTCGGCGAACATCCGGTCGACGGCGTAGTTGAGCCGGCCTCCGAGGATGTAGTCGTACACGCGCGCGGGGTTCGGCTTGTCGAGGTCGATGCCACGCCGCGCGTACTCGTCTTCACTCATGGCCGCTCCAAGATCCGGGGGTGACGGCGAGAATAGCCGACGTGAGACATCCTCAGTTCTTGCGCGCCACCAGGGCGAGCTGGCTCGCCAGCTCCGGGTGCTCGCCGACGTCGGCGAGGTCGTCCGGCCGCCATTCCGGCGTGAACACGATCCCCGGCGGCAGGATCTCGAAGCCGTCCAGCAACGCCCGCAGCTCGTCCTTCGAGCGGGCCACCACGTTCGTACCGCTCTTCTGATACATCTCCGCGGCGCGGCGGACCTCTTCGCCCTGGCCCTCGAACGTGCCCGACGACAGCGCGAAGTAGCTGCCCGGCGCGAGCGCGTCGCGGTAGGTGGCGATCAGCCCGGCGGGGTCGCGCTCGTCCGGGATGAAGTGCACGAACGCGGCCATGATCAGCATGATCGGCTGGTCGAAGTCCAGCAGCATCTCGGTCGTGTCGTGCTCCAGGACGTCCGCCGGGATCTCGGCGTCGGCCTGCACCATCTCGGCGTTCTCGTTGTCCTTCAACACGATCTCGCTGTGCGCCACGGCGACCGGCTCGTTGTCGACGTAGACGACCCGGGACGCGGGGTCGATCGCCTGGACGACCTCGTGGACGTGCCCGACAGTCGGCATGCCCGAGCCGATGTCCAGGAACTGGCGGATGCCCTGCTCGGCGCCGAACCGGACGGCCCGGCGCAGCCAGCGCCGGTTCATCAGGGCCAGTTCCTTGGACTCCGGCCGCACGGCCAGGATCTTCTCGGCGAACATCCGGTCGATGGCGTAGTTCAGCTTGCCGCCGATCAGGTAGTCGTACACGCGCGCCGCGTTCGGCTTGTCGAAGTCGATCTCGCGCTTCGCGTGTTCGTCGGTCATCGCCGCGCCACGAGTGCCAGCCCGCCGGACTGTTCCGGCGGGTCTTCGAGTGGCGCGTCCGGACGCCACTCAGGCGTGAACACCACGCCCGGCGGCAGGATCTCGAAGCCCTTGACCAGCGCCCGCAGCTCGTCGGGCGACCGCAGCGTCAGGGGCGTGCCGCTCTTCTCGTACAGCGCGACCGAGCGCTTCGACTCCTCGCCCTGCCCTTCCCACGTGCCCGACGACAGCGCGAGGTAGCTGCCCGGCGCGAGGACGTCGCGGTAGGTGGCGATCAGTCCCGCGGGGTCGCGCTCGTCCGGGATGAAGTGGACGAACGCCGCCATGATCACCATCACCGGCTCGCTGAAGTCGAGCATCGCCTCGGTGGTCGGGTGCTCCAGCACCTCGTCCGGGTACTCGGCGTCGGCCTGGACCATCGCCGCGTTGTCGTTGCCTTCCAGCACGATCTCGCTGTGCGCGACCGCGATCGGCTCGTTGTCGACGTACACGACCCGCGACGTGGGGTCGATCGCCTGGACGACCTCGTGCACGTGCCCGACCGTCGGCATCCCCGAGCCGATGTCGAGGAACTGCCGGACACCCTGCTCCGCCGCGAACCGCGCCGCGCGACGCAGCCACGCCCGGTTGGTCAGCGCCATGTGCCGCGCGTTCGGCAACACGTGCTGGATCTGGTCGGCGAACATCCGGTCGACGGCGTAGTTCAGCTCGCCGCCGATCATGTAGTCGTACACGCGCGCCGCGTTCGGTCTTTCGAGGTCGATGCCCCGCTTCGCGTGTTCGTCTTCGCTCATCCGCCACTCCCCGGGCTCAGGTGTGACGGCGAGGATAGCCGGGTCAGAGCAGCGGCGGCACCGCCGCGTCGATGAGGTGCGGACCCGGTTCCGCGAAAGCCCGCTGCAGCTGCTCGGCGAGTTCCTCGGCGGTCGTCGCCCGCGTCGCCGGCACGCCCATGCCCTCCGCGATCTTCACGAAGTCCATGTCCGGTCGCGAGAGGTCGAGCAGGTCGTTGGCCTTCGGGCCGCCCGACGCCGCGCCGACGCGCTGCAGCTCCAGCCGCAGGATCGCGTACGCGCGGTTGTTGAGCAGCACCGTCGTGACGTTCAGGTTCTCCCGCGCTTGCGTCCACAGCGCGGAGATCGTGTACAACGCGCTGCCGTCCGATTGCAGGTTCAGGACGGGACGGTCCCGTCCCGCCACCGCCGCGCCGGTCGCCACCGGCATGCCGTAGCCGATCGCGCCGCCGGTGAGCGTCAGCACGTCGTGCCGCGGCGCGCCGGCCGTCGCCGTCGGCAGCAGCAGGCCGGACGTGTTGGCCTCGTCGGCGATGATCGCGTTCTCCGGCAGCAGCGCGCCGATGACGTCGACCCAGTTCTGCGGAGTCAGCGGCCCGGACGGCAGTGCGGGCCGGGACGGCTGCTGCAGCACCGGCTCGGTGTCCGCGGCGACGGCGTCCGCGACCTCGTTCAGCGCGCGCGTGACGTCCTGGCCGACGGACGCGAGCGTGTGCACCTGGGCGCCTTCGGGCACGAGGTCGCTCGGCTTGCCCGGGTAGGCGAAGAACGACACCGGCGCCTTCGTGCCCGCGACGACGAGGTGCTTGACTCCGTCGAGCTGGTAGGTGACCTGCTCGGCGAGGTATCCGAGCCGTTCGATCGTCGGCAGGCCCGCGCCGCGCTCGAGCCGAGATGGGAACGTCTCGACGAACACCTTCGCGCCGGTGGCGGCACCGATCCGGCTCGCCGCGCGCAGCCCTTCCTCGCGGCACGCGGCGCCGCCGATGAGCAGCGCCACCGACTCGCCGGTGCCGAACACCGCGGCGACGTCCTTGACAGTGGTCGCGTCGACGGCCTGCGGCACGCGCGGCGGCACCGGTGCGCACGTCTCGCCGCCGTCACCCCACGAAGCGTCGGCGGGCAGGATCAGCGTCGCCACGCGGCCGGGCGCGTCCTGCGAAGCGGCGACCGCGGCGGCGGCGTCCGCCCCGACGTCCTTGGTGTGCTCCGAACGGCGCACCCAGCCTTCCAGCGAGCCCGCGAGGGCCTCGATGTCCGACTCCAGCGGCGCGTCGTACTGCTTGTGGTAGGTCGCGTGGTCGCCGACGACGTTGACGATCGGCGTGTGCGCGCGCCGCGCGTTGTGCAGGTTCGCCAGGCCGTTGCCCAGGCCGGGGCCGAGGTGCAGCAGCGTCGCGGCGGGCTTGTCCGCGATCCGGGCGTACCCGTCGGCGGCGCCGGTGACGACCCCCTCGAACAGCGCGAGCACGCCCCGCATCTCGGGCACGGTGTCGAGCGCGGCGACGAAGTGCATCTCCGACGTGCCGGGGTTCGCGAAGCACACCTCGACGCCGGCGTCGACCAGCGTGCGGATCAGGGACTGGGCGCCGTTCAGCTCACTCATGCGGTTCCTTCGGGGAAGAGAACGCCGGGGTTGAGGATCCCGGCGGGGTCGAAGCTCTGTTTGATCCGGCGCATCAGCTCGATCTTCGCCGGGTCTTCGAGTGCCTGGTGGTAGCTCGCCTTCGTGCGGCCGAGGCCGTGCTCGCCGGAGATCGCGCCGCCTCGTTCCATGGCGTCCGCGAAGATGTCGGTGAGCAGCTGCTTCCGCTTGTCCGCGTCCTTGCAGAAGATCGCGAGGTGGACGTTGCCGTCGCCGGCGTGCCCGCAGCCGATCGCGCCGCCGCCCGCGGCCATCGCCAGCTCGCGCGCCTTCGTGATGAACGGCGGCATCGCGGTGCGCGGCACGACGACGTCGATCACGTCGTCGGCGCCGGCCGCCTTCGCCGTCCAGAAGGCCTTCTCGCGTGCTTCGATCAGCTTGCGCGCGGCGGGGCCTTCGAGGACGTAGACATCGGTGGCGCCGAGTTCGCCGAGCAGCTCGCCGACCGTCTCGATGTCCTCGTGCAGGCGTCCGTTCTCGCGGTTCTCCAGCGCCACCACGAGGTAGGCCTCGCTGGTGTCGCGGATCTTGTCCGGGACGCCGAGCTCGAGCTTCTCGTTGTAGACGATGGCGGCCATCGTCATGTTGTCGATGTACTCGAGGATGTGCGGCCCGAGGCCGCTGGAGACGATCGCCGGCACGGCGGCCATGACCTGGCCGAAGTCGCCGAACGGGGCGAGCACGGTGGCGCCGTGGGTGAGCCGCGGGTGCAGCTTGACGGTGATCTCCGTGGCCAGCGCGAGCGTGCCCTCGGAGCCGATGATCAGCTGCGTGAGGTCGTAGCCGGTGGAGATCTTCGACGTCTTGCCACCGGTCCGGAGGATCTCGCCGGTCGGCAGGACGGCCTGCAGGCCGAGGACGTTGTTGCGGGTGACGCCGTACTTGACGGCCCGCATCCCGCCGGCGTTGGTGCCGACGTTCCCGCCCACGCTCGCGCTCAGCTCACCGGGGTAGACGGTGTAGCTGAGTCCGGCTTCGGCGGTCTTGACGTCGAGCTCGGCGAGCGTGACGCCGGGCTGGACGACGGCGACGTGGTTCCCGGTGTCGACTTCCAGGACCTGGTTCATCCGCTCGAAGGAGATCAGCAGTCCGTCTTCACGCGGTCGCGCGGCGCCGGAGAGCCCGCTTCCGGAGCCTCGCGCGGTCACGGGCACGTTGTGTTCCGTCGCGACCTTCAGCAGCTCCGCGACTTCTTCCGCGGTTGCCGGCTTCGCGACGTATGCCGGCTTCTGCGGCTCCGCGTTCAGCGCTTCGTCGTGCCCGTAGTCCTCGGAGATCGCTTCGCCGGTCAGCAGGTTCTTGTCCCCGACTATCTCGGCCAGCCGTGCCGCCACGTCGCCCATCGACAGCTTCTCCTCCGCGCCGTTGCTGTGGTTACCGCAGCGTAGTACGTACCGCCGGTACGCCGCCATGAAGGTTTTTCACATTCTGGATGTGTGGCTGTGATCGGGCGGTTACGGAGCAGGATTTAGCTCAGGCTAAATCTCTGGTGGGCGACCCCGCGCCGGGTGAAGCTTCCGGCTATGACATCGACGTACACCTTCGACGACGGCGTTTCCGTGCGGCGGCTCGGTTTCGGCGCGATGCGGCTCACCGAGTGGGACCACGTGCCGGCCGGTGCCGCGACGGTCGCGCGCCGGGCGGCCGAGCTCGGCGTGACGTTCTTCGACACCGCCGACGCCTACGACCTGGGGCTGAACGAGGAGTTGCTCGCCGACGCGCTGCACCCGTACGCAGGGCCGCTTATCGCGACGAAGTGCGGGCACGCGCGTCCGAGCCGGGGCGAATGGGTGCCGCTCGGCCGGCCCGAATACCTGCGGCAGCAGGCGGAGCTCTCGTTGCGGCGCCTGCGCGTCGAGCGCCTCGACCTGCTGCAGCTGCACCGGCTCGACCCGCAGGTGCCGCTCGCCGACCAGATCGGCGCGCTCGCGCGGCTGCGGGACGAGGGCAAGGTCGCGCGGATCGGGTTGTCCGAGGTCAGCGTCGCGCAGCTGGCCGAAGCGCGGTCCATCGCGCCGATCGAGAGCGTCCAGAACCGGTACAACCTGACCGACCGCGCGTCCGACGACGTCCTCGGCTACTGCGAGCGCGAAGGAATCGCGTTCGTGCCCTGGCTGCCGATCGCACGCGGTGACCACGCCGCGGCGGGGGGAGTGCTCGGAAAGGTCGCGGCCGGTCTCGGCGCGACACCCGCCCAGGTGTCGCTCGCCTGGCTGCTGCGCCGGTCGCCGGTGGTGATCCCGATTCCCGGCACGTCGTCGGTCGCGCACCTGGAAGAAAACTGCGGCGCCGCGGATATCACGCTTTCCGACGACGATTTCGCGAGGTTGTCCGAGCAGGCGTGAAAACGGCCCGGCCGCGGTTTCCCGCGGCCGGGCGTCCGGTTGCCGGCTGGATCAGACGAGCCAGCCGAGAACGTGCACCAGGTGGGCCACCGCGCCGGTCAGGATGTCGTGGCAGTAGTGGGCGTGCTGGGCGAACATCTGCATGGAATGACTCCTTGATGAATAACTCATGATTTCCCTGGAGAGCTCCCGGTGGGGAGCGAAATCAGGTTTTCACCACGCCGACGAACTGTCAAAAGAGCCATTTCGGGAAGATTCGGGTGTCGCGAATCTTCCCATGCTAAACACGTAATCCCTTCGTGTTTGACGCCGGGGTGCCCGCTTCGGCGGTCAACCACTGTGGGTAACAACCAGGCGGAATCTCACTGTCGGTAATTCCGACCTTGATCCGGCATCCTGGGCACTCGCGTAACTCGATCCGGTGATCACCGGCCACGAAAGGTGAGCTGGCGATGATCACCCTTTCGGGTAACCGAACGCAGGAAAAAGGGGACGCCAGGAGCGGTGACCGCCCCGGCGTCCCCTTGCGGGACAAAGGATTCAGGCTCGCGCGAACGAGAGCGTCTCGCCTTCGACCCCTCGCAGCCAGAGGTCCTGCGCGGCCGCCGCCATCTCGGCGAGGCCCTCCTCGATCGTGGCGAACACGTTGCCGGGCACCCAGCCCGCGTCGCCGTTGATCAGCAGGTTGTTGCGCCCGTAGAAGATCGCGAGGTCGGTCGCGCCCTGGTCGCCGTGCGCCTCGCTGTCCTCTTCGTAGCCGTACGCGGGGTTGCCGATCTCCCAGGCTTCGAAGCCGAAGTACACGACATCGCCGGGGATCGGCGTGATCGTCGGGTTCTCCCGCCCGGGCTTCGGCTCCGCGAAGGGCGGCACGAGCGTGTAGACCTCGTTGCGCGCGTACTTCGCGTGGTAGGCCGAACCGCTCTGCGGCAGCGCGGCCCACACCGCCTTGCAGGTGCGCGGCGCCTCGTCGTCGAGCAGCCGGGCCCGGCAGGAAACCCCGCGCTTGTCGAGGGTGATCGTGATGTACCGGGCCATGCTCAGCTCCCCGTGACGGACGCGACGACGTCGCCCCAGATGCGCAGCGCGTCGTCGACCTGCTCGGCGTTGACGACCAGCGGCGGCACCATGCGGACGACGTTCATGTACGGCCCACAGGTGAGCAGCAGCAGGCCGTTCTTGGCCGCGGTCTGCTGCGCGGCCGCCGCGGTCGCGGCGTCGGGCTCGCCGTCGGCGGTGGTGAACTCCGAGCCGACCAGCAGCCCGAGCCCGCGCACCTCGCCGATCGCCGGCGTCTTGTCCGCGATCACCCGCGCGCCTTCGACCAGCTGGCGCCCGCGCTCGGCGGCGTTCTCCACCAGGTTCTCCCGCTGGATGACCTCCAGGGTCGCGATCGCCGCGGCGCACGAGACGGCGTTGCCGCCGTACGTGCCACCCTGCGAACCCGGGAGCGCCTTCGCCATGAGCTCCTGCGAAGCCGCGATGCCCGACAGCGGGAAGCCGCTGGCCAGGCCCTTCGCGATGAGCACGATGTCGGGGCGGACGTCGAAGTGGTCGTGCCCCCAGAACTTGCCGGTGCGGCCGAAGCCGGTCTGGATCTCGTCGACGACGAGCAGGATGCCGTGCCGGTCCGCGCGCTCGCGCAGGCCCGCCATGAACTCCGTGTTCGCCGGGACGTAGCCGCCCTCGCCGAGCACGGGCTCGACGAAGATCGCGGCGGTCTCGTTCGGGGCGGTGACCGTCTGGAACAGGAAGTCCAGCTCGCGCAGCGCGAACTTCGTCGCGGTCTGCTCGTCCCAGCCGTAGTGGTAGGCGTAGGGGAACGGCGCGACGTGTACGCCCGCCATCAGCGGGCCGATGCCGGCGCTGAACCGCGTTCCCGACGTCGTCATGGTCGCCGCCGCGACGGTCCGGCCGTGGAAGCCGCCCTGCATGACGATGACGTTCGGGCGCTTCGTCGCCTGCCGCGCGAGCCGCAACGCCGCTTCGACGGCTTCGCTGCCCGAGTTCGCGTAGAAGAGCGAGTCGAGCCCGCTGGGCAGGACGTCGCCGAGGCGCTCGGTCAGCTCGAGCAGCGGCTTGTGCATCACGGTCGTGTACTGCCCGTGGACGAGCTTGCCGATCTGCTCCTGCGCCGCGCGCACGACGTGCGGGTGGCAGTGCCCGGTGCTCGTGACGCCGATGCCGGCGGTGAAGTCGAGGTGGCGTTTGCCGTCGACGTCGTAGAGGTAAACCCCTTCACCGTGGTCGACCACGACGGGCGTTGCCTGCTTGAGCAGCGGAGATAGCTGGGCCATGGCAGCGTGCTCCTTGGTCGGTTGAGCGGGTTGTCGATTGTTGACAATATCCATAGCATGGCCCTCGGGACAACACGTGAGGAGCAGTCGGGATGAGCGCGAGCACCGAGTCCGGCGTCGTCGAGGCGGTCGGCAAGGAACTGTTCATCGGCGGCAAATGGGTCGCCGCCGAGTCGGGGAAGACGTTCCCGGTGGTGGACCCGGCCACCGGCAAGGAGCTGTGCCAGGTCGCCGACGCCTCGCCGGCGGACGGCGTCACCGCCCTGGACGCGGCCGTCGCCGCGCAGGCGGACTTCGCGAAGATGGCGCCCCGCGAACGCGGCGAGATCCTGCGCCGCGCGTTCGAGCTGTTGATGAAGCGCCAGGATGAGCTCGCCCTGCTCATGACGCTGGAGATGGGCAAGCCGCTCGCCGAGTCGAAGGGCGAGATCGCCTACGCCGCCGAGTTCTTCCGCTGGTTCGCCGAGGAGGCCGTCCGGATCGACGGCGGCTTCGCGACCGCGCCGAACGGCGTGGGCCGGTTCCTCATCACGAAGCAGCCGGTCGGGCCGACGATCCTGATCACGCCGTGGAACTTCCCGATGGCGATGGGCACCCGCAAGATCGGCCCGGCGGTCGCCGCCGGCTGCACGATGGTGATCAAGCCCGCCGCGCAGACGCCGCTGTCGATGCTCGCGCTCGCCGGCATCCTCGCCGAGGCCGGGCTGCCCGAGGGTGCGCTCAACGTCCTCACGACCAGCGATTCCGGCGGCGTGATGGAGCCCCTGATCCGCGACGGCCGCGCCCGCAAGCTCTCGTTCACCGGCTCCACCGGCGTCGGCCGCAAGCTCTTGGAGCAGTGCGCCGACAAGGTGCTGCGGACGTCGATGGAGCTGGGCGGCAACGCGCCGTTCCTGGTCTTCGACGACGCCGACATGGACGCGGCGATCGAGGGCGCGATGCAGGCGAAGATGCGCAACATCGGCGAGGCGTGCACCGCGGCCAACCGGTTCTACGTGCAGCGCGGCGTCGTCGAGGAGTTCTCGCGGCGGCTGACCGAGCGGATGCAGGCGCTGCCGATGGGCCGCGGTACCGAGAAGGACGTCGTGGTCGGCCCGTTGATCGACGACAAGGCTGTCGACAAGGTGAAGGAGCTGGTCAAGGACGCCACCGAGCGCGGCGCGAAGGTGCTCACCGGCGGTTCGGCCGTCGACGGGCCGGGTCACTTCTACCAGGCCACCGTGCTCACCGACGTCCCGCAGGAGGCGCGGCTGACGCACGAAGAGATCTTCGGCCCGGTCGCGCCGATCACGCCGTTCGACACCGAGGAAGAAGCGGTGGAGAAGGCGAACGACACCGAGTTCGGCCTGGTCTCCTACGTCTTCACCAGCGACCTCAAGCGGGCGCTGCGCGTCTCCGAAGCTCTGGAAGCCGGGATGATCGGGCTCAACCAGGGCATCGTGTCGAACCCCGCGGCGCCGTTCGGCGGGATCAAGCAGTCCGGGCTCGGCCGCGAAGGCGGCTCGGTCGGCATCGAGGAGTTCCTGGAGATCAAGTACATCGCGGTCGCCCTGTGACGGCCTACCGCATCGCGAGCATCCCCGGCGACGGGATCGGCGTGGACGTCACGGTCGAGGCCCGCAAGGTCCTCGACCGGGCGTCCTCGCAGTTCGGCTTTTCGCTGGAGTGGACGGAGTTCGACTGGAGCTGCGAGCGGTACGCGCAGGCCGGGTCGATGATGCCGGACGACGGCGTCGAGCAGCTCTCGGCGTTCGACGGGATCCTGCTCGGCGCGGTCGGCTTCCCCGGCGTCCCGGACCACGTTTCGTTGTGGGGCTTGCTGATCCCGCTGCGACGCGCGTTCCAGCAGTACGTCAACCTGCGCCCGGTGCGGCTGCTGCCGGGCACGACGTCCGTGCTGGCCGGGCGGAAGGCCGAGGAGCTGGAGCTGGTGATCGTCCGCGAGAACTCCGAAGGGGAGTACTCCGCGATCGGCGGCCGGCACAACGCCGGGCGGCCGGACGAGTTCGTGCTGCAGGAGTCGGTCTTCACGCGCGTCGGCGTTTCGCGGATCATCCGGTACGCCTTCGAGCTGGCGCGGACGCGGTCTTCGCGCGTGTGCTCGGCGACGAAGTCCAACGGGCTCATCCACTCGATGCCCTTCTGGGACGAGATCTTCGCCGAGGTCGCGGCCGAGTACCCCGATGTCCACAGTGAACAGATGCACGTGGATGCCTTGGCGGCGCGGATGGTCCAGGCGCCGGACCGGCTCGACGTCATCGTGGGGTCGAACCTCTTCGGCGACATCCTGAGCGATCTCGCGGCCGCGATCACCGGCGGGCTTGGCATGGCGCCGTCCGGCAACATCAACCCATCGGGTGAACATCCGTCGATGTTCGAGGCGGTCCACGGGAGCGCTCCGGACATCGCGGGGCAGGGCATCGCCAACCCCGTGGCGCAGATCCTGGCGGCCGCGATGCTGGTCGAACACCTGGGTGAAACCGTTGCCGCGCAAGCGATCCGAGCCGCGGTGGACCGGGTGCTCGACGAGGGCCGCGTGCGCACCCCGGACCTCGGCGGCACGGATACCACAGAACGGCTCGGCACGGCGGTGGCCGAAGCGCTGGGCTGAGTTTTTGTCGGTGCCCTCCGGCACGGTGGTCCCCAGTCCACCGAGGGGGAGGAGCCCACCGATGTGCGTCGAATGCGAGAACCCGGACAGATCCGGTTACCTGGAACGGCTTCGTGACGGAGTGGCCGACCGGGGCTGGCTCGTGCAGGGAGTCGAGAGCGGCGGGTCGTACCCGCCATGGGCCTACACGATCGGCCTGAGCGGGTACGGCCTGCCCGAGCTGGTCGTGACCGGCCTTCCGGTGCCGGAGGCCGCCGGGCTGCTGAACGACCTGGCCGCCCACTCCCTGCACGATTCGCCGCCGTCGCCGGGCGAACGCGTCCCGCTGCGAAGCGGCATGGTGATCGAGGCGGTCCCGCTGGCGGAGCCGTCGGCGCACCTGATCTTCGCGGTTGCGTTGTACGGCCCGGAAATCCGTGCGCTCCAACTGGTCCACGCGGACTCGCAGGGGCGCTTCCCGTGGTCCGCGGACTACCTCGACGGCCGCGGCGGCCAGCCGGTCCTGGGAGCTCGCCATGGCGATTAGCTGCGGGTGCTCTCCGCCGTCCAACTGCTTCCCGATACCCGTGCGGGCCGTCCACGTACGCCTGCCGGCCGACCCGGAACCCGAGCCGGTCGTCCAAGTGCGACTACCGCCCCGGCGGCGGGTGCACGCGCCTGTCTACCGGTCACGCGCGTGGGCCGTCAGGCCGCGGCTGCCGGACCTTCGCTCACGCGTTGCCCGGCACCGGCGGGACGTGCCCCTCGATGAGGCTCGTCCCCGGCGCGAGGCGCTGAACCGCGTCCTCCATGTGGGAGTCGAGAAGGGCAAGCGCCGTTTCCTCGTCGCCGTCGCGCAGGGCCTGGATGAGTTTCGTGTGCTCCTCGACTCGTTCCTCGACCCGCTGATAAGTGCTCTGCAGCGCGGTCAGGCACATCCGCGTCTCGATGAGGAGGGTCCGGGCCATCCGGACGAGCCGCTTGCTGCCGGATGCGTTGATGAGGGCCTCGTGGAACCTGAGGTCCGCGGTGGAGAGCGCGCTCGGGTCGTCTTCACTCGCGGCCGTCGCCATTTCCGCGACGGTCTGTTCGAGCAAGTCGGCGATCCGGGCGCGGTCCCCGCCGCGCACCGCACGGATCATCGCGGCCCGTTCGATCGCCGATCGAGCTGCATAGATGTCGTAGACGTCGCCGGGCTCGAGGTCGATCACGAAGAGCCCGCGGTGCCGTTCGCTGCGGAGGAGCCCTTCGGACACGAGATGCTGCATGGCCTCCCGGAGTGGCCCCCGTGACACCTGGAACCGGGACGCCAGCTCGGTCTCGCCGAGCTGGGTCCCGGGTGGGAGTGCGCCGGTCATGATCGCGTCGCGCAGCTGACGCGCGATGACCGCGGCCGTCGACTCGCGGCTGACCGGTTCGATCTCGGGCAGCATGCCCGGTGGCAGGGCCATGTCACGCGCTCCCGTCCGGCAGGTGCCGGAACAACGCGCCGAGGGAGCGGACGAGCCGGTGCCGTCCGGTCAGGCGCAGGCCTTCCCAGACGGTCACCTGGTTGGCGGTCAGCACGGGCTTCTTCAGGGCGGCTTCGACGATGTTGATCTCCTGGAGCGTCCGCATCGCGGTGTCGGGCACCAGCACCGCGTCGGCGTCCGGGTGGTCGTTGCGCACGGCGAGTTCGACGACGGCTTCCGACGTCATCGCGCCGACCTCGGCGGCCGTGACGATGTCGGCGCTGGCCATCGAGACGACCTCGATGCCGCCGGCCTTGAGGAAGTCCACGAACAGCCGGGCGATGTCGTCCGGGTAGCTGGCCGCGACGGCGACCCGCTTGACGTCCAGGGCACGTGCGGCGTGCACGAACGCGAAGGAGGTGCTGGAGGCCGGGACTCCGGCGACGGCGGCGAGACGGTCGGCCTGGTCGCGGGCGCCGTCCCAGCCGTAGACGAAGCTGCCGCTGGTGCAGGCCCAGACGACCGCGTCCGGCTCGTGCTTCTTGAGCAGGGCGGCGCCGTCGGCGAGGCGGGCCTCGCTGCCGAGGTCCAGCAGTTCGGCGACCGCGTGCTTGTCGGTGCCGTAGATGTGCTCGACCGCGAGGCGGATGTCGCCCTCGTCAGCGGCCGCGCCGCCGAGCAGCTGCTCGGCCAGCGGGTAGTCGTCTTCGGCCGCGTGGTCGGGGTAGATGAAGCCGATGGTGGTCACGAAACCTCCGGAGGGGCGCAAATTGTCGACAATCCTAGAGGCAAGGTCAAGGAAAACCTTCACGACACGTCACGAAGCCACTTCCCGGGTCCGACGATCGGCAGGTTCATCCGGCGCAGGCAGGCCCACATGGTCAGCTGGTTGGCGGTGAGCACCGGCTTGCCGAGTGCGGCTTCCAGCGGCTCGATCAGGTCGTACGTCGGCAAGTTGGTGCAGCTGACGAAGATCGCTTCGGCTTCGCCGTGGTCGGCGGCGAGGATGCGTTCGGCGATGGTGCGGTAGCTGACCTTCCAGATGCCGCCGCCCAGCCCGAGGTGGTCGCTGGCGACCGTCTCGACGTTCAGCTCGCCGAGGAAGTCGTGCAGCGCGCCGGTGAGGTCGGCGTCGTACGGCGTAAGCACCGAGACGCGGTGCAGGTCGAGCTGGTGCAGCACCTCGGCCAGTGCGCCCGAGGTGGTCACGGCGTCCGGCGCGCCGGCGTCACAGATCGCCTTGGTCAGCGAGCGCTCGTAGTCGACGCCGTTGACGAAGCTGCCCGACGTGCAGAGGTAGGCGACGACCTCGGGCTCCACGTGCAGCACGTCGCGAGTCGCGCTGGCGAGGTGGTGGCTGTCGCTGACGAGGCGGGCCATCTCCATGCTGACCGGCACCGGCTCGTACGGCGTCCGGGCGAGGTGCAGCGACACCTCCATCGGCACCCAGCGCCAGAGCTCGCGCTCCAGCGCGAGGTCGAAGGGGGCGATCACCCCGATGCCGCGTTGCGCCAGCGGGCCGTCGAACGCCAGGAAGTCGAAATCCAAGGCTCAGCCTCCGGAATACGTCTGAACTTGATGACACGTCCGGTGCTCCGGGGGTCGTTCCTCGGATTGTTGACAATCATACGAGTGACTTTTACCGTGTCAACGTGATCGCCTCGGAAACCCAGGAAACCCCGGTCCTGGCGGTGCTCTGCGGCGAGTCCCGCCTACCGGACATGCGTGCTGTCGAATCCGGTGCCGTGGTGCGTTACACGGACGCGGCGGGCCTGCCCGAAGCGTTGTCCGGAGCCGACGCGCTCTTCGTCTACGACTTCCTCTCCACGGCCGTGCCGGACGCCTGGTACGCGGCCGATCGGCTGCGCTGGCTGCACATCGCGAGCGCGGGCGTCGACCCGGTGCTGTTCCCCGGGCTGGTCGAGAGCGACGTCGTCTTGACCAACTCGCGGGGTGTCTTCGACGACGCCATCGCGGAGTACGTGCTGGGTGTCGTCCTCGCTTTCGCGAAGGACTTCGCGCGGTCGCACGATCTGCAGCGCGAGGGTCGCTGGCTGCACCGCGAGAGCGAACGGATCGCCGGGCGCGAGGTGGTGGTCGTCGGCACCGGGCCGATCGGCCGGGCCATCGCGCGGCTGCTGCGCGCGGCCGGGATGCGGGTCAGCGGTGCCGGCCGCCGCGAGCGCACGGGCGACCCGGACTTCGGCGTCGTGCACGAGTCTTCGCAGCTCGACGCGTTCCTGCCGCGCGCCGACTACGTCGTCGCCGTCGCGCCGCTGACCGAGCACACCAAGGGCATGTTCGACGCGCGCGCGTTCGCCGCGATGAAGCCGTCGGCGCGCTTCGTGAACGTGGGACGGGGCGAGCTGGTCGTCACGTCCGACCTGGTCGCGGCGCTCGAAAGCAAAGCGATCGCCGGTGCCGCCCTCGACGTGTTCGACACCGAGCCGCTGCCGCCCGGCCACCCGCTGTGGACCATGCCGGACGTGCTGGTCTCGCCGCACATGTCCGGCGACTTCATCGGCTGGCGCACCACCCTCGTCGAGGTGTTCAAGGAGAACTTCCGCCGCTGGCGGGCTGGGGAGCCGCTGCGCAATGTCGTCGACAAGACGCTCGGCTACGTGCCGTCGGGGAACCAGGGAGCCGGATGAACGACAGGATGCTGACCGCCAGCGAGCTCGTCGCCGCCTACGCGACCGGTGAGCTGTCACCGATCGAGGCGACGCAGAACGCGCTGCAGGCCATCGAAGACCGCGACGGCGAGTGCAACGCGTACTGCCTCGTCGACGCCGACGGGGCGCTGGAACAGGCCAAGGCGTCGGAGGTCCGCTGGCGGGACGGCAACCCGATCGGGTGGCTCGACGGCGTGCCGTCCTCGATCAAGGACATGTTCCTCACCCAGGGCTGGCCGACCGTCCGGGGCTCGAAGAGCATCGACCCGGACCAGCCGTGGGACGTCGACAGCCCGGTCGCCGCGCGGATGCGCGAAGCCGGCCTGGTCTTACTGGGTAAGACGACCACGCCCGAGATCGCGTGGAAGGGCGTCACCGACAGCCCGCTGCGGGGCATCACGCGCAACCCCGCCGACCCGTCGAAGACGGCCGGCGGGTCGAGCGGTGGCAGCGCAGCGGCCGTCGCGGCGGGGATGGGCGAGCTGTCCGTCGGCACCGACGGCGGCGGCTCGGTGCGGATCCCGGCGTCGTTCTGCGGGATCGTCGGGCTCAAGCCCACGCACGGCCGGATCCCGTTGTTCCCGGCGAGCCCGTTCGGCCCGCTCTCGCACGCCGGCCCGATGGCGCGGTCGGTGGACGACACCGCGCTGCTGCTGGACGTCCTGTCGCTGCCCGACCACCGCGACCCGGCCGCGCTGGCGCCCCCGGTGGCGTCGTTCCGCGAGGCCGTCCGCCGGGACGTGCGCGGCCTGATCGCGGCGTTCTCTCCGACGCTCGGCTACGTCGACGTCGACCCGGAGATCGCGGCGGTCGTCGCCGCGGCGGTGCGCGCGCTCGGCGACGCCGGTCTGCACATCGAGGAGACCGACCCGGGGTTCGCCGATCCCAAGCCGGCGTTCGACATCCTGTGGTCGTCGGGAGCGGCGAAGCTGCTCGACTCGTTCCCGCCCGGGTCCGAGGAGCGGACGGACCCGGGCCTGCGCAAGGTCTGGGAGCTCGGCCGGACGTGGTCCGCGAGCGACTACCTCGACGCGACCGCCGAGCGGGCCGCGCTGGGCATCCTCATGGGCGAGTTCCACACGCGCTACGACGTGCTGATCACCCCGACCGTCCCGATCGCCGCGTTCGAAGCCGGGCACGACGTGCCGCCGGGCAGCGGGCTGAGCGAGTGGCCGGAGTGGACGCCGTTCACGTACCCGTTCAACATGACCCAGCAGCCGGCGATCAGCGTGCCCGCCGGCCACACCTCGGCGGGGCTGCCGGTGGGCCTGCAGATCGTCGGGCCGCGGCACTCGGACGACCTCGTGCTGGCGGTGGCGAGGCTCCTGGAGGAAGTGCGGCCCTGGGCGCCGGCCTGACCACACGTGAGGGTGAAACCCGGGCCGGGGCGGGGCGAGCTGTGCCACTGTCGGCCCCGTGAACGCTGAAGGCTGGCGGTACGAGCGCGCCATTCCGACCGTGGACGTCGCCGGAGAACCGACCCGGGTGGTGGTGGGCCTGATCGAGCAGGGCGACCGCCTGACGGCGGCACTCCGGGTGGACGACGGCAAAGCGGCCCTGGTTCCGCTGGAAATGGGCGGCGAGCTGCTGAAGGCGCTGCGGGAGACGCTGGAGAGCTGGTGGCGCCTCGACGGCCACCGCGACCTGACCCCGGAACCCCGGGCCGGCCGCTGAAGCCGGTGTTAGCCGGGTGCGTCCGGTCCTGTGGCACGCTGCGGCCATGAGCGATCGCTACTTCGAGGACTACGTCCCCGGCGCCACCCACGACTGCGGCAGCGTCGAGGTGACCGAGGCCGACATCCTCGACTTCGCCCGTCGCTACGACCCGCAGAGCTTCCACGTCGACGCCGCCGCCGCGGCGGACGGGCCGTTCGGCGGGCTGATCGCCAGCGGCTGGCACACCGCGAGCCTGATGATGCGGCTCTACGCCGATCACTACCTGTCCACTGTGTCCAGTTTGGGCAGTCCGGGCGTCGATGAGCTGAGGTGGCCGCGGCCCGTGCGGCCGGGCTCGGTGCTGCGGCTGCGCGCCACCGTCGCCGAGGCCCGGCTCTCGCGTTCGAAGCCGGACCGGGGGCTGGTGCGCACGCACGTCGAGTTCGTCGACGGCGGGGACGACGTCGTCTTCAGCGCGAGCCTGCTGAACCTCATCCTGGTGCGGCCGGGCTGATCGGCGCGCGGCGGACCAGGCCGCGCACCTGCGGGTTGAGCAGCACGATCGCCGTCGCGCCGACGACGAGGGCCGCGCCGCCGAGGAGCGTCGCCGAACGTCCGGCGTGCTCGGCCAGCGGACCCGCGGCGATCTGGCCGAGCGGCATCGCGACGAACGAGCCGAGCATGTCGTAGGAGTAGACGCGGGCGAGCTTCTCGGGCGGCACGTTCTCCTGCAGCGACACGTCCCAGGCGACGCCGAACTGCTCGATCGCGAAGCCCGAGAAGAACATCGCGAACAGCATCGGCAGCAAGTACGGCGTCTCGCCGAGCGCGAGTATCGGCAGCGCGTCGACCGTCACGAGCGCAACTCCGAACAGCAGCATCCGCCGTGGCAGCCACCGCGCGGCGAAGACTCCGCCGAGCAGCGCGCCGGCGGTCTGCACCGCCAGCGCGAGGCCCCAGCCGGTGCGGCCGAACGTGTCGTCGGCGACCAGCGGGCCGATCACCCGCAGCGCGCCCGCGTTCACCGCGTTGACGATCATGAACTGCAGGACGACCAGCCACACCCACGACCGGGCCCGGAACTCCCGCCAGCCTTCCGCGAGCTCGCTGAGGGGGCGGCTGCCCGGGACGCGCACGCTGTGCGGCAGGCGGATCCGCCGGTAGGAAAGCGCGGCGGCGAGGAACAGGACGGCGTTCCCGGCGAGCGCCCACCCCGAGCCGGCGAACGCGACGAGGACCCCGGCGAGCCCGGCGCCGGCGATGCGGCCGACGTTGGACAGCAGCCGGACCAGCGCGTTCGCCTGGGCGAGCAGCGGCGTGGGCACGGTCAGCGGCGTGAGCGACGCGGCCGCGGGCAGCGAGATGGCCGAGACGGCGCCGTTGACCAGGCTGAGCCCGACCAGCAGCGGAACGGACGCGAATCCGCAGAGGACACTCGCGGCGATGGCGGCCTGCGTGAGCGCGGCGGCGGTCTCGGTGCCCTGCAGGATCACCGACCGCGGCAGCCGGTCGGCCAGCATCCCGCCGAAGAGCACGAGCAGCACATTGGCGATCGACCGCGCCCCGACGACGATCCCGAGATCCACGGCCGACCCGGTCAGATCGACGACGGCGAAGGCCAACGCGAAGGGCGCGACGGCGTTGGCGAAGTCGGCGAAGGTCCGCCCGGTGACGAGGGCGCGAAAGCGAGGTTCGCGAAGCGGGGCGAGGAGCGGGGAAGTCATGAGAGCAGCTCCGGCGGGACGGTGGGAGAGTGACGTGGTCGTGTGGACGGGCTTGCGTTGCCGGCAGGCCGGTATGGCCTGGCTCGGTCGCCCGGCGGCGTGAACCGGCCGGTCAGCCGTGGGGCGACAGATCCGGCGGCGCCCTCATCGCGCTTCCTCCGACAGCTCGAACAACGCCACGCTCGCGCTGACCCGCACCGTTCCCGGTGACCGAGGCGGCTGCGCCGCCGCGTGGAGTTCCTGGCTCAGTCGCGATGCCTGCTCGAGGAGGCGTTCCCAGAGCGCGGGGTCCACCCACAGCTCCGCGTCCGTCAACGAGGCTCGGCGGCCCGGTGCCCGTGACCCCGCCCGCCGCAGGAGTTCGCCCGCGACCGCCTTGGTCAGCAGCTGCTCCTCCGCCGGGTCGCGGGTGGTCAAGCGGCGACCCGAGTCCGGGTCGTGGCGGTACCGTTTCGCGCGGCCGCCGCGGATCGTCACCTCTTCGGCCACGTCCAGGAGGCCCGCCTCGTGCAGGCGGCGCAGGTGGTAGCTGATGTTCGCCTGCGTTTCGCCCAGCTCGCGCGCCGCCTCGGCCGCGCTCATCGGGGCTCCCGTCAGCAGCGACAGGATCCGCATGCGCAGCGGGTGCGCCAGTACGCGCAGGTTGTCGTGGGGCATGGCGCCAGTCTGCCACCACCGTCAAAGAGTTATTTGGGGGTCTCGCCTAGAGCGAAAACTCCGTCCCGTCCGCCGGAAGCGACGCGCCGGCCGACAGCACCGCGGCGTGCTCTTCCGACGCCGGATCCAGCACCGGGTTCGTGTTGTTCAGGTGTGTGAACGCCCACCGCCCGGGCCGTCCGGAGATCCGGGCCAGGCTCGCGGTGATCGGCAGGTGCCCCATCGCGAGCTGGTCCGGCCCGCCGACGCCGGCCATCTCGTCCGGCGCGTAGAACGTGCCGTCGAGCAGCACCAGCGAAGCACC
The DNA here is from genome assembly GCF_040629235.1 of Amycolatopsis sp. NPDC005961. Lineage (NCBI taxonomy): Bacteria > Bacillati > Actinomycetota > Actinomycetes > Pseudonocardiales > Pseudonocardiaceae > Amycolatopsis > Amycolatopsis sp. NPDC005961. The sequence goes on along the minus strand of NZ_JBEXVF010000031.1, from coordinate 43,460 downwards.
CTCCACAAAGGAATCGAACCCCTCGGGCCAGCTCTTCAGGCACGGCGCGTACACCAGCGACCCGCCGGTCGCGAGATCCGTGATGCGGTAGGCGACCACCCACGGACCGTCTCCTGTGGACGAAACGTACTTCGGTCTCTTGTCGCTCACCGGTAGCGAAGAGATCCGCAGTCCGGGAAGGTCCGCAAGGGACGTCCAGCCGCCGTAGCCGTCGACGATCGCGCGGAACGGGGACAAAGCGTCCAGCACCGTGTCCGGCGCGTACACCGGGAGCCCGCCGGCCTCGCGCAGCATCAGCAGGCCCAGCGAGTGGTCGAGTTCGGCGTCGGTCAGCAGAACTCCGCGCAACGGCGTCTCCCGCGGACCTGGCCCCGCACGCAACGGCGGGGTGGAAAGGATCTGCGACCGGATGTCCGGTGAGCAGTTCAGCAGGTACCAGCCGACGCCGTCCGCGCTGATCGCGACGCAGTCCTGGGTGCGAGGCGCCAGCGTGGAAGTGCAGAACGGACACGCGCAGTTCCACTGTGGACATCCGCCGCCCGCCGCGGTACCGAGCAGGATCACCTTCATCGGCGCATGACCAGGTCGGACTCCGGAGGCCGGGCGAGGACGAGATCGACGACGGAACGCCGTGGCGACCGCGAGCACACCGGATCGGTCGCCGCGGCGTCGCCGGTCAGCAGGAACGCCTGGCAGCGGCAACCGCCGAAGTCGACCCCGCGGCGGTCGCACGTCCGGCACGGCTCGGACATCCAGTCCTCGCCGCGGTAGGCGTTGAACGACGACGAGCCGTACCAGATCTCGGCCAGCGGCTTCTCCCGCACGTTGTCCAAAGTCAGCGTCGAGATCGCCGACGCCGCCGGGCACGGCAGCACCGTCCCGTCCGGCGCCACGGTCAGCTGCCGCGCACCCCAGCCGTACATGCACGGCTTCGGGTACGGCTCGTAGTAGTCGGCGACGACGTAGACGATCTCCATCGTGCCGCGCAATCGCGATACGGCCGCGCGCACCACCGGCTCCGCCGCGGCGAGCTGGGACGGCGTCGGCATCAGCGCCTCGCGGTTGCGCAACGCCCAGCCGTAGTACTGGGTGTTCGCCAGCTCCAGCCGGTCCGCGCCCATCCGCTCGGCCAGCTCGATGATCCCGGCCAGCTGGTCGTGGTTGCGCCGGTGCAGCACCACGTTCAGGGACAACGGCAGCCCGGACGCCTTCACGAGCGCGGCCGCGGCGAGCTTGTGGTCGAACGCTCGCGCGCCGGCCAGCAGGTCGGCACGCTCCCGCGTCGCGCCCTGCGCCGACAGCTGGACGTGCGCGAGCCCGCGCGAGACCAGGTCGTCGAGCCGCGCCGCGGTCAGGCCGAGGCCGGAGGTGACGAGGTTGACGTAGCAGCCGAGCGAGCCGGCGTGCTCCACCAGTGCGGACAGGTCCGGCCGGGCCAGCGGTTCGCCACCGGACATGTGCACCTGCAGCACGCCCAGCTCGCGCGCCTGCGAGAGCACCGATGTCCAGTCCGAAGTGGACAGCTCCGCGGCGCGGGAAACGAGTTCGACCGGGTTCGAGCAATAAGGACAGTGCAGGGGGCAGCGGTGGGTCAGCTCGGCCAGCAGCCCGAGCGGCGGGCTCACGTCCATGCGACGACCCGCCGTTCGCCCAGTCGCGACAGCACGTCGAGGACGTCCTGCTCCCGGACGCCGGTGAAGCGCTTTCCCAGCACCTCGGTGATGTCGGTGACGGTGCGGGCGCCGTCGCAGAGTTCGAGCACCGCGGCCGCGGTGGTGTTCGGCACCAGTACTCCCTCGGGGAACAGCAGGACGTGCGTCTCCCGGACGTGGTCGAAGGACAGCCGCACGCCGCGGCGCAGCTCGGGAACGGAGCCGGCGGCGATCATGCGCGCTCGATCGCGTCGAGCATCGACCACAGGACGTCGCACTTGAACGACAGTGCCGCGATCGCGCGGTCCTGCTGCTCGCGCGTGACGCAGTGTCTGACCACGATGTCCAGGGTGTCCTTGCCTTCGCCGGAGACCTTGTCGATGCGGTTGGTGAAGTAGTCGAGGTCCGCCCGCGCGATCCACGGGTAGTGGGCGAGCATGTCCGCGACGCGCTGCTGCATCAGGTGCCCGGCGAACATCTCGGTGAGCCCGGAAGCGACGGCCTCCCACCACGGCTTCGTCCGTGCGAAGGTCACGTAGGCGTCGACGGCGAACCGGACACCGGGCGCGACGTGCCGCTCGTCGAGGACCTCGTCACGCTCCAGGCCGACGGCCTCGCACAGCCGCAGCCACCGCTCGATTCCGCCGGTGCCGGCGTTCGGGCCGTCGTGGTAGACGATCCGGTCGAGCCACTGACGGCGGATTTCCGGCAGCGGGCAGTTGCTGATGATCGCCGCGTCCTTCTGCGGCAGCTGACACTGGTAGTACCAGCGGTTGGCCGCCCAGATCCGCAGCCCGCGCTCGTCGAGCTCGCCCGCGTGCAACCGCCGGTGGAACGGGTGCGTGCCCCAGTACCGGTCCGAAAGACCGCGCAGGGCTCCGATGAATGCGCTTTCCGCGAGCGGCTCGACGGGCACCGGTCAGTCCGCCATGCGGGCCGCGTAGGCGGTCACCTCCATGGGTGTTTCGTATTCGACGAAGTCGGGAGTCGTCCACACCTCGGTCATGTCGTGCTCCTTTCCGTGAACCGTCACGGTAGGAGCGAGACGAGCGGACTGACCAGAGCAGTTCGGAAAGTTTCCTTCCGATGGCCCAGTGGGGTGCCGATGACCGGTGCTACTTCACCGCCGCTTCCAGCTCGACGAGCGCCGTGTCCAAATGGGTCAGGATCCGCTGCAGGTGCGGCACGCTGCGGCGGCAGCCCGTGACGCCGAAGTCGAGGTGGTCGCCGTTGCTGGTCAGCGTGATGTTGACGGCCTGGCCGTCGAGCAGCACCGACGCCGGGTAGATGCCGTCGAGCTGCGCGCCGTTCCAGTACATCTGCTTGCGCGGCCCGGGCACGTTCGAGATCACCAGGTTGAACGGCGGCCGCGTGTTGTTGACGACGCCCGGGATCGGCGATACGCCGAGCTGTGCGACGTTAACGGCCGATAACAGCAGCGTCTGCAGCGGCGTCAGCTCCGAGAACAGCCGCTTGCCGTTGCGCATCGACTGGTGGATCGTGACGAGCCGCTTGCCCGCGTCCGGCAGGTCGGTGGCCAGGTTGCACAGCAGCGCGCCGATGTTGTTGCCCGCCGCTTCGCCCGGGTCGTTCTGGCGGCGCAGCGACACCGGGACCATCGCGACCAGCGGCGCGTCCGGCAGCGCGCGCTGCTCGATGAGGTAGTCCCGCAGCGCGCCCGAGCACATCGCGAGCACGACGTCGTTGCGCGACACCCCGGCGGCCGTCGCCACCTGGCGCACGCGGTCGAGCGACCACGACTGCGCCGCGAACCGCCGCGCGCCGCCGATGGGCACGTTGAACATCGTCCGCGGCGCCTGCCCCGGCAGGGTCACCGTGTGCTCGCCGAACGCCTCGCGCGCGACCTTGATCGCGGCCGGCGCCAGCCCGGCGAGCTGGCCGGCGGTCTTGCCCGCGGTCTGCAGGAACGACCGCGGGCTCTTGACGCGGGCTTCGCCCGGTTTGCGCCGGCTGCCCCACCACGGCGGGCAGTCCAGGTCCGCCGGGTCGTCCGACAGCGTGCCCTGCAGCTGGCGCAGCGCCGAGACGCCGTCCATCAGCGCGTGGTGGACCTTGGTGTAGACGGCGAACCGGCCGTCGGCCAGTCCCTCGATGAGGTGCGTCTCCCACAACGGGCGATGCCGGTCGAGCAGGGTGCTGTGCCAGCGCGACGTCAGCTCCAGCAGCTCGCGGATGCGGCCCGGCTGCGGCAGTGCCGAGTGCCGGAAGTGGTAGTCGAGCTCGAGATCGGTCTCCGCGCGCCAAGCCACGTGACCCATCGTGTTCACCGGCCGGGCCGGACGGCGCCGGAACACCGGGCGCATGTTGTCGGACTCCAGCAGCGAACGGCGGACGTCGTGCAGGTAGTCGTCGCCGGCGCCCTCGGGTTTCTTGAACAGCTGCAGACCGCCCACGTGCATCGGATGCTCGCGCGTTTCGACCAGGAGGAACATCGAGTCGGTCACGGGCATCATCGCCATGGGACATCACCTTCCGCACTCGGCACGCCGACTGTACGCGCTCGGCGGCCGTGGGTGGATCACGTTCTACATTGGCGAGTATGACCGTCCGCGGGCCGGGGGAAACGTCCCTGCCACCGATGGCCGAGTGCGTCGTGATCGGTGGCGGTGTGATCGGTGTGAGCTGCGCGTTCCGCCTGGCGGAAGCCGGCGTCGACGTCCTGCTGCTGGAGCGCGGCGGGCTCGGCGAGGGCTCGACGGCGAAGGCCGCGGGCGGCATCCGGTCGTCGTTCACGAGCCGCGTGAACGCCGAGCTGGGACTGCGCGGGCTCGCGGCGTACAGCGCTTTCTCGCGCGACTTCGGCGTCGAGATCGACTTCCGCCGCGACGGCTACCTGTACCTGCTCACCGACCCCGCGGACGTGGCCGCAATCGGACATTGCGCGGAGCTGCAGCGGTCTTACGGCGTAAGGAGCCACCTGCTGGACCCCTCCGAAGTGCGGGACGTCCTCCCGCTGCTCGAGACGGACGGCATCGTCGCCGCACTGTGGTCGCCGGACGACGCGAAGGCGACGCCGGACGCCGTCGTCCAGGGCTATGCGAGGGCGGCGAGGGCGAGCGGCGCGAAGCTGCGGACCGCCGTCGAGGTCACCGGCATCGAGCGTGACGGCGACACGTTAACCGGCGTTAACACGACTGCGGGGTTCGTCCGGACCGGCGCGGTCGTGTGCGCGGCGGGCGCGTGGTCGGGGCGGGTCGGCGAGCTGGCCGGCCTCGACCTGCCGGTGCGCCCGTTCCGGCGTCAGGTGGTGTTCACCGGGCCGGTGCCCGGGCTGCCGGACGCGGTGCCGCTGACCATCGAGATGCCGTCGGCGTTCTACTTCCACCGCGAGGGCCCGGGCCTCGCCATGTCGTTCTGCGAGGACGACGGCTTCCCCGGCTTCGACACGCACTACGAAGCCGGCCAGTGGCTGCCGCGGCTGGCCGAGCTGGCGGACCGGCGCATCCCGGCCGTCCTCGACGCCGGCATCCGCACCGCCTGGGCCGGGCTGTACGAAGTGACGCCCGACCGCAACCAGATCGTGGGGGAAAGCGTCCTGCTGTCGCGGTTCTTCTACGCGACCGGCTTCTCCGGGCACGGGTTCCAGATGGGCCCGGCGGCCGGCGAGCTGATCCGGGACCTCTACCTGGGGCGACAGCCGGCGGTGGACATCGCCGAGCTGGACGTCCGGCGCTTCGAGGGCTCCGTTACCGCACCGGTGGAGCGGCACATCGTCTAGGGGTTGATTGCCAGATCGTTCAACGATCTGGCAGTATCCGGGCCGTGGCTGTGAGTGGTGCTCGGGAGCTGGTGGACGCGCTCGAAGGGCTGGGGACGGAGATCGTTTTCGGCCTCCCGGGGGTGCACAACCTGCCGTTGTGGGAGGCGCTCGCCGAGACCCGCATCAAGCTCGTCGGGGTCCGTCACGAGCAGACCGCCGGGTACGCGGCCGACGGCTACGCGCGCGCGACCGGCAAGCTCGGCGTCGCCCTCGTCACCACCGGGCCGGGTGCGGCCAACACTCTCGGCGCGGTCGGTGAAGCGATGGCGTCCGCGGCTCCGGTGCTGATCATCGCCACCGACATCCCCTCGACGCTGCGGCGCCCCGGCGTCGTGCGCGGCGTGCTGCACGAGACGTCCGACCAGCAGGCGATCTTCGCGCCGGTGACCAAGGGTGTCTTCACCGTGCGGGCCGCCGACCAGATCGGCACCACCGTGCACCGCGCGGCGCGGCTCGCGCTGGAGCCGCAGAGCGGCCCGGTCTACCTCGGCGTGCCGACCGACTACCTGCGCGAGACCGTGCCGCACCGGCGCCCGCCCGCGCCGCACCGCAAGCCCGACGGCGACGTTCCCGATCTCGCCCGCGCGGAAGCGATGCTGTCCGACGCGAAGAACCCGCTGATCTGGGCCGGCGGCGGCGCGCTGCGGTCCGGGGCCGGGGACGCCATCGGCGCGCTCGCCGAGAAGATCGCCGCGCCGGTCATCACCACGTTCGGCGCCCGCGGCCTGCTCCCGCTCGACCACCCGTGCCTCGCCCCGAACCCGGTGCACACCCCGGAGGTCGGCGAGCTGTGGGACGAGGCCGACGTCGTGCTCGCCATCGGCACCGACTTCGACGGCCTGATGACGCAGAACTGGCGGATGCCGAAGCCGCGCAAGCTGGTCGCGATCAACGTCGACGCCGACGACGCCGCCAAGAACTACCCACCGGACCTGACGCTGGTCGGTGACGCGCGCGCGATCGTCGAGCGGCTGCTGCCGAAGGAACGAGCCGGCTTGGACGACATCACGTTGCGGCTGGCCGGCATCGGCCGCCGCGTGCGCCAGCGCATCCGGGACGAAGAGCCGCAGGCGTACGACTTCCTGTCCACTTTGGACGAGGTGTTGCCGACGAATGCGGTGCTGGTGTCCGACATGTGCGTCGCCGGGTACTGGGTCGGCGGCTTCCACCGGGTGCGGGCGCCGCGCAAGCTCGCCTACCCGATGGGCTGGGGCACCCTCGGCTACGGCTTCCCGGCGTCGCTCGGCGCCGCCGCGGCCGGGGTCGGGCGCGCCATCTGCATCACCGGCGACGGCGGGTTCCTCTACGGCTGCGGCGATCTGGCGACGCTCGCGCAGGAGCAGCTGCCGGTCACGGTCGTCCTCGTCGACGACGGCGGCTACGGAATGCTGCGCTACGACCAGGAGCGCGAAGGGCTTCCGCGGCGCGGGGTCGACTGGGACAGCCCGGACTTCGTCGGCCTGGCCCGGTCCTTCGGCGTGCACGCCGACCGCGTCTCCGGGTTCGGGCGCGCGTTCCGGCGGCTGCTCGGCGAGTTCGTCGAGTCGGACGAGCCGAACGTGCTGGTGGTGAAGGCCAAGCTGAAGCCGCCGCTGAACACGTCGCCGCGGTGGTACCGCACATGAGGATCGGCGTCGACATCGGTGGCACGTTCACCGACCTCTGCGCGGTGGACGAGACCGGGATCGTCGCGGTCGGCAAGGTTCTTACGACGTACGACGAGCCCGCGCGCGCCGTCGAGGAGGGCCTCGCCGCATTGCTCACCGACCCGGGGGCCGTCGAGCAGGTCGTCCACGGGACGACGCTGGTGACGAACGCGCTGATCGAGCGCAAGGGCTCGCGGACCGCGCTGCTCGCCACCGCGGGCTTCCGCGACGTCCTGGAGATGCGGCGCGAACACCGGTACGAGCTGTACGACCTGCACCTCGAGCTGCCCGCGCCGCTGGTTCCGCGGCACCTGCGCTTCGACGTCCCGGAGCGAATTCTCGCCGACGGATCGGTCCGGACCGCGCTCGACGAGGCTTACGTTGTAAGGCTCGGGCGGGAACTGGCGGACCGCGGGATCGAAGCGGTCGCCGTCTGCTTCCTGCACTCGTTCACGAACCCGGCGCACGAGCGGCGCGCGGCCGAGATCCTGGCCGAGGTGGCGCCCACGCTCAGGGTCGCGCTGTCCTCGGACGTCGTCCCCGAGATCCGCGAGTTCGAGCGGATGTCGACCACGGTCGCGAACGTCTACGTCCAGGACCTGACCGAGCGCTACCTGCGCGACCTCGAACACCGGCTGCGGCGGATCGGGATCACCGGCGCGCCGCACATCATGCTGTCCAACGGCGGATTGGCCACTGTGGACACCGCGGCCCGGCACCCGATCCGGATCCTCGAGTCCGGCCCCGCCGGGGGTGCGCTGGCGGCGGCCGCGATCGGGCCGGCGGACCTGCTGGCCTTCGACATGGGTGGCACGACGGCGAAGCTGTGCCTGATCGCCGGCGGTGCGCCGCTCGTCACGCACCAGTTCGAGGTGGACCGCAAGTACCGGCTGCTGCCCGGGTCCGGGCTGCCGGTGCAGGTGCCGGTCACCGACATGATCGAGATCGGCGTCGGCGGCGGGTCGATCGCCCGGATCGACGCGCTCGGCCTGCTGACCGTCGGGCCCGATTCGGCCGGGTCCGAGCCCGGCCCGGCCTGCTACGGCCGCGGCGGCACCGAACCGACGGTGACCGACGCCGACCTCGTGCTCGGCTACCTCGACCCCGGCTACTTCCTCGGCGGCGGCATGGAACTCGACGCGGAAGCCGCGCGGTCGGCCATCGCCGAACTGATCGCCGGGCCGCTCGGCGTGAGCGTCGAGGAAGCCGCGTGGGGCATCCACACGAGCGTCAACGAGGACATGGCGAACGCCGCGCGCGTGCACGCCGTCGAGCGCGGCCAAGATCCGGCGATGCTGCCGATGTACACGTTCGGCGGCGCGGGCCCGGTCCACGGTGTCGGGGTCGCCCGCGCGCTCGGAGCGCCGTCGGTCGTCGCGCCGCCCGCCGCCGGCGTGCTCAGCGCGGCCGGGTTCCTCACCGCGCCGCTGGCGTTCGACTTCGTCCGGTCGGCCCGCGCGGCCGTGCACGACTTGGCGTGGGAACAGGTCGACGCGCTGTTCGCCGAGATGGAAGCCGAGGGCGCGGCGCTGCTCGCGAAGTCCGGTGTGGACGAAGTCACGCACCGCCGCGTCGCCGAGATGCGCTACGCCGGGCAGGGCTACGAGATCCGCGTCCCGGTCCGCGGCGGCCGCTGGCCGGACGCGCTGATCGACGAGTTCACCGCCACCTACCGCGCGCTGTACCGGCGCACCGGACCCGAGGTCGGCGTCGAGGTGCTGAACTGGCGGGTGGTGTCGAGCGGACCCAAGCCGGACGTCACGCTGCGGCTGACCACGCAGGCCACCGGGGGTGACGCGCGCAAGGGCACCCGCGAAGCCTATTTTCCTTCGGCGGGGGGATTTGTCGACACGGCAGTGTTCGACCGGTACCTCCTGACGCCGGGCGAGCGGGTCGCCGGACCGGCCATCGTGGAGGAACGCGAGTCCACTGTGGTCGTCCCGCCCGGTGCGCACTGCGTCGTCCGAGGTGACGCGGCCCTGGAGGTGACGGCGTGAGCGTCGACCCCATCCTCGTCGGGCTGTTCGGCAACCGCCTGCACTCCATCCTCGCCGAGCAGCAGAACGCGCTGGTCAACACGGCCTTCTCGGCCGTGGTCCGCGAATCGCTCGACCTGGCCTGCGCGGTGTTCGACTCGCGCGGCGAGATGATCGGCCAGTCCGTCGGCGGCACGCCGGGCCACATCAACGCGATGGCCACCGGTATGCACCACTTCGTCGCCGCTTACCCGCCGGAGACCCTCGAACCCGGCGATGTGCTGCTCACCAACGACCCGTGGCAGACGGCCGGGCAGATCAACGACATCACCGTGGTGACCCCGGTGTTCCGGGACGGCCGGCTCGTCGCGTGGTTCGCGTCCTGCTGCCACGCGCCGGACATCGGCGGCCGGCTCGTTTCCGCCGAAGCCCACGAGGTCTTCGAAGAGGGCCTGCGCCTGCCGATCATGAAGTTCCTGAACGCGGGGGTCGTCAACGCCGATCTGGAACGGCTGATCCGGGCCAACGTCCGGACGCCGGAGGAGACGATCGGGGACCTGTACGCGCAGGTCACCGGTAACGAAGTCGGCGCGGCCGGCCTGCTGAAGCTGCTGGACGAGTTCGGGCTGGACTCCCTCGACGACGTCGCCGCCGAGATCATGAACCGCTCCGAGAAGGCGTTGCGAGACGCGCTGCGAGCGCTGCCGGACGGCGTCTACACCAACGAGATCGTCACCGACGGCTTCGACGACGAAGAGATCGTCCTCCGTGTGACGGCCACTGTGGACGGTGACGGGATCCACCTCGACTTCGCGGGGTCGTCGCCGCAGAGCCGTCGCGGGATCAACGTCGTGCTCAACTACACGCGGGCGTACGCGTCGTTCGCGGTCAAGGCGGCGATCTCGCCGGAGGTGCCGCACAACGCCGGCTCGTTCCGGCCGGTGCGCGTCACCGCGCCGGAAGGGTCGGTGCTGAACTGCCTGCCGCCCGCGCCGGTCGCGTCCCGGCACCTGATCGGCCACTTCCTGCCGTCGCTGCTGATCGGCGCCCTGCCCGCCGCCGCGATCGCGCCGAGCGCGGACGCGCTCTGGATGACGATCTGGCGTGGCCCCGGGTTCATGCTCAACGTCTTCCAGACCGGCGGCATGGGTGCGCGGGCGGACAAGGACGGGCTGAACACCACCGGTTTCCCCAGTGGCCTGCGCTCGACGCCGACGGAAGTCATCGAGACGATGGCGCCGCTCGTCCAGCACGCGCGGGAGCTGCGCGTGGACTCCGGTGGTGCTGGGCGTCGGCGCGGTGGCCTGGGCCAGGTGACGACGATGGCCGCGCGCGGCCAGGACTCCTGGAGCGTCAACGGGAACGTCGACCGCGTGCGCGCTGCGGCGTCCGGAGTGGACGGCGGGGGGTGCGGGGCGGTCGGACGTTTCGGGCTGCAGGCAGGGGACGACCTGCCCGCGAAGAGCCGGGTGACGCTGACGCCCGAGTCCGTTGTGGACGTCACGCTGCCCGGTGGTGGTGGTTACGGGCCTCCGTTCGAGCGACCGGTGACGAGGGTGCTCGACGACGTCGTCGAGGGGTACGTCTCGGTGGCGGCGGCGCGCGAGGTGTACGGCGTCGAGGTGCGGTACCTCGGTGACCCGCGTGCGCTCGTCCGGCTGCCCGGGGACTACGCGGTGGACGAAGAGCAGACAGCACGACTGAGAGCGGGGAAGTGACATGGGTCGGTTGGCCGGCAAGGTGGCGGTCGTCTTCGGCGGCGCGCGGGGCATCGGCCTCGCCACGGTGAAGGAGTTCCTCGCCGAGGGCGCGACGGTGTTCGCTTCCGACATCCGCGAGCCCGCGGAAGACGTCGACGGCTACCGGCACTCCATTGTGGACGCGACGGACGAGGACGCCGTGGCGGCGTTCGTCGACGGCGTGCTCGCCGAAGCCGGCCGCGTCGACGTGCTGGTCAACAACGTCGGCATCCACCTCGGCAAGCCGCTCGCCGACACCACGCTGGCCGAGTTCGACAACATCTTCGCGCTCAACGTGCGCGCCGCCTTCCTCGGCACCCGCGCCGTGCTGCCGCACATGATCGAACAGAAGGCGGGCAGCATCATCACGACGTCGTCGAACGGCGGCGTGATGGGCCGCCCGGGCGACCCGGTTTACAACGCCACCAAGCACGCGCTGGTCGGGCTGACGAAGTCGATCGCCGTCGCCCACGCCCACCAGGGCATCCGCGCCAACACGGTGAACCCCGGCGCGATCGACACCGACATGCTGCGCAGCACGCTGAACTCACCCGAGGAGTTCGAGACCAAGCAGCACCAGCTGGTCGCGAGCACGCCCGCGGCGCGCGTCGGCGAGGCGTGGGAAGTCGCGAAGGCCATCGTGTTCCTGGCGAGCGACGAGTCCCGGTTCATCAACGGCGTCGTGCTGCCGATCGACGGCGCGAAGGCCGCGGGGGCGATGCCGGGCAACCGCTACAGCCTCGACTTCGAACTCGGCGTCAGGTAGCGCCGTGTCCGTCGATCCCTCGGGGCTGGAGAGCGAGCGGCACCTGCTCGAGCGCAGCGGCACGGCCGAACGGGTCGCCGCGATCCTGCGGCAGTACATCACCGACGGCGTCTTCGCCCCCGGCGAACGGCTGTCCGAGCCGGTGATCAGCTCGGCGCTCGGCGTCTCGCGCAACACGCTGCGCGAATCGTTCCAGCTGCTGGCCCACGAGCGGCTGGCGGTGCACGAGCTGAACCGTGGCGTGTTCGTGCGCGAACTGACCACGGAGGACATCGAAGACCTCTACGTCGTCCGCCGCGCCACCGAATGCGGGGCCCTGCGCCGGGCGGCTGAGCTGTCCACTGTGGACCTGATGCCGGTCGAGCAGGCGCTGCGGGATGGTCGCTCGGCGGCGGTGGCCGAGGACTGGTCCGCGGTCGGCACCGCCAGCATCCACTTCCACCAGGCGCTGGCCGACCTGGCCGGCAGCGAGCGCATCTCCGCGACGATGCGCCAGGTTCTCGCCGAGACGCGGTTGTTCTTCGTCCTCAACGACAACACGCGCGAGTTCTACGAGCCGTTCCTCGACTGCCACGAGCAGATCCTGCGCGACCTGCGGCGCGGCCGGTTCGGGGTCGCGGAAGCCGCGCTGGACCGCTACCTCCGCGACGCCGAAGCCCTGCTGCTGGCGCTCAGCGAGCCCGGCGCCGTCGCGAACACCACGGTGAACGAGCGCGGCACGCGGTAGGTGGTGACCCGGTACGTCCCGTCCGCGGCGGCCGACCAGTGCTGCCGGACCACCGTGGTGACGACTCGGGTCACGGCGTAACCGGCGGCCGGGGGTTCGGCCTCGGCGGCCGGCGCCCCGGCGATGAGCAGCGCGGCCACGGCGGCGGCGGTTCTCGCTCGGGGCACCATGGGTCCACTGAACCGTCCGGGAGCACGCGGGCGGAAAGGATTCGAGCCGGTTCAAATCCGCCGCACCGGCTGCTAGCGTCGATCGGGTGTTCACGCTGCGGGTCGACGCCGAGACGGTGGCCAGGACCCGCTTTTCGCCGTCCCCGGCGTCGGAGTCGCTGGCGTGGCTGAAACTCACCGCCGCTTTGGGGCGTCACCCGGTGTTCGGGGACCCCGGCCCGCTCGCCCGCGCGTCCCTCGCCCACCCGGACGTCGCCCTGGTCGTGGACCTCCTGGCGCGCACGGGCGACGTCTACACCCCCGACCTGCTCACGCCGCAGCCCGGCACGGCCACCCGGCCCCGCGACCTGCTCGACGAGCAGATCGCGCGGATCGAGGCGACCACCCAGGACGACGTCGAGGCGCAGGTCATCGCCGCCACGCAGGCCCACTGGAGCAGACCATTGGCGGCCGCGACCCGCCGGGCCGCGGACTCGGGCACGATGCCGCGGCGGCTGGCCGCCGGCCTCGCCCGGTTCTGGCGGGACGCGCTGGCCGAGGGCTGGGCCGGACTGCACTCGGTCATCGAGCGGGACATCACCCACCGCGCGAAGACCATCGCCCGCCACGGTGTCGGCGGAGTGCTCGGGTCGCTGCACCCCGGCATCGGCTGGGCGGGCGACGCGATCACCTTCGACGCGACCTGGGACGGCGAGATCGACATCGCCGGCCGCGACCTGGTCCTCGCGCCCGGCGCGCTGAGCTGGCCCGGCTTCGCCGTCCAGGTCGACGTCCCCGACCAGCTCGTCCTCTACTACCCGGCGCACCGGGTCGGGACCGGCTCCGGCCACCGGCCCGGGACGATCGCGCAGGTCGTCGGGGCCGCGCGGGCGTCGCTGCTGGCGGACCTCGCCACCGCCCGCTCGACCGCGGAGCTCGCCACCCGGATCGGGTACACGGCGGGCACCGTCTCCTACCACCTCGGCGCCCTGCACCGCGCGGGTCTGGTGAGCAAGGTCCGGGACGGCCGCTTCGTGCTGTACCAGCAGACCGCCCAGGCCGTGGTCCTCCTGGAAGAGGCCTGAGCCAGCAGGTGAGGTTCGGCGCGATCCACCCGCTGTGCAGGCCGAACTGGAGTCCGTTGGCGTGGACATACGCTGTAAGGCTGGAAGCATGTCCGGGTACTTCGCGATGTCCGATTGCAGCATGTCGACGGCGGCGCGGACCTTCGCGTCGCCGATCCGCGACCACGAGATCCCCCACGGCGGGGCCGCGGACGAAGATCACCGGGGTAACCGGCGCAAGGGAGAAAACGCCGCCCCCGGATGCGTGGCCGGGGGCGGCGCGGTGTACGTGACTCTCCCGCTCTCAGCAGTTGATCGCGGCGTCCGCCCAGTCGGCGTGGTCGGAGTCGTTGGTGTCCCCGCCGTCGGTGACGACGAGGTCGAGCACCTGGACGCCGGCGAGGTTCGCCGCGAGCTGCTGCGCGGGCAGGCCCGCCGTCATGACGGCGGTCTCGGCGAGCGTCTTGCCGTCGCCGAGGACCTGGAACGCGACGCTGCCCTTGGCCTTTTCGTCGTCGTGGCCGACGGACGCGCCGAACGTCGTGCAGCCGCCGCCGAGGTAGAACCGGACGCGTGACGGCGCGTGCACGCCAAGGCCGTCGGCGTAGGTCACGCCGCCGATGGTGATCGGGTGCCCGTCACCGGCTTTGGACTCGCCGTTGCTCGTGCCGCGTTCGACCGGGCCGTAGCCGTTTTCCGCGGAGAGCCAGGTGGCCTTCGACAGCGGCGTCACGCCTTGCGCCGGCGGGACCACGATCGGCGCGCCGCCGTCGGCGGTTAACGAGCGTTTACCCCAGGCCGTCCAGTAGTTCGCCGTCGCGGTCAGGGTGACGCGGTCGCCGCTGGGAGCGTCGGGGCGCACGGTCCAGGACTTCTGCCAGGACCGGCCCGGTGCCACCGCCGGCACGAGTGCGTCGCCCCGGCCGTCGAGCTTCCAGCCGGCCGGGGCGGTCAGCTTCACCTGCGCGGCGACGAGCGGGGTGCTGCCGTCGTTGGTCAGCTTCAGCGTCGCGGTGAACGGCTTCGCGGCGTCGGCGAAGTCGGGTGCCTGCACGGTGAGCGTCGAGAGCGGCGCCGCGTTCGGGAACTTCGCGGGCCAGACGCGGAAGACGGCGGCGCCGTGGCTCGGCACCGACGCCCGGAGCGTGCCCGTCGTCTCGGTTTCGGTGCCGGTCCACAGGTCGCGGACGCGGTAGTCGCGGGCCTTGCCGAGACCGAGCTCGGTCGTGGTGGCCGACATCGGCGCCGCGGTCAGGCCGCGGTTGAAGAGCACGACCGCCGCCGAGTCGTCCGACATCGGCTTGGTCCAGACCTCGGTGTCGCCGTCGTCGCGGAGCTTGTACCCCTGCTTGCCCGCCCAGTCCTGGTCGAGCGCGACGATGTCCTTGTTCTCCAGGATCTTCTTCGTGGTGTCGGACATCGAGCGCAGGTCGTTGCCGGCGAGCAGTGGCGCGTTCATCAAGGCCCACAACGCGAAGTGCGCCTGGTACTCGGTGGTCGTCATCTTGCCGTTGCCGACCTCCAGCATGTCCGGGTCGTTCCAGCCGCCCGGACCCGAGTACCCGGCCAGCGGGACCTGCTTGTCGAGGATCCCGGTCATGCTGCTCCAGCTGTCGCTGATGTCGCCGGTGGTGCGCCACAGCTGCGCGCCCGCGTCCTTGCCCCAGAGCCACGGCTGGTTCTGGCCCCATTCGCAGAGCGCGTAGAGGATCGGGCGGCCGGTCTTCTTGATCGCCTCACCCATCTTCGTGTAGCGCTCGATCGCCGGGCGGCTCTGGTTGTTGCAGTTGTCGTACTTGAGGTAGTCGACACCCCAGTCGGCGAACGTCTGCGCGTCGACGTCCTCGTGGTCGAGGCCGCCGGGCATGGTCTTCTGGCAGGTCAGCGTGCCGGCGCTGGTGTAGATGCCGAGCTTGAGCCCGCGGTCGTGGACGTAGTCGGCCAGCGCCTTGATGCCGCTGGGAAAGCGGGTGTGGTTGGCCTCGAGCTTGCCGTCGGCGGTGCGGTTCTGTTCGGCCCAGCAGTCGTCGATGTTGACGTACTGGTAGCCGGCGGCTTTCAGGCCGGAGCTCACCATGGCGTCGGCCGTCTCGCGGATGAGCTCTTCGTTGATGTCGCAGTGGAACTTGTTCCAGCTGTTCCAGCCCATCGGCGGGAGCTGGCCGAGCTGCTGGGCGTCGGCCGGCTCGGCAGCTCGGGCGGGTGGCGGAGAAGCGATCGCGGCGGCCACGACGGCGGCCGCGAGCCCGACAAGAAGACGCATGTTCCCTCCAGGAGTGCGCAACTCTGCACAAACTCACTCAACAACAAACACCATGAAGAGGTCGGATGTCTACGGCCGTTAGGAGGAACACCTTGCGGTTTCCGGCCCGGTGGGAGACAAAGGGCCGTGACTTCGCTGCCTGCTGACCACAACGGATTCCGCCCCCTGGACGGGATCAAGGTCGTCGACCTGTCCCGCATCCTCGCTGGGCCGTACTGCACGCAGTACCTCGGCGAGATGGGCGCGGACGTGGTGAAGGTCGAGCCGCCCGGCCACGGCGACGACACCCGCGGCTGGGGGCCGCCGTTCGTCGGCGAGAGCGACGAAGCCGTGTACTACCTCGCGGCGAACCGGAACAAGCGCGGGATCGTGCTCGACCTCAAGAGCGACCGCGGCCGCGAAGCCCTCCGACGTCTGGTCGCCGATGCGGACGTGCTCGTCGAGAACTTCCGGCCGGGGACGCTGGAGAAGTGGGGGCTGGGCTACGCGGCGTTGTCGGATCTGAACCCGCGGCTGATCCACGTGTCGATCACCGGGTTCGGGCAGACGGGCCCGTACCGCGACCGCGCCGGCTACGACCTGGTGGCGCAGGCGCTCGGCGGCGTGATGTCGCTGACCGGCGAGCCCGACGGCGCGCCGGCGAAGGTCGGGCTGCCGGTGGCGGACCTGAACGCGGGGACCTGGGCGATCATTGCGGTGCTGATGGCGTTGCAGGCCCGGCACACGACCGGCCGCGGGCAGTACCTCGACGTGTCCCTTTTGGACAGTCAGCTGGCTTGGCACGTGTACGCCGCGGGCGCTGTGTTCTACGACGCGCCACGCCCGCGCCGGATGGGCTCGGCGCACCCGAGCATCGTCCCGTACCAGGCGTACCACGTGTCGGACGGCTGGCTGATCATCGCGGTGGGCAGCGAAAAGCTGTGGCACGCGTTCTGCGGGGTGCTCGACCTGGACATCGCTTCGGACTCGAGGTTTTCGTCGAACGCTCTCCGGGCCGCCCACCGTGACGAGCTGAACGCGCTCTTGGAACCGGTGCTGCTGACCCGCGCGGCGGCGGACTGGATGAAGTCCTTCGACGCGGCGGGCATCCCGGCGGCCCCGATCAACGAGATCGACGACGTGTACGCGGACCCGTGGACGGCGGCTCGCGGCCAGGTCGTGCGGTTGCCGCACCCGACGGTGGGAACGTACGTGGGGACGGGGTTTCCGGTGAAGGCGTCGGAGACCCCGGCTCGTCCTACGTCGGCACCGCCGACCTTGGGGCAGCACACCGCGGAGGTGCTGGCGGAGCTGGGGTACTCGGCGGAGGAGATCGCGGAGCTCGGGTGAGGCTCAGCTTCCCGGCCCGGCGGCTCGGCGGTCGACTTGCGGAGCCACTTCTCGTACCCGATCCCGCCGGGGACGTGCGGGGCCAGCTCGGTCCGGATGTACAGCGAGACCCGCTCGACCAGCCGCTGGCACAGCACCCAGCGAGCGCGGCCGTTACAGGTTGCGCTGCCATCCGGTCCAGTCCCGCGTCGCGAAGTGTGCACGATGGAGTGTTCGCGCTCTCGGCTTCGCCCTGGTAGGGATGGGGGAGGATTGAGGAGGACCGATGTCAGCACAGCACGCCCTTTGGCACCCGTTCGCCGACATGGGTGCGGTGGACGGCGACCGGATGGTCATCACACGTGGTGAGGGCTCCTACGTCTGGGACGACGCCGGCCGCCGGTACTTCGACGCCACCGCGTCGCTCTGGTACGCGAACTTCGGCCACGGGCGCCCCGAGATCACCGAGGCCGTCACCAAGCAGCTGCAGAAGCTCGACTCGTACAACCTGTTCGGCTACAACGCGAACGAGCCGGCGATCGAGCTGGCCGACCGCGTCGCCGCGCTGGCGCCGACCCCGGGGTCGAAGGTCTTCTTCGGCTCCGGGGGCGGGGATGTCATCGACACCGCCGTGAAGCTCGCGCGGGCGTACTTCGCGCAGACCGGACGGCCGGAGAAGGCGCACGTCATCGGCCGGACGCAGGGCTACCACGGCACGCACGGCTTCGGCACGGCCGTCGGCGGCATCCCGGCCAATGCGGCCGGCGTCGGGCCGCAGCCGCCGGAGTTCTCGCACGTGCCGTTCGACAGCGCGCCGGCGTTGGAGGCCGAGATCGCCCGCGTGGGCGCGTCCCGGGTGGCGGCGTTCTTCTGCGAGCCGGTGATCGGCGCGGGTGGCGTGCTGCTCCCGCCGGACGGTTACCTCGAGGAGGTGGCCGCGATCTGCCGCCGTCACGACGTGCTGTTCGTCGCGGACTGCGTGATCGCGGCGTGGGGACGGCTCGGGACGTGGTTCGGCATCGACCGCTGGGCGGTGGAGCCGGACATGATCACGACGGCGAAGGGCATCACCGGCGGCACGATCCCGCTGGGCGCGCTGGTGGTGGCCCCGCGGGTGGCGGAGCCGTTCTTCACGGGCGCGCCGGGCGCCCCGATCTTCCGCCACGGCGCGACGTACGCGGGCCACCCGGTGGCGTGCGCGGCAGGCTTGGCGACGCTGGACATCTACGAGCGCGACGGCCTGATCCCCCGCGGCCGCGAGCTGGAGAAGCCCCTGGCCGACGCGGTGTCGGCGGCGGCCGGCCACGAGCTGGTCGCGGAGGTCCGGGCGGGCCTGGGCTTCGTCGCGGCGGTCGAGCTGACGGCGGAGGTCATGGACGCGAACCCGGGAGCCCCGGTGAAGCTGCAGCGAGCGTGCCGGGACGAGGGCGTGATCGTGCGGAACCTCGGCCGCGGTGTCGCGGTGTCGCCGCCGCTGATCGCGAGCGAGCCGGAGCTGGACCTGCTGGCCTCCGCGCTGCCCAAGGCGTTGGACCGCCTGGCTGCCCAGGCTTGACCCGCGGTGAACGGCTCTTTCCTGTCCTCCGACGGCAGGAAAGAGCCGTTCACGCGCCGCTCACGAAATGCAGAACTCGTTGCCCTCCGGGTCCGCCATCGTGACCCAGCTGTGCGGCCCCTGCCGCCCGCGGTGCAGGAACTTCGCCCCGCGCGCCGTCAGCTTTTCCAGCGTCGCCTCGACGTTGTCCGCGCCCACCCACACGTCGATGTGGAGCCGGTTCTTCACCGTCTTGGGCTCCGGGACCTCCTGGAACAGGATCCGCCGGGGTGGACCGTCGGGTGGCGAGTCCGGGTGGCGGATCGCCGCCCCGGTGCGCCACACCAGTGATCCGTTGTACGTCCGGGTTTCCTCTTCCTGCGCGTACCCCTTCGCGAGCATCTCGCGGATGAAGTCCGCGTCGGTCGGTTCCACGGGCCAGCCGAGCGTCTCGGCCCACCAGTCGGCGAGCACGTGCGGGTCGGCCGTATCCACCACTACCTGGAAGTCATGCGCCATACGGGCACGTTAACGACGGAGTCCGACATTTTCCGGAGCATCGACTCCTCGGGCACGACCGTGAAGCGCCACTTGTCGACGCCGCCGCCCATGATCTCGGCGTAGCGGCGGGCGCCGTCGGCGTTGGCGAAGCGCACCTGTTGGCCGTTCGTCAGGTGGGTGATCTTGACCGCCATGACAACCTCCGAAGTCTGTGGGCCGGCCCAGGAGCTTCCCCCTCCGAGGCCGGCGAGCACAGTAGAACACATGTTCGACCGAGTGCGCCAGTGGATCCCCCACGCAGGTGAGAAGGCCAGGTCAGAGCGGTCGGATCAGCGCCACGCGCGGCCAGGTGTCCAGGCCGCGGGCCGCCTCCGCGCGGCGGATCGCGCGCAGTCCGTCGCCGATCTCCGCGTCCGCCATGACCCGGAATCCCAGCCGCTCGTAGTAGGGCGCGTTCCACGGCACGTCCGTGAACGTGGTGAGCGTGAGCGCCGGCAACCCGCGCGCGACCGCCCATTCGGCGAGCGTCTCGATCAGCGCGCCGCCGATCCCGCGGCGCGCGTGCGATGGCCGCACCGAGACCTGCTCGACGTGCGCGCCCCCGTCGACGACCTCGGCGACGAGGTAGGCCACCGGCCGGTCGGCGTCGTCCACGCTCACCCAGGCCCGGCCGTCGGACTGGTACACCGCCAGCTCGGCCACCGAACCCGGGTCGTCGTCGGCGATCGCGGCCATGTCGAGGGCGCGGAACAGGCTGCCCGCTTCGCGTTCGACGTCGATCAATGCGGGCAGGTCGTCGGGGCGTGCGAGCCGGATCACGAACGCATTCGTACGCGGCCGGCCGGGATTTTCACAGCGAATAAGACGAAATCGACCGCTGGATGCGGGTCGCGTACCCCTGCAGGGCGGTGATCGCGGTGTGCCGGGCCTCGTCGGTGATCCGCGCCGCCGGGCCGGCCAGGGTCAGCACGGTCGGCCGCCGCCCGTAGGCCTGCACCGGCACCGAGCACGCCCAGACGCCTTCGTCGATTTCCCCGGAGCTGACCGAAAACCGGTTCTCCAGCGCGTGCTTGAGCTCGTCGCGCACGATCGTGCCGCGCTGCTCGACGATCGGCGCCAGCCGCCGGTCGCGCTCGATCTCCGGCAGGAGCGCGAGCAGCATCTTGCCCGAAGCGCCGAGGCCGAGCGGCAGCGAATGCCCCGGCTCGAACGTGAACCGCATGGCGCGGTCGCACTCGACGCGGTCCGCGCACACGGCGGCGTCGCCGAACTGCTGGAAGAGCATCACCGTCTCGCCGAGCTCGCGCGCGGCTTCCTCCATCGACGGCTTCGCCAGCCGCACGAGGTCGTTCGCCAGCTGCGCGGCGCGCGCGAGCGGCATCACCTGGCTGGTGAGGTGGTAGTGCCCGGCGCGGCCCTCTTCGAGCAGCTGCAGCTCCTTGAGCAGCGCGACGTAGCGGTAGGTCGTCGCGACCGGGGTGCCGATCGTCGCGGCGAGCTCGGCGACGCTGGCCTCCCAGCGTCTTTCGGAAAAGGCGAGGAGCAGCTGCAGGACCTTGCGGGAACTGCTGGCGCCGGGGGTACGGCGCGGTGCGGTGGTGGCGGAACCGTCAACGGCACTGGCGGCACTGACGGCAGGCGTCATCATGACCTCTCGGTGAGACAAAAACGACCTTCGCTATCACACGGGGTGAATAAATTAGCACGTAGTGTTAAACGAAGGCCAGTATTCCGCCGACGGCCCGCCCCACGGAAAACCCGCGGATCAGAGCGTGAGGAACTCTCCCGGTTTCGTCACCACGGGTGACTCGACGTAGAGGCCGCGGTACTCGTCCTGGATCCCGGAGTTGTGCACCTGCAGCGCGAGCGGCCCGACGCGCCCGGCGGTCTTGTCGGTGAACCGCAGCACTTCGACGCCCTTGCAGGTCACGGCCGTCCCGGTGAGCGGGCAGCAGGCCATCCGGGCGATGCCGGTGGTCATGTCCCCGATCAGCTCGCACTGGGCCCACTTCTTGATGTCGATCGTGGTGTGCGACAACTGCTTGAACAGTTTGCCGCCACCGTCGTTGTGGCCGGGCCGGTAGTCCCAGTGGCCGCCGTTCGGCGGCTGGAACTGGATGGCGCTCAGCGCGTCGCGGATCGGGTCGGTGGTGCCCCAGATCAGCACGGTCGGTTTGTGGTTGCCCTTGACCTGCCGGACATTGAATATCCACCGAAACGTGCCGACCTGAGATTTGTTGTAGTACAACCAGCCGCGCGCGGTGCCATTACCGTGGATGACGCCGTTCTTCGCCGACCACAAGCCGGGTTTCGACGATGTCCAGGCGCTCAGATCGGTCCCGTCGAACATCGGCACCAGGTTCGGGTCGCCGTAGGGGTTTTCGGCGGCCGCCGCGGCCGGCGCCAGCGCCGAACCCACGACGATCCCCGCGGCCAGCACACCAAGGAGTTTGCGGAACATCCTGCCGTCCTCTCGTGAACGCGAACTGCGGTCGAGGTGTCGGACGGCGGGTTTCACGCTACGAACCGGACGGGTGGAGCGTCAACCTCGATCCCGCTGATCGGTCAAGAACGGGGTCAGCAGACCGGGAACGGCCCGGTCGGCGAGCGCGAGCCCGTCGGCCTCGCCGACGTCGAGCACGCGGTAGTGGCCCTTGCCCGCGGCGACCGGCGCGATGATCGTGACCAGCCCGGCGCGGCGCTGGAAGTACGAGCGTTCGACGACGATCCCCGTCATGCCGTCGCAGCGGACCGCCGCGGTGCCGCGGTCCAGCGAACCCGAGCGCGTCACCAGGTAGCGGCCGGTGAAGGCGTGCCCGAGGCCGCGGTAGCGGTCCCAGCCGACCAGCGCGGCGACCGGCACGAGCACGAGCGCGACCTGCCACGGCCAGTCCGGCAGCGCGCCGAGCCACGCGAGGCCGTACAACGCGGCAGCGAGCAGCAGCACGCTGACGACGGCCCGGGAGAGCCGCCGGTACAGCGCCCGGCGCGGGTGAGGCGTCAGCGGCGTCGCGACCGGGTCCTCGCCGAGCACCTCCGCGACGACCTCGTGCGCTTTCGCGAGCGGCGCGGGTGGGAGCAGCAGCCCGCCGCTCTTGTCCGCGCCCTTGCCCTCGCGCAGGCCACCGGCGATGGCGACGCAGCGGGCGCCACCGGCCAGCCGCAGCGGCAGCGGCTCGCGGATCTCCACGCCCCGCAGGCGGTCCTCCTCGATCGACACCGAGCGCGTCGTGATCAGGCCGCGCCGGATGTGCAGCGTGCCCGCCGGTTCGCGGGTGAGCCGGAAGTTCCAGAACGACAGCACGTACCCGCCGATCGACAGCAGCGAGACGAGCACCAGCAGTCCCGCGGCGGCCAGCACCAGGCTCACCCATGTCGGAGTGTCGGCGAAGTGCCCGACGACCGTCTGGACCAGCGAGAACTGGATCGGGTCGAAGTGCAGTTCGTGCGCGAAGTGGTAGACGGTGCCGACGGCGGCGCCGACCACCGCGATGCCCGAGAGCGTGAACGGCGCGTACCGCAGCCACTTCTTGTCGACCGCGGCCACCAGCTGCTCCGGCGGCGGGGAGGCCTCTTCGGAGGGGGTAGCAGCCTTACGGCGTAAGAGCAGCGTCCGCAGCCGCTGGGCTTCCGCGATCGTGACGGCGTCGAGGACCAGCTCGTCCTTGCCCGGCCCCTTGCCGCCGGAGTGCCGCCCGGTGCCGATCCGCGCCGCGGCCAGCGAGAACAGCCGGTGCTTCGGCTCGGAGGTGACGTCGACCGTGCGGATCCGGTCGCGGGGCACGGCCCGCTGCTTGCGCAGCAGCAGCCCGGTGTGCCACTCCACCTGCGTCTCGGTGATCCGGTACCGCGAGGTCAGCACGTGCGAGACGCCGGTGAACACGGCGATCGCGGTGAAGACCAGGCCGATCCACTGCCACGGCTCGCCGCGGCCGACGAGCAGCGCGCCCAGCAGCACCGGCAGCGACCGCACCAGGTCCAGCACCGGCCGGATGAGCAGCATGCGCCGGTCGAGGCGGTGCCACGGCGCCTCCGGCGTGCCCTCGGCGGGCGGGGTCACGACGACTTCGGGGCTGCTCACGTCGCGTCTCCCCGGACCGCCTGCGTCGTCTTCGTGAGCTCGTCGGCCAGCTCCAGCGCGCGGCCGTGCGCCAGGCCCGCGATGCGCAGCGGGCCGGCCGCGGACGCCGTCGTCACGGTGATCTTCGCCAGCCCGAAGAGCTGCTCGAAGGGGTCGCGCTCGATGTCGACGGTCTGGATCCGCGACACCGGGGCGATCCGCCACTCCTGCTTCAGCCAGCCGGCCTGCGTGTAGACGGCCTCGCCGGTGACCTCCCAGCGGTGCACGCGGTAGCGCCACCGCGGCATCACGATCAGGTGCAGCGGCGCGAGCACGCACGAGATCACCAGCGTGACGTCGAGGAACGCCGGCGGATCGTCGCTGGTCACGACGATGACGGTCTGCACCCCGATCAGCACGATCCAGAGGAGCGCGGCGGTTGCCGCCCAGTAGCCGATGGCCCGGCGGCTGACCTGGTGCGCGGGCGGCCGCAGCCGCGGCGCCACTGTATTCGTGCTGTGTTCGCTCACAGGTCAAGCGTGCCCGATCGGCGCCTTGCGTGCCCACGACAAGTGTCACGATGCCGATCCGGTCCGGTCCCGGGTCGCATGCCGTTACGATCGGCCACACCGTCGGAGGAATGGATTCGCCGCCGGGGTGTGTTGTGCTTGAAGGATTGGCATGCAGGAGAGCAGGAGGATCCGGTGGGACTCGATCCCGACGACCTGTACGAGGTGGACTCGGACGTCCCCGACCTGACCGGGGCGGTGCTGATGCACCACTTCGAAGGGTTCATGGACGCCGGCTCGGCGGGCCGTCTGCTGGCCGAGCACCTGCTCGGCGGCGAGCACCGGGTGATCGCGCGCTTCGACGTGGACCGGCTCATCGACTACCGCTCGCGGCGGCCGACGATGACCTACGCCGTGGACCACTGGGAGGACTACGACGCGCCGGAACTGGTCGTCCACCTGCTCCACGACGCCGACGACACGCCGTTCCTGCTGCTGTCCGGCCCGGAGCCGGACCACGACTGGGAGCGGTTCTGCCGCGCCGTCCGGAACCTGGTCGAGCGCTGGGGCGTCCGGCTCACGGCCGGCTTCCACGGCATCCCGATGGGCGCGCCGCACACCCGCCCGCTCGGGGTCACCGCGCACGCGACCCGCAAGGACCTGGTCGGCGAGCACCAGCCGCTGCCGAACCGGCTGCAGGTGCCGGGCAGCCTGGCCGCGCTGCTGGAGTACCGGCTCGGCGAGTGGGGCCACGACGCCGTCGGGTTCGCCGCACACGTGCCGCACTACCTGGCGCAGTCGACGTACCCGGCCTCGTCGCTGGTCGTGCTCGACGCGCTAGGCCGCTCGACCGGGCTGAGCCTGGCCGAGGGCGAGCTGCGTGCGGCGGCGGAGCTGGCCGACGCCGAGATCAACCGCCAGGTCGCCGAGTCCGACGAGGTCGCCGACGTCGTCCGCGCACTCGAGCGGCAGTACGACACGTTCATCGAAGCGTCCGAGCGGGGTTCGCTGCTCGCGGAGTCGGTCGAGCACATGCCGACCGCGGAGGAGCTGGGGTCCCAGTTCGAGCGGTTCCTGGCCGAGCAGAACGGCGGCGACGGACCCGAGCGCTGATGACGCGCTACGACGAGATCGGCATCGGCTACGCGCGGGGGAGACGCACCGACCCGCGCTGGCTGACGCCGGTGCTCGACGCGCTCGGCCCCGCTGCTTCCGTGCTCGACGTCGGCTCCGGGACGGGGTCCTACGAGCCGCCCGGCCGCCAGGTCGTCGCGGTGGAACCGTCGGCGGAGATGATCCGGCAGCGGGCTCCGGGTGCCGCGCCGGTCGTGCGTGCGATCGCGGAGGCGCTGCCGTTCGCCGACGGTGCGTTCGACGCGGCGCTGGCGGTGCTGACCGTGCACCACTGGCGGGACTGGCGACGGGGTCTCGCCGAGCTTCGCCGGGTCGCGCGCCGTCAGGTGGTCCTCGCCTACGACACCGCGCTGCACAACGACTTCTGGCTCGTGCGGGAGTACGTGCCGGAGGTCGCTTCGCTGGAGTCGTCCCGGCCGTCGGCGCCGGAGATCGCGGCCTTCCTCGGCGCGTCCTCGGTGATCGGGCTGCCGGTGCCGTGGGACTTCACCGACGGCGTCTTCCCGGCTCACTGGCGCCGCCCGGAGGCGTACCTGGACCCGGCGGTGCGGCGATCGTGCTCGGCGCTCGCGCAGACGTCGCCCGCGGCCGTCGAGCGCGGGATCGCCCGGCTGCGAGTCGACCTGGAATCGGGACGCTGGCACGCCGACCACACGGAGCTGCTGGACCGGACGGAGTGGGACGCGGGGTTCCGGCTCATCCTGACCTGAGCCGAGGTACCGTCCCGAGATGAACGACACGAAAAACCGTTCACCCGTAACGAAAATCCTGCGGCGCACCCTGGGTAACCTGCTGCACCAGGCTGCCGCGAAAGTGCACGATCCGTACACCGATCAGCTGAACCGGATGGCCACCGAGCTCCGTGAGGAGATCGTCCGTCAGGGTGACCGAGTCCTCGATCGGGTGGTGGAGTTCGAGATCCGCAGCCGGCGTGACATCGTCTACGCCGGCGACCAGGACGCCGCGCTGGAGAGCAACGTCTTCGCCCGCGAGAACCTCGTCGGCGCCCGGCACTTCGGCCGTCCGAAGGAGACACTCGAGTACGCGCTTTCCCTGGCGCCGCAAGGCGGGATGGCGCTCGAGTTCGGCGTCGCGTCCGGCAATACGCTGCGGACGATCGCCCGTGCCCGGGGCGGCCGGGAGGTCTACGGCTTCGATTCCTTCGACGGGCTGCCCGAGGCATGGCTCAACGGCATGCCCGCCGGCGCCTTCGCCCGCGACGACCTGCCGGACGTCCCCGGCGCCGAACTGGTCGTCGGCTTGTTCTCCGACAGCCTCCCGGGCTTTCTCGAGACGCACGAAAAGCCCGTCGACTTCCTGCACGTCGACGGCGATCTCTACAGCTCCGCGAAGACCGTGCTCGACCTGTGCGGGCCGCGGCTGCGCGCGGGCAGCATCGTGCACTTCGACGAGTTCTTCAACTTCCCCGGCTGGAAGCGGCACGAGTACCGCGCCTGGACGGAGTACGTCGAGCGCACCGGCGTCGAGTTCGACTATGTCGCCTACACCTACAGCGACAACCAGGTGACGGTGAAGATCACGAAGCCGTAGGCGGCCCGTCGGGAATCTCGCGCAGCTCCAGCGTGCCGACTTCGGCCCACGGATGCCGGGACGCGACCTCGAGCGCCGTCGAGCGGTCCGCGCACTCGAGGATGTTGTAGCCGCCGACCTGCTCCTTGGTCTCGGCGAACGGGCCGTCGGTCAGCAGCACTTCGCCGTCGCGGACCCGGATCGTCTTCGCCTCGGCCGGCGGGTGCAGGCCCGTGCCGCCCTGCCGGACGCCGCGCCGTTCGGCCTCGGCGGCCCATGCGTGGCAGCGCCGGGCCATCTCGGGGCCGGCCGCCGCGGCCGCGGACTCGTCACCGCACAGCAGGAGCAGGTATCGCACGGCGCCAGCATGCCACGCGGGCTCAGCCGTGGCAGCCACCTTCGTTCAGCGGGCCGAACGACGGCAGGAGCAGCCCGCACAGGTAGCCGTCGACCCACCGGCCGTTCCCGGTGAGGTTGGTGCCGAGCCGGACCAGCGGCGCGAACCCCCGGATGCCGGCGGCGAGCGAGTCCTGGTTGCGCTGCAGCATCGACGTCAGCTGGTCGAGCTGGGTGAGCAGCGGGCCGACCTGCGCGTCGTTGTCGCCGATCAGCCCGGACAGCTCGGTGGCGAGCCGGCGCGAGCCGTCGAGCAGGGAGCTGATCGCCTGTTCACGGTCGTTAACCTCGGCGAGCAGCTGGTTCCCGTCGGCCAAGATCCGCTGCACGGCGGCATCGCGGTCGACGAGCGTCTGCGAGACGACCCGCGTGTTGCCCAGCAGGGTGGCGAGCTGCTGGTCGCGGGAGGCGAGTGTGTCCGACAGCCGCGACAGTCCGGTGAGCGCGGCCCGGACGCTCTGCGGCGTGTTCGCGAGCGTCGCCGACAGCGTGTCGAAGCTCTTCGCCAGCCGGGTGGTGTCGATGCTGTCCACAGTGGACGAAAGCTCGCCGAAGGCCGTCAGTACGTCGTAAGGCACGGTCGTGCGCGACCGCGGGATCGGCTGTCCCGGGTCGAGCGTCCCCTCGCCCCGCGGGTCCAGCGCGAGGTACTTCTGGCCGAGCACGGTCTTGAGCCGGATCGCCGCGCCCGACGCGTCGCCGAGCCACGCGCCCTTGACCCGGAAGGAAACCAGCACGCGGTCGCCGCGCAGCCGGACGTCCGAAACGCGGCCGACCTCGACGCCGGCGATGCGGACGTCGTTGCCCTCGAACAGCCCGGCCGCCTCGCTGAACTCGGCGGCGTAGGTGGTGCCGTCGCCGATGACCGGCAGGGAGCGTGCGTTGAGCGCCGTGAGCACGCCCAGGGCCAGGACGGTCAGGCCGATGAGCGCCGTCCTGACCGGGACGTCGGCGGCCCGACGTATTGACATGGCGTCAAGAGTGACGTACGCCACGCCGGGTCGCCAGCCGAGTCCCCCGATGAGACGAAGATCGTCGCCTCACGCGGACGTGAGCGCGGGGTACTCACGATATTCCAGCGCGTTGGCCGCGCGATCGGTCATCCAGGTGAACACCTTGCCGAACACCCGGGTGCTCAGCATCCGGTAGGCGCGGTTGCGGCTGCGGATCTTCGCGGCGGTGCGCGGGGCAAGGAAGTTGCCCGAGCCCTTGCCGTTCTTCTGCCCGACGGTGGCCGGCTTGCGGAGGCGCTCCTCGTACTTGGCGTACGCCGTAAGGTGGTCGCCGCCGGCCGCCGCGAGTTCGCCGGCCAGCACCTGCGCGCCCATCATGGCGAGCCCGGTGCCGGACCCGCCGGGGCCGGCGCACCAGGCGGCGTCGCCGAGCAGCACGACCCGGCCCTTCGACCAGCGGTCGAGGTGGATCTGGCTGATCGAGTCGACGTACAGGTCGTCCGCTCCCGGCAGTGCCTCGAGCAGCTTCGGCGTCTCCCAGCCGGTGTCCGCGAAGAGCTGGGCGACCAGGGCGCGCTGCTCGTCGGGGGTACGACGGCGGAACTCGACGCCGTCGGCGGCGAAGACCAGGCTGACGTGCAGCCGGTCCGGGAGCCGGTGGCTGCCGACGGTCAGGCCGCGGCCGGGTTCGTTGTACATCACGCTGGTGTGGTCGAGGCCGAGGTGGTTCGGCGCGGTGAACCCGGCGATGCCGAAGCCGAGGTCGCGCCGGAAGTCCGGCTCGGGCCCGAAGGCGGCGGCCCGCACCCCGGAGTGCACGCCGTCGGCCCCGACGACGAGGTTGAACCGCCGCGGCGCGCCGTGCCGGAAGGTGACGTCGACGCCGTCGGTGGTCTCGGTGAGGCTCGTGACGCGATCGCCGAAGACGTACTCGGTGTAGTCCTTGGTGTGGTCGTGAAGGATCCGCGCGAGGTCGCCGCGGAGGATCTCGACCTCCCCGCTCCAGGCGGCGCCGGCCACGGTGAGCCGGGGCCGCGCGTCGAGGCCGAGCACGGTCTGGTCGCCCATGGCGGTCTCGAGCCGCCGGACGTCGTCGAAGATGCCCATGGCCTTCAGGAGCTTCACCTGCTCGCCCCGGAAGTCGACGGCCTGCCCGCCGGGCCGCAGGGCGGGCGCGGTCTCGACGACGGTCACGCGGTAGCCCTGGCGGTGCAGCCAGTAGGCCGCGGACGGGCCGGCGATGCTGGCCCCGGACACGAGCACGGTCTTGGCGGTCATCGGAAGTTCCTCTCGGAGTCGTTGCTTGACGACCCCAAGCTGCCCGGCCGCGCTGACGGTCCGCGCACGATCCGCTGACCGTTCGGCCGGTGGTGTCCGGTTCGAGTGGCTAGCATGACGCGCGTGGACCGCTCCGCCGAAGACCGGATCCCGCAGGACGGCGAGGAAGCCGCCGTCGAGGCGCGCATCCTCAGCGCCGCCGCGCACCTCATCGCCGACGAGGGGTTCGGCCGGCTGAAGATCGGGGCCGTCTGTGCCCGCTCCGGCTACGCGCGGTCGGTCATCTTCCAGCACTTCGGCGACAAGGACGGCCTCGGGAAGCGGCTGGTCGAGTACGCCGTCGAGGAGTTCACCAACTCCTACAGCGAGGCCGTCGCGGCCCGGACCGGCTCGGCCACCGCGACGCCGATGGACCTGCTGCGCGCGCTGGTCGACATCATCTTCGAGCTGATCCGCACGATGCCGACGCTCAACCAGGCCTTCCTGGCCCTCTGGGGCGACGCGGCGGCCGAGTACTCGGCCCTGCGCGGCGCGCTGACCGAGGCCGACCGCCGGTTCCGGTTCGCCATCGCCCAGACCCTGGCCAGCGGCGTCGCGGACGGGTCCATCACCGGCGTCCGCGACGCGGACGCGTACGCGTCGGCGATGCTGGCACAGCTGCGCGGGATCTCGATGCAGGCCTTGATCGACCCCGACGGCATCGACCTGCGCGGCGTCCGCACCGAGCTGGAGCGCGGCATCGACCGGCTCGCGGCCGGCTTCCGCGGCAGCCTTTAGAGCGCGAACACGATTCCGCGCAGCACGATCACCCCGATGAAGACCAGCGTGAACGCGAGGTCGAGCGAGATCCCGCCGATCCGCACCGGCCGTACGACCCGCCGCACCGGCCCGATGACCGGCTCGGTGGCCGAGTAGGCGAGACTCCGCGCCCGCCGCGTCCACGGCGGGCTGTCGGCCAGCATCCCCACCCAGTCCAGCACCATCCGCGCGATCAGCACGAGCAGGTACAGGCTCAGCGCTAAGCCGAGCAGCGTCCCTAGTGCACCCATGGTTCCTCCTTGTCCCCCTGACAACGTCCGGAGGTGCCCCGCGGTGCCGGATCCGTCCGGTTCACAGGTTTTCGACAGGATCGCCCGCCCAGCGGCTGATGGCGAACCGGCTGCCGTCGCGCCGCACCTCGGCGGCGCCGGGACCGGCGAAGTGGGCCGGGACGACGAGCTCGTGCTCGTCCGCGGCGCGCTCGAGGACGCGGCGCCGGGTGACGGCCGCCTGCTGTTCGTCTTCGCAGAAACAGCTGCTGTGCCGGGGTTCGAGAATTTGGACGGGGCTGTGCAGCAGGTCGCCGACGAACACGGCGCGGTCCCCGCCCGAGGCCAGGCGCACGACGGACGAGCCGGGCGTGTGGCCGGGCGCGGGTTCGAGCGTCAGGTTGCGGTCGATGCGGTGGTTTCCCTCCCACAGCACGGCTTTGCCGAGCACCGGCGCGACGCTGTCGGCGTAGACGAGCAGGCTGCCTTCGCGGCGCAGCCGGTCGTGCTCGGTGCGCGGGGCAGGGCGCCGGTGGGCGTTGCGCGGGTCGAAGTACGTCTGGTCGGCGCGGGGGATCAGGTAGGTGGCGTTGGGGAAGGCCGGAACCCATTCGCCGTTGCGCCGCAAGGTGTTCCAGCCGACGTGGTCGTAGTGGATGTGGGTGTTGACGACGACGTCGACGTCTTCGGGCCGGACACCGGCGCCGGCGAGCCGGTCGAGGAAATCCGTCGCGAGGTGGTCGAAGAGCGGGATCTGCGGGCGGTTCCGGTCGTTGCCGACACCGGTGTCGACGAGGACGACGCGTCCTTCGCTGCGCAGCACCCAGGTCTGGACCGTGCCGCGGTAGCCCCCGGTCTCCGGGTTCCAGTGGTCGGGCGCGAGCCAGTCCGCGTTGTCCTGCCAGAGCTCGGGCGGGCTGGGGACGATGGTCCGCGCGGGGGCGATCTCGCCCTGCCACTCGAGGACCTTCACGACTTCGACGTCACCGATGTGCATGTCTCCACTCTGCAGCTCATCAATGAGCATTCCAATGCTTCAATCACTCATTTTGATGCGCGAACGTCTTATAGTGGTGCTGTGGACCTGTTGAGTGACGCGATCGCGGCGGTCCGGATCGGGCAGCCGACGTCGAACCGGCTGCGCGCCGGCGCCGAGTGGTGTTACGGCTTCGCGCCGTACGAGGGCGCGGGCTTCCACGTGCTGCTGCGCGGCACCGGCTGGCTGATCCCGTCCGACGGCGAGCCGGTGGCCTTGGGTGCGGGCGACGCGGTCCTGGTCCCGCACGGCAGCGCGCACACGCTGTCGTCGCGGCCGGACGCGTCGGGTGCGGTGCCGTTCGAGACGGCGGTGCCCGAGCCGGACGGCCGCACGGAGTTCCTGTGCGGCAAGTACCGCTTGTCCCGCGCGCGCCGCCATCCCGTGCTGGCGAGCCTGCCGGAGGTGGTGCACATCCCCGCCCGGGTCGGCGGTTCTCCGGAGCTGCGGTCGGCGATCGACCTGCTCGGCGCGGAGGTGACGTCTTCCCGGCCGGGCTCGGCCACGGTCCTGACGGGACTGCTGGATCTGTTGCTGGTCTACCTGATCCGCGTGTGGCTGGCGGGAAACCCGGGTGAGAGCTGGCCCCAGGCGTTGCGCGACCCGGCGATCGCGGCGGCGCTGGCAGCGTTGCACGAGAACCCCGAGGCGCCGTGGCGAATCGAGGACCTGGCGGCCAAGGCAGGCCTGTCCCGCGCGACGCTCGCCCGCAGGTTCACCGCGTTGACCGGCCGGTCGCCGATGGCGTACCTGACGTGGTGGCGCCTCACGACGGCGGCGGGACTGTTGCAGGACACGGATCTTCCCCTGCCGTCGATCGCGTCGAAGGTCGGCTATGGCTCGCCTTTCGCGTTCTCGCACGCGTTCAAGCGTGAGTTCGGTGCCGCGCCGGGAAGCTACCGGCTGGGGTCCCGATCATGAAGCCGGTCTCCGCCGCTGATCTCGACGCGGCCATCGCCAGCCTGGCCGGGGGTTTGCGCCCGGCGGCGTCGAAGGACTGGACGACCGCGGCGGGCACGGGCGACCTGGACGCCTGGCACACGGCGGAGCACATCGGCGACTGCTTGCTGTCGTACGCGGCTCAGCTCGTCTCACGCCGTCCGAGCGGGTACCTGCCTTTCCTGGCTTCGTTGGCGAAGGATGCGTCATCGGCCGACGCGCTGGAGTTCGCGTTGGCGGGCAGCGCAATCCTCGCGGCGGTGGTCCGGACGTCCCCGCCGGAGGCCCGCGCGTACCACCCGACGGGCACGGCGGACCCGGGTGGCTTCGCGGCAATGGGCTGCGCGGAGGTCTTGGTCCACGGGGAAGACGTGGCCCGTGGCCTCGACTTGGCACTGGATCCGCCACGCGAGGTCTGCGCGCGGACGGTGGCCCGGCTGTTCCCGCACCTGGGCGACGTCTCGGACCTGGATCCGTGGACGGCGTTGTTGTGGGCTATGGATCGGGTAGAGGTCCCGGGCCGCGCGAAGCAGGCAGGGTGGCGTTGGCGCGGGGCCCCGCCGGAAGAGTGAGCCGCACCTGGGCCGCGGCCGCGGGGATTTCTACCGCTCGTCGTCTTCGTTCGCGTGACCGGCGGGCACGGTCCGAGATCCGGGTGCGGGCAACTCGGCGAGCTGGGTCAGCGCGCCGGCGTCGGAGGTGCTGTGCTGGGCCAGTTCGGTGAAGAAGTGCGCCACGTGCGCGGTCTCGAGGTGGGCCCGGAACGCGTCGGTGTCGGCGTAGATCTCGTAGAGGTGAAAGGTTCCGGGGTCACCGATGTCCCGGAACGACCGGAATTCCACGCAGCCGGGCTCGCGCCGCACCGCGGTGGTGAGCACCGCGATGGCGGCGGCGAGCCGGTCTTCGTGGCCGGGGATCGCCCGGACGACGGCGATCATCGGCCGCTCGCCGGGCGGGAGGTCGTCGCCGACCTCGGGCGTGAACCGCCGGTCGGTCACGGGACCACCACCGTGGTCCCGGGCAGAACCAGGCGGACGTCGATCTCCGGGGCGAGCCGGGCGACCGCGTCGGCGTAGTGCCGGGGGTCCCGGTCGCCCTTGGTGATCATCTGGTCGCCCAGGCGGCCGCTGTGGAAGGCGTAGTGGTGCGGCACGGCCATCGCCGGCTTCAGCGCGGCGGTCAGCCCGGCTGCTTCCTCGGCGTCCATGACCACCTGCGCGAGGTTCATCGGCCGGATGCACAGGCCGTTCGTCGGCAGGATGGCCAGGTCGACGGGGCCGAACCGGTCCGGGATGGTGTCGAGCTCCGGGACGCGCAGCGAGTCGCCGCCGAAGAAGACGGTGCGGCCCCCGGACTGGAGGACGAAGGTGACTTCGTGGACGCCGTGCTTGCCCGGGGTGGCGGTCACGGTGAGGTCGCCGACCGTGGCGGCTTCCCAGGCCTCGACGACGCGGACGTCGCGGAAACCCTTGTCCCGCGCGATTTTCGCGACCGTGCCGGGGCCG
Source organism: Amycolatopsis sp. NPDC005961 (assembly GCF_040629235.1). Classification (NCBI taxonomy): domain Bacteria; kingdom Bacillati; phylum Actinomycetota; class Actinomycetes; order Pseudonocardiales; family Pseudonocardiaceae; genus Amycolatopsis; species Amycolatopsis sp. NPDC005961. The sequence continues at coordinate 9,986 of NZ_JBEXVF010000031.1, read as the reverse complement.
ATCAGCGGGGTGGTGAGGTCGAAGCCGCCGGTGACGAGGGCGTCGAGGTCGCAGTGGTCGTAGTGCTCGTGGCTGATGACGACCGCGTCGAGACGGCCGAGGGCTTCGACGGCCGAGCTGACCGGTTCGCCCTGGTAGTAGGTCGCGGCCTGGGTGAACCACGGGTCGGTCAGGACGCGGATCCCGCCGATCTCGATCAGCTGGCAGGCGTGCCCGATCCGGGTCACGGTCAACGAGGTGCTCATGCTGGTTCTCCTGGAGGTCAGTTGCCGAGGTCGAGCAGTGCGCCCAGCAGTTCTTCGGGTGTCTCGACCTGGGGCAGGTGGCCGGTGCGGGGAAGCAGGGTGAACGTCGCGAGCGGGATCGCGGCAGCGTAGGCCTTCCCGTATTCGGGGTCGACGATGCCGTCGCTTTCGCCCCAGAGCACGTGGACCGGGATGTCGATGGCGCCGAGCCGGTCGGCGAGCGTCGGGTCGGCCATGGCCGGGCCCGTGTAGCCGATCAGGGCCAGGACGTCCGGGCTGGGCCCGGTGCCGCCGCCCGGCGGGACGGGCGCCTTGCTCGGGTCGTGGAAGGAGTGCGCGCGCAGCTCGGCGGGGGAGAGGCCGCTGACGTCGGTCAGCGGGTGGCCGTCGACCTCGATGCCGACCCCGTCGATGATCACGGCGCCGCTGACCCGCGGGCTTTTCCGCAGGGCGATCTCGGCGGCCAGCCAGCCGCCGAAGGAGTTGCCGATCACGGTGACGCCGGTGAGGTCGAGCTCCTCCAGCAGCGCGACGTACGCCTGCGCCAGTTCGGCGACGCCGGTCAGGCTGTCGTCCTTCGGGGTGCCGCCGAAACCGGGGTGGGTCGGCAGCAGCACCCGGGAGTGCGTGCGCTCGGCGAGCAGATCGGCGAAGCCGGCCATCGTGGCGACGCCACCGCCGCCGTGCAGGAGCAGGAACGGCCGGGTGCGGTCGCGGTCCTGAAGGGTCACCTCGACCGTGCCGACGGTGTGGGTTTCGGTGCGGGTGGGCCGGAGTGAGCCGGCCGTGGGGAGAGTCGCCATGGGTCCTTCTCGGTCGTGGACTCGCTACCTAAGGAACCTTATATAAGGTTCCTTAGATAAGCAAGCTGTCTCCGGCCGGTTAGGGTGTACGCATGAAGTACCGCCCCGGTGATGTCTCGTTGGCTGTGAAGCGCCTGCAGTACCGCCACCACCGCGCGCTGAGCCGCGCCCTGGCGCCGCTGGGGCTGTCGCTCGTGCAGTGGGACACGCTGCGCCACCTGCACCGCGAGCCGGACGCGTCACTGCACGACCTGGCGGTGCTGACGTTCCAGACCGACCAGTCCTTCGGTTCGCTGGCCGCGCGGATGGCCGAGCGGGGCCTGATCGAACGGGTGCCGGGCCCGGGCCGGGCGGTGCGGCACCGGCTCACCGAAGAGGGTGCGCGCCTGCGCGCCGAGGGGCAGAGCCTGGTGGACGCCGTCGCCGAGTCCTCGTTTCGCGACCTGTCGGGCGCGCAGCTCGACCAGCTGGGCGAGCTGCTGGATCGCGCCCTCGGTCCCGACCCGACGGTTTGAGGGGGGCGGACCGCTTGTCGTGGGAGAACGGCGGGCGAGACGGTGGCTGTCCCGCTTTCGGCGATAGGCCGCCGAGCGGGTGCGGATAGATCTTTGGCCGCAAGTCGTCGGCCGGGGAGTGCGTCGCGGACCTGCTGCCGTGGGCACGAATCGGGTGCGGACGGAGTGGTCGAAGAACCGCTGGGAGTGTGAAAACGGAAATGGGAAGCGGTTTCCCGCTTCAAAAGAGGTGCCCTCGGCAGGATTCGAACCTGCGACACCTGCCTCCGGAGGGCAGTGCTCTATCCCCTGAGCTACGAGGGCCCATCGCTGGGCGACTCCAAAAGCTTAGCGCATCCTCCGGACCCCTCGCGGGCAGGTGGCCCCAGTAAAAGATCCGCTGGTCAGAGCTATAAAAGTTGATCCTTTCGCCGGGACGTCGCTAGCGTGGGAAGCCCGCTTGAAGGAGCCGAGATGGTCAAGCCGTTCCAGGTCTCTCTCGATGAAGCCGATGTCGCCGACCTGCGGGAGCGGCTTCGGCGGACTCGGTGGCCGGAGGCCGAGACCGTCGGGGACTGGTCGCAGGGTGTTCCGCTCGCCTATGTCCAGGAGCTCTGCCGGGACTGGGGTGAGGAGTACGACTTCGGGTTCGCCGCCCGGCTCAACGCCTTCCCGCAGTTCCGGGCCGAGGTCGACGGGGTCGGGCTGCACTTCGTGCACCTGCGGTCGCCGGAACCGGATGCGCTGCCGCTCGTGCTGTCGCACGGGTGGCCCGGGTCCGTTCTCGAGTTCCTCGATGTCTTCGGTCCGCTCGCCGATCCCGCGAAGCACGGCGGGGATCCCGCCGATGCCTTCCACGTCGTCGCTCCGTCGCTGCCCGGGTTCGGGTGGAGCGACAAGCCCGCCTTGAAGATCGCGCGGGTTGCCGAACTCTTCGACCGGCTCATGCAGGAGCTCGGGTACGACCGCTACGGCGCCCAGGGCGGCGACTGGGGTGCCGCCATCACGAACGCCCTCGCGCGGTCCGGGCGGGTCGCCGGGGTGCACGTCAACTTCGCGCCCGTGCGGATGACGCAGGACGATCCGACGCCCGGGGAGCGGCGGGCCCTCGCCGACCTCGAAGAGTTCCGGCGTTCCGGGGCCGGCTACTCCGCCCAGCAGGGGACCCGGCCGCAGACGCTCGGTTACGGCCTCACCGACTCGCCCGCCGGCCAGGCCGCCTGGATCGTCGAGAAGTTCTGGGCCTGGACCGACAACAAGGGCCACCCGGAGGACGCCGTCGACCGGCAGAAGATCCTCGACGACATCTCGGCCTACTGGTTCACCGCGACGGCGGCGTCGTCGGCGCGGATGTACTGGGAGAACAACGACCGGGACTTGTCCACTGTGGACGTTCCGGCCGGGGTTTCGGTGTTTCCCAAGGAGATCATGCGGCCCTCGCGGCGGCAGGCCGAGCAGCGCTACCCGGATCTGCGGTGGTTCGAGGAGCTGCCCGTCGGCGGGCACTTCGCCGCGCTGGAGCAGCCCGGGCTGTTCGTCGAGCAGGTCCGCGGGTTCTTCCGGCTGGTGCGCTAGGCGAGCCAGCCGGTCGTCAGGCGCTGGACGGCCGAGCCGTCGAGGTCGGCGAACTTGAGCCCGACGAACTCCTCGGCCTGCTTCGACGTCTGGATGCGGAAAGCCGGTGCGTCGGCCGTCATCGCGTCCAGGATCACCGCGGCGACCTCGTCGGCCGTCTGGGCGCCCTCGAACGAGTTCGTGACGTTCGCGATGTACTTCCCCAGGGACTCCGCGTAGGGGCCGGCGTCGGCGAAGAGCTGTTCTCCGACGCCGATGTTGTTCACGAACTCCGTCGCGACCGCGCCCGGCTCGACGACGCACACCGTGACGCCCTGGGCCGCGGCGACCGGCGCGAGGGACTCCATCAAGCCTTCGACGGCGAACTTCGCCGCGCAGTAGGCCTCGTTGAACGGCTGGCCGACCGCGCCGCCGATGCTGGTCACCGTGATCACGCGGCCGCCGCTCGCGCGCAACGCCGGCAGCGCGGCCTTCGTCGTCTCGACGACGCCGAAGAAGTTGACCTCCATGGTCTCGCGCACCGCCGAAACCGGCTCCTGCTCGAGCGTGCCGACGTGCCCCGCGCCGGCGTTGTTCACCAGCACGTCGAGCCGGCCGTAGTCGGCGAGGACGCCCTCGAACGCCGTGCGGACGGACGCGGGATCGGTCACGTCGAGCGCGCGGATGTCCAGGTCCAGGTCGCCGGCCTCGCGACGCAGGCGGTCGGCGCGCGCGGGGTCGCGCAGCGTGGCGACGGTCCGGAAGCCCGCGCGGGCCGCCCGGACCGCGGTGGCGAGGCCGATCCCGGTGGACGTGCCGGTGATCAGGGCGACGCGGTCGTTGCTCATCTGAGGACCTCGATGTGATTCAGGGGGATGATGATTAATGTAGTGAACTAAAATGACTATAGGCATGGATGGTTCATGTAGTCAACTATCGGCTTACACTCGGCGGATGAGCGCTGACCCGATCACCGACGACGTCGTCGCCCTGCTCGCGCGGATCGTCGACCGGTTCGTCGGCTCCTACGAGTCCGCGGCGGCCGCGCAGGGGCTGACGACGGTGCAGGCCAAGGTGCTCGAAGCGCTCGGAGAGCCGCTGCCGATGCACCGGATCGCCGAGAAGCTGAACTCCGAGCGCTCGAACGTGACGGGGATCATCGACCGCCTCGAAGCGCGCGGCCTCGTCGAGCGCCGGTCCGACGAGCGCGACCGGCGGATCAAGAACATCGTGGCCACGCCCGCGGGAGCCGTGCTGGCGCGCGACTTCCGGCGCTCGCTGGGGTTCGCGGCCGAACCGCTCGCCGCGCTGGGCCCGGACGATCGCGTGCACCTGCGTGACCTGCTGCGGCGGATGGTCGACGTCGAAGCGTGACCGGTCCGCCGATTGGGAAACCCCGCCTGGTGGATTGGACGCCGCGAGCCCGGGGAGTAGCTTTCGGACGGGTGAACTTAGGGTTCCCTCTGTTGCACATATGCGCATCTGACTATATGTTTGGCCCCGACGGTGAACCGCGAACGGAGGCGTAATGGGACACGGCCACGGGCACGGCCAAGCGGTCGCGCCGGCGAGCGCGTCGGGCCGGTACGTGCGGAGCCTGACCATCGCCCTGTGCATCGGCTTCGGCTTCATGGTGCTCGAGTTCATCGTCGGCTTCACGACCGGCTCGCTGGCCCTGATCTCCGACGCGGCGCACATGTTCACCGACGTCCTCGGCGTCGGGATGGCACTCGCCGCGATCATCCTGGCGCGGCGCACGGGCCCCACGGTCAGCCGCACGTTCGGGCTCTACCGCGCCGAAGTGCTGGCCGCGCTGGCCAACGCGGTCCTGCTGTTCGGCGTCGCGGGGTACGTCCTCGTCGAGGCCGTCGGCCGGATCGGCGACCCGCCCGCGGTGCCCGGCCTGCCGGTGCTGCTGGCCGCCACGGCCGGTCTCGCGGCCAACCTCGTGTCGTTCGCCGTGCTGCGCTCGGGCGCGAAGGAAAGCCTCAACGTCCGCGGCGCCTACCTCGAGGTGCTGGCCGACCTGATCGGCTCGGTCGGCGTGCTGATCAGCGGCGCGCTGACGCTGCTGACGGGCTGGCGCTACGCCGACCCGATCATCGGCGTCGCGATCGGGCTGTTCGTGCTGCCCCGCACGTGGACGCTGGCCCGCCGCGCACTGCGCATCCTGTTCCAGCACGCGCCCCAGGGCGTCGACGTCGGCGCGATCAACGCCGAGCTGGCCGCGCTCCCGGGAGTGGCGGACGTGCACGACCTGCACGTGTGGACGCTGACGTCGGGCATGGAGGTCGCCTCGGCGCACCTGACGCTGGCGCCGCCCGCCCAGCAGTCGGACGTGCTGCTGGACGCGCAGAACCTGCTGTCTTCGCGGTACGCGATCGAGCACGCGACGCTGCAGGTGGAGGCACCGCACTGCGCCCGGCGGTGCCAGGAGCTCAGCTGGTAGCTAAGGCAGCGGCTGCGCGCCCCGGCCCGAAAGCATCAGCTTCATCTGATCCATCTCCGCACCTTGCGACGTAAGAATGCTGCGGACCAGCGCCTGCAGCGCCGGCATCGAGGAGTGCGACGCCGCGTACTGGGCCATCGCCGTGCCGCCCTGGTGGTGGCGGAGCATCAGCTGGAGGAAGTACACGTCCAGCTCCTTGCCCGACAGCGAGCGCAGCTTGGCCAGCTCCGCCTCGGTCGCCATGCCCGGCATCAGGGCACCGGCACCCGGGTTGACCGAGGACGTGCCCATCGCCATGCCGTCGTGGCCCGCCATCGGCTCGGTCATCCACTTCATCGGCGCGCCGATGGCCTGCTCCGGCTGGTCCCACAGCATGAGCCAGCCCTTCATCCGGCCGACCTGCTCGAGCTGCGTGCGCTCGATGTCGAAGGCGAGCTGGCGGATCTCCGGGTCGGTCGAGTGGTCGCGCGCCCAGCCGGCCATCGTGACGGCCTGCAGGTGGTGCGTCGACATGTCCTGGGAGAAACCGACCTCGACCGACCCCACCGCCGGAGTGGCGGCGGCGGGGTCGTCGTCGATGGTGCGGGTGAGGAACATCCCCGCCGTCGCGCCGATGAGCAGCACCGCGAGCAGCGTCCCGCCGATGATCACCCAGCGGGACCAGGTCGGCTGCTCGGGGGCGTCGGTCTCGACGTCGGCTTCGGTGCTCACTTGGTGGGCGTCGCCGAAGGCGCCGGGGCGCCGGTCGAAGGAGCGGGCTGCTGCTGGCCCATGCCGCCGGTCTGGTCGGCCTGCGCACCCGTGCTGCCCTTGTAGTCCATCGCCTTGGCGTCCGGGCCCGGCTTCGACGGGTCGAACGGCGGCGGGTTGTCCGGGTCGAACTGGCCGGGGCCGAGGGCGTCACAGGAGGCGCCGACCTCTGGGTAGACGCCGTTCGGGTTGCTGCGCAGCGCGGCGATGAACTCGTCGATCCGGGCGTCGTCGGCGGCGTCCAGCTTCAGCTGGTGGCCCCAGGACTGCAGCGAGATCGGCTTGTCGAGGCCCGGGTAGGGCGACAGCATCGTGTACGGCTTGCCTTCGGCGCGGACCTTCAGCAGGTTCAGCGCGTCCCCGGTGATCTGCTGCGGGTTGTAGGCGATCCAGACGGCGCCGTGCTCCAGCGCGTGGACCATGTTCTCGGTCCGGACGGCGTTCGGGTACACCGTGCCGGTGCAGGTGGCCCAGTAACCGTCGTGCGGGCCGCCGAACGGCGGGGTCTTGTCGTAGGCGACGCGCTCGGTCGGGAGCACGTGCACGCTGCCGGTGTAGGTGGCCGTCACCACGCCGGGGATGCGCTTGGAGGGGTCCGGGTCGGACGCCGTCGGCGCGAACGACGCGGCCGCGGCTTCGCGGTCCTTCTGCTCACGCTTCGGCGCGGACGCCACCATGTAGTAGGTGATCACGGCGCCGGCCAGTGCGACGATGGCCACGACGGCGATGATCGTGCCCCACGGCGTGCCCTTCTTGCTCACCACGGAACCGCGGGCCGCCTTCACCGCCGACCCCTTTTTCCGAGTTGTCCCGTTCGCCATGGCTCCCGCGTTCTCCCTCTGGTGGCTGCGGACGGATTCCCGCCCCGGCCAGTGTAGAGACCGGCCGTCTGATCACCGTTAACGCCTCACGTGGATGCCCGCCGTGACGTGGCCGAGACCGATGCGAGCGCCCCACCAGGGCACACCTAGAATTCGACGAGTGACTCCCGCCGCTCTCGCCGACCTGGTCCGCAGCTCCGCCGTGCAGGTGCTCGCCGCACGCGGCATCGACGACGCCGTGCTGCCGGAGCAGGTGACCATCGAACGCCCGCGCAACCCCGACCACGGCGACTACGCGACGAACCTGGCCCTGCAGGTGGCCAAGAAGGCCGGGCTGAAGCCGCGCGAGTTCGCCGAAGCGCTCGCCGAAGCGGTCTCCGCGGACGACGGCGTCGCCTCGGCCGAGGTCGCCGGCCCCGGCTTCCTCAACTTCCGGCTCGCCGCGGCCGCGCAGGGCGACATCGTCCGCCAGGTGCTCGAGGCCGGCGCCGCGTTCGGCCGCGGGGACGCGCTGGCCGGCACGAAGATCAACCTCGAGTTCGTCTCGGCGAACCCGACCGGCCCGATCCACCTGGGCGGCACCCGCTGGGCCGCGGTCGGCGACGCGCTGGGCCGGGTGCTGGGCGCGCAGGGCGGCGAGGTCACCCGCGAGTACTACTTCAACGACGCCGGCACCCAGATCGACCGGTTCGTCCGGTCCCTGATCGCCGCCGCGAAGGGCGAGCCCGCGCCGGAGGACGGCTATGCGGGCGGGTACATCAACGACATCGCCGCCGAGGTCATCAAGGCCGAGCCGAGCGCGCTCTCGCTGCCGGAGGAGCAGCGGCACGAGACGTTCCGCCGGATCGGCATCAACCTGATGTTCACCGAGATCAAGCAGAGCCTGCACGAGTTCGGCACCGACTTCGACGTCTACTTCCACGAGAACTCGCTGCACGAGTCCGGCGCGGTCGACGCCGCCGTCCAGCAGCTGAAGGACTCCGGGAACCTGTACTTCGAAGACGGCGCCTGGTGGCTGAAGTCGTCGGAGTACGGCGACGACAAGGACCGCGTCGTCATCAAGCAGGACGGCAACCCGGCCTACATCGCCGGCGACCTGGCCTACTTCAAGGACAAGCGCAACCGTGGCTTCGACCTGTGCATCTACATGCTCGGCGCGGACCACCACGGCTACATCGCCCGGCTCAAGGCCGCGGCCGCCGCGTTCGGCGACGACCCGGCGACGGTCGAGGTGCTGATCGGCCAGATGGTCAACCTGGTCAGCGACGGCAAGCCGGTGCGGATGTCCAAGCGCGCGGGCACCGTGATCACCATGGAGGACCTCGTCGAGGCCGTCGGCGTCGACCCGGCCCGCTACGAGCTGATCCGCTACTCCGTGGACTCCACTTTGGACGTCGATCTGGACTTGCTGCGCAAGCACTCCAACGACAACCCCGTCTACTACGTCCAGTACGCGCACGCGCGGCTGGCGTCCCTGCAGCGCAACGCGGCCGACCTCGGCATCAAATCCACTTCGGACGTCGACTTCGGACTCCTGACGCTGCCCGCCGAGGGCGACCTGATCCGCACCATCGGCGAGTTCCCGGAAACCGTGCGTCGCGCCGCCGAAATGCGGGAGCCGCACCGGATCGCGCGCTACCTCGAAGAACTCGCGGGCGCTTACCACAAGTTCTACACCGTGGGCCGGGTGCTGCCCATGGGCGACGAGGAGGCGACCCCTCTGACGTACGCCCGCCTCGCGCTGTGCGAGTCCGCCCGCCAGGTCCTGGCGAACGGCCTCGCGCTCCTCGGTGTCTCCGCTCCGGAACGGATGTAAGAAATGGCTCACCCCGCGGGCCCCAGGCACGCCGACGTCTACCCCCACGCCGACACCTCCGGGCTCCAGCCGTCGGGGGCCGAGGAGCTCGACAAGCTCCCCGCGAAGGTGTGGCCCCGCAACACCTTCCGCGCCGCCGACGGCGTCGTCCGGATCGCCGGGGTCGACGTCCGCGAGCTCGCCGAGAAGCACGGCACGCCCCTGTTCGTGGTCGACGAGGCCGACTTCAAGTCCCGCTGCGCCGACTACGCCGAGGCGTTCGACGACCCGACGCTCGTGCACTACGCGTCGAAGGCGTTCCTGTCCATCGAGATCGCCCGCTGGGTGGCCGAGCAGGGACTGAGCCTCGACGTCTGCAGCGGCGGCGAGCTCGCCGTGGCGCAGCGCGCGGACTTCCCGGTCGAGCGGATCACCTTCCACGGCAACAACAAGTCGCCCGCGGAGCTCGAGGCCGCGGTTGTCGCCGGGGTGGGCACGATCGTGCTCGACTCGTACTTCGAGATCGCCCGGCTGGCCGACATCGCCGCGCGCCACGACGTCGTGCAGGCGGTGCTCATCCGGGTCACCGTCGGCGTCGAAGCGCACACCCACGAGTTCATCGCGACCGCCCACGAGGACCAGAAGTTCGGGTTCTCGCTGGCCGGGGGCGACGCCGCGGAGGCGGTGCGCCGGGTGCTCAACGCGCGCTCGCTCAAGCTCGTCGGCCTGCACAGCCACATCGGCTCGCAGATCTTCGACGCCGACGGCTTCGAGGTCGCCGCCCGCCGCGTCGTCGGGCTGCTCGCCGACCTCGCGAAGGAGCACGGCCCCGAGCTGCTCGACCAGCTGATCCTGGTCGACCTCGGCGGTGGCTTCGGCATCGCCTACACCGAGAAGGACAACCCGCCGCCGCCGGCGCAGATGATCACGCAGATCCGCGAGATCGTCCGCAAGGAGTGCGCGTACGCGGGCCTGCCGGTGCCGCGCATCGCCGGCGAGCCGGGCCGCGCCATCGCCGGTCCCGGCACGGTCACGCTGTACGAAGTCGGCACCATCAAGGACGTCTCGCTCGGCG